>CAYIBX010000042.1:0-2303 GCA_964361785.1 uncultured Gammaproteobacteria bacterium | reverse complement strand
CCAAAAACCTCTCGTCACGGCTACTGAATGAAGCTATATCGCAACACGTCTATTAACTAATATCTATGTCACTACACATTCTCAAAAAACCAACGAATTACTCTTTTGAAAAAGTCGGCATAAAAGGAAAAGTATTTCCTGTTGCGACTATTGCAAAGAAAACTGGCGTATGCATTATTGAAACCAAGAAGGGCCACGAGTCGACTATTATCGAGCACGAATGCGACTTCATCTATTACATTTTGGAGGGTGAAGGATATTTTGAAATAAATGGAGAAAAAGAAAACTTCGTGAAAGAAGATTTAGTAGTTATTCCTGCCGGATCAACGTTTACGTATAAAGGAAACTGCAAAATGCTTCTTATTACTACTCCTGCATTTTACCCGGAGCAGGAAGAGGCTGTATAGTATACCTATATGGATACATATAATTGGTATTCTCAACTCATCAAGCCCTCATGGGCGCCACCGTCATGGCTTTTTGGTCCCGTATGGTCGATTTTGTATATTTTAATCGCGGTTTCTTTTGGTGCGGTGTTTTGGCGATTGTGGAGTAAGAAAAAAAAGAAAAAGTTGGCTATAATAATTGCATTGCCATTCGCATTGAACCTTATATTTAATGCATTGTTTACCCCAATCCAATTCGGATTACAAAATAATATTCTTGCGGCAATTGACATTCTTTTCGTACTTGCCACGTTGGTGTGGGCAATGAAGTTTATTTATCCCTACGCACGATGGATTACCTATATGCAAATTCCATATCTTCTATGGGTTTCTTTTGCGACTGTTTTACAATTAACCATAACGTATTTAAACAGATGACGTTTTCTTCAACGTTTCTTAAGTCAATCCTCGTTTATCATTGAAGTGGTTGTGCACGAAAAACATGATAAAATGAGGCAGGATAAATGTTTTTAATTTGGAGAGGTCGCATAGTGGCCTAGTGCAGAGGTTTACTAAACCTCCGTAACGCAAGTTACCGCGAGTTCGAATCTCGCCCTCTCCGCTTTCACCTCGCCGAAGTTCCGCCAAAGGCGGAACGAAGGCTGGATTCGGCTCGGTTTCAGCGAGATAAATCCGCTTCACTTCGACGTAGTTTTAACGAAGTCGAGTTTCTCAACGTAGTATTATATGTATATATGTTTTATTGCTATATTCTTTTATGTTCAGATAATAAAACATATATTGGCGGCACAAATGATTTGAAAGATAGAATATCTAGACATCAGAAAGGATACATAGCAGCCACAAAGAACAGGATGCCGGTAAAGTTAATAACTTATTTTGCATTTAATGCAGAACACACAGCTTTTACATTTGAACAATATCTCAAATCTGGTTCAGGAAGAGCATTCTTGAAGAAGCATAGTATTATTAGTCGTATATGAAACTAATTCTCATTGATGGAGGCCCTGCATCCGGAAAAAATACTCTTGGGACATTACTTGTTGAAAAACTCAAAAAACTTGAAAATAACGTTATCCTTATGGATTTAGATACGTTTGTCGAGCAAATTAACCCTTCCTGGATTTGGAAAAGTAAATTACTTGAAGAAACAGATCAATCGAAAGCACGAAAGAACTTCGCCAATACAATAAATAGATATCTTTTGGAAGACTATACAATTATCGTCATCGGCGAACGATTTTTGACGAAGGATGACATCTCTTTCTTTATGAGCCGACTAAATATAAATTGCCCTGTACAGTTGTATCATTTATGTGTGCCGTTTGCCTTACGAAGAAAAAGGCTTCATGAGCGAGGCCCTCATTCACATATTGATCTAGAAAAGGATCAAAAAGAACGGGATATGGTTTTGTCATGGCCTGGATATGTTTACGATAACATCAACACGCCTGAGGTTGACACTGATCGATTGGCGACACTTATTCAAGATTCAAAAGGAACTATTGATATTGTTTTGCCTGAAAAATAGGTTATATCATTATAAATAGTTCTCCGCTTTCATCCGCCGAAGTCTAAAGGGCGAAGGAGGGCAATAGTATGAACATACAAGCACTTGTATTTGATCTCGATGGGACCGCAATTTCTTCTCGTCCTGATGGCATGCCCTCAAAGCGAGTGATTGATGCAGTCAAGAAAGCACAAAAATTGTGTCATGTGTCGATTGCTACAGGGAGATCATACAAAGCGACTAAATCAATAATGCATGCGTTAGACATTGACGATTTATGTATTTTAGACGGAGGAGCTTCCTTGTATTCATGTAAAACAAATCAATTTGTCTGGAAACAAGCGATGGATCCGATTTCATTGCAACAGGTATTTTTTAAGTTAAAG
>CAYIBX010000041.1:0-2541 GCA_964361785.1 uncultured Gammaproteobacteria bacterium | reverse complement strand
ATGCCGCGGTGAGCGATAGAAGCAGCAATTCATGCAAACTTCTTATGGATATTGCCGAAAGCGCATGGCATATCGGAGATCCAAGCATTATTAACCTGGAACGTATGAACAGGGATAATCCGGTTTCGGATCTTGCTCCGTATACGTCGGCACCGCCTTGTGCGGAAATGGGGTTGTCCGTCGGGGAAACGTGCCAATTCGTTTACGTCAATATTTCCAAATTCTGTACGCCGAAAGGAATTAATTATACGTTCCTGGATAAGGTAATACGTGTTGTAACACGAGCACTTGATAATGCGGTAGAATATGGTGCAACACGATATCCCGATAAGGAGAGCACCCGTATCGCAAAATTGAAAAGAAAAATCGGCATTGCCGTCTCCGGAATTGCCGACACACTTCTCTATTATGATATTCCATATGCTTCCGTCGGAGCCCGAACGCTCGTACGCGATGTCGTATCGTTTATGAATTATGTGTCAAAATGTGCGTCTGTTGATCTGGCTAAACAGCGCGGGCCATGTGAGGCAATGAAGCACAAAGATAAGAATAAATATTTTAAGGGATATTTGAAGAATCGGTATAATTTTTCAACGAATACGGTGTCCGCCAGGGATTGGGAAAAATTAAGCGATAGGATCAGTGAGACCGGATTACTCCGCAATATTCATACGTTAACGCAGCCTCCTGCCGCACGCGTGTCGCTTCTTATGGATGCAAGTTTCGGGATAGAGCCGATTTTCGGCATACCGGATTCGGTTGGGAACGTATCAAAATCCGTGAGAACGTATGTTGAAAAATATAGTGATAATGCCGATAAAATACTTCAGAAAGCTTGTCGTGACGGATCATTTCGTAAAACTAAGCTCCATAAGCATGCAAAAGAATGTTTACGGACCGCAACCGAAATAACGCCTTCCGATCATATAGAAATGACTGCGGCACTTGTCGGAACCGGCGGCGTTATAGATGAAACCGCGTCAAAGACCGTTAATTTGGCAAAGACAGCAACGATTCGGGACGTTTATGATACATTTATACTGGCTCATGAAAAAGGATTAAAAAATATTTCCGTATACAGGGACGGATCGTATGAAGACCAGCCGTATAATTTATCAAAGTGATATGAAGCTGTGCGGTACCCTATTTGACTAACACTTCAAGAAGTGTCATTACCCAAAGACGAGTTAAGTTTTTTATTGATCTTGCTTTTTATTTTCTTTCAGGCATATACTACAAATACATGGAAACTGTACGGTATGACAACCTATAAAACTAAGGAATTTGAAAAGTTTTATACTCAATTTACCACGAGAAATTATAAGAAGGGCGAAATTCTTATTCGTGCGGATGATGATCCTCTCGGCATTTTTTGTCTTACCAAAGGCTATGTCCGGCAATACACTATTGCCAAAACAGGTCTTGAGCTTACCCTTCATATTTTAAAGCCTGTCGCCTATTTTCCTATGGTATGGGCGATAAATGGTACACCAAATGTGTATTATTTTGAAGCGTTAACACCTGTAGAAGTGGGCCGCGCTCCCAGAGATCAGGTCGTTGATTTTATCAAAGATAAACCGACTATTATTTTTGCATTAATGAGTGGATTGTTAGAAGATTACGCTGAGACGCTCACTCGAGTAGAACATTTAGTATTTAGTGATGCATATAGGAGAGTAATTTCAATTTTGATATATATTGCTAAACATTTTGGAGAAAAGAAAAACGACAGCGTCATAGTTTATCATCGTTTTACCCAGCAAGATATTGCGACACTTGTCGGTATCGCTCGAGAGACGGCAAATATCGAAATTGTAAAATTGGAGAAGAAGGGCTTACTAAAATATATAGATCATTCTATGTTGTTTGCCAATACAAAAAAACTTGAGCTTGAATTGTCTTCTAGTCCCCCGAAGGCATTGTAAGAGATACACATAATTTGTGATGTATATTACACTATTTTAGTGAAGCAGATTGCAGATATGTTTCACGGTATTGTCTTACGATTGCGTCACGATGACAGTACAGCAACATGCAGAAGTTCAAGAGGTTACCACAGTATCAAACCCAACTTCAGAAAGAGTTGTGCGACAAACGAGAGTAATTTCTCCTACAGTTGAGACAGGCTCTCCACAAAAAACGTACGAAACGAAAAAAGCAATTTTTCGAAGCTATCAGTTTATATGGTATTTATTAGGCGTTATCGAAGTGCTTTTGACATTTCGAATAATACTAAAGCTTATGGGCGCAAATACATCGAGTGGATTTACTCGTGTGATTTATGCGCTGAGCGATTTTTTTTCTAATCCTTTTTCTGGAATACTAAATACATCCGTGAGTTCAAACTTCATCTTTGAATGGTCTACTCTTATTGCTATGGCAGTCTACGCAATCATTGCGTATGGTGTGGTAGCATTGTTTCAACTCGTCAAGCCCACAAACGTCGATGAAGTAGAACGAACGGTTGATAATCAATAGTCAAATCATATTAAAGCTCCAAGCTTAAATCCCCGGCCGTAAGGCCGAGGGATGGAGCGATCC
>CAYIBX010000040.1:0-5771 GCA_964361785.1 uncultured Gammaproteobacteria bacterium | reverse complement strand
AGGGATCGCTCCATCCCTCGGCCTTACGGCCGGGGATTTAAGCTTGGAGCTTTAAATAGAAATTTTTACACTGTATTTTTCTATGATCCATCAAATAGTGTTACAAAATACTTTCCCACACCTTAGTTACTATGAAACTTATCATGAATAGCGCGAAGTTGAGGGTTTGTTACGTGGGTATAAATTTGGGTTGTTGAAACATTCTTATGTCCTAGCAATTCTTGTATCGCACGAAGATCTGCGCCGTTTCCTAAAAGATCTGTCGCGAAGCTGTGGCGCAATCCATGTGGAGTAATTTTAATAGGAAGCTTGGCTTTTTTTGCATATTTATCAACGAGCCTTTGTATACTTCGCGCGGTCAGTCGAATTGAGGATCCTGTCGTATCATGTTCATCTGGTTTTTTGCCACTATAGCGGATAAACAGTGGTGCTAATTCATCCTCTCGCGTAGCCAAATAACGCTGAATCCATGTAACGGAAGAGTCTGACAAAAAAACTATACGAACACGACGACCTTTGCCAACCACGCCAAATTCTCTCCGCTCTAAATTTACTTGTTCTCGGTTTAATGACACTAATTCCGACACACGAAGACCTGTGGAAAATAATGTTTCCAAAATTGCTTTATCACGAAGTCCTTCTGTCTTTGAAATTTCTGGTTGATTTAATAATCGTATTACTTGATCATGATCCAAAAATTTTATGGAATGACTCTCGGCCTTTGGCAATTCAATTTTATCTGGAGAAATGACTGAAATATCACGTTTATTTAAATATTTCAAGAAACTTCGAAGCGCAATGAGATGATAATTTTGCGTCACGCGTTTTAAGGTCATCTGATGATCATCAGTAAATCGCGATAAATACAATCGATACTGACGAATTGCCTCTGCTGTAATATCTGGTGGGGTAGGGAAGCCTTGCCCGCCGAAGCCTTGGCGAAGGTGGGCCAAAAACCGCTCCAAATAATGTTTGTAGTTGCGGATAGTCAAATGCGAAACATTTCGCTCAATTTCCAAATATTCCAAAAATTCTTTAAGAAGTTGTTCTAAGTTCATAATTAATTCCACGTCTCTACAAAGCTATTTTGCGTACGTCTATGAAGACGTCGCTACAATAGCGCAAAATTGTGTGACATTTTTTAATGTCTACACAATTTATAATGTACGACGTCGTATTGTTTTGTCAATATGTTAAAATGTATGCATGACACCATTTCAACAAAAACAGCTTACTCTAATGCGCCAAATGGAAACACGTCTCTCCTTTAATGCAAACGCCGCAACCATAGTTCCTCTACAAACCAACTACGCGACTGACACTCAACTGTGTCTTAGCGCAAACTGCTTTTTATCAAACGACATTGCCAATACAATCCAAACCAAAATAATCGAGCCATTACAACGATTAGATCCAACGCAGTATTACTATGCAAATGCATCACTCCATATAACGCTTCATAGCATTCGTGTTATCCATGATCCGCCTTCATATACGCAAAGCGATATCGAAAGATCCAAACAGCTACTCGCAAGACTTGTTCCTGCAGAAAATGCGTTCCCAGTCGTGCTACATGGAGTTTTATCGATGCCGACCAGTGTTGCTGTTATCGTGCTGATCACACCAGAATATGATCAATTTATCCGAAATCTTCGCCAAGAATTTATAAAGACTGGCATACCAGATGACAAAAAATATTTCACTGATGAAATCGTTTTTGCCAATACAACAATTTGTCGATATGTTCACAAACCGTCATCAGAATTTTTACAAAAACTTAAAATACTAAGAAACAGAAACATGGGAAATTTTATGATTAATGATGTGTCTTTAGTCGAGACAAATGCTGGCTGTCATCCATCAAAAACCAGAATTTTTGACACGTACAAGTTCCGCCAAAATTGAGGCTAAATTTGAGCCCCTGTAGTGACCTAGAGCGCCTTCGATAATCGCTCAACGCACAAGTAGTCATCCTCAAATACAACCTCTAAATAATCCGAAGAAAATTCGACAAAAAAATCTCCATAATATTGAAAAAGACATAAAACAAAAAACAGGTCAATAGAAATAAACAGGCGAGTAAATCACACGCAACAATACATAAGAAACATCGTATATTGTTTAATTAAATGTGCATTTTGCGATAACACAAGAAACACGAGCAACAATGCACGCTCTCGATCAACCCACTTCGTGATGTCGCAAAAGTATTATTGTGCGTCATATAAGCAATATGTTCCCCCTGAAAAGAACGCACCTTTTATTTCTTATATGTCTTGAAAGGGAGAGTAACTCCGGATACTCTCGAAGAGTTGCTGCAATTATGCGCATGTGCTGTGACAACCTGTCACGTACATGGTTTAGTATGTATGGAACAGTAAAGTCGCATTCAAAAAGAGGTCGTTCGGGTTATTTATGCTCCTCTCAATTTAGCTTATTAATACGCTCTATAATGATATTATTGAGGCTAGAAGATGTCAGGGTCACGTAGCATACACGTCGTATTATAGAGTAGTAGTACGCTCCGCATAATGAAACCCAAGGTTATTAGATGAAGAGATTTCGCAAACAACAAGCAGTCTGATGCGTTATAGTGCGAGGAAAGTTTGTTCGGGTATATTTTAGCGCGTATTGACGCGCTAAAATAATGCTTTTGAGGCTAATCCAGACGATGCTCTATGATAGTGTAACGCAGTATAGAGCGTATTAACAATCTAAACTATAACAAATACGCACACATCATGTACTCAGGTGAGTAAGGGAGCGAAGTATGAAGCTAAATAAGACTGTGAAAATAATCCTGCTATACCGTGAAATTAATTATCCACATAGGCCTATAATTATCAATACCTAACTATATCAAACTATACCTGCCTGCTTCAACCTTAAGTGTATTCACCTTCCCTACTCCCCTTTTCTCATTTCGTAATTAGAAATTAGAAATTTCTTTTACGGATTGTTGTGCCAATTTGTGCCCAGAAGCACAATGCAGAATACAATAAATACCACGCTAAAAAACTCCCATATTGTACGCTTGTAGAGCCTGTCGCCCAAGTACTGCTGCGCCATACCAGTTAACCCATAAAAACAGGTCGTCAAAAATAACGCGCGCAATGAGGATCGTGTCGGCCACAAAGAAAATATCCATGAAATCTCTACAAGCACCAACGTTATCACTATGGTTAATTGCTTTACCTTCTCCCCTATCTTTGGCGTTAATTCCATAGCCCACAAAATTTGAACTATCAAAGGATACGCGATCAACATAATTCCAAACGCATTAACGATCGGATAAAAACGAAATGCGTACAGCGTCTGCGCCAAAAGAAAAAAAGTCGAAAGAGTCAATAAAAATCCTACGGAATGCGCTGCTCGAAGCAGTGCTATGGTGCGCGACGCAGCTACATTATAAATATTTTCTGTAAGAAGCAACGCATACAGTCCGACTGCATATAATCCGACGATAGGCAATCTCGTCAACCATCGACTCGGGAGTAAAAAATAAAAGAGAGCGACAGCAGCTGTAAACAGCGTCGGCAATGTCAAAAGTGCAATCCACTCTGCTCCGTAAAGATCGTCCCGCAACGCAAAAGCCGTCAGCGCATACGTTACCAATGCCATGACAAATACCATAGGATACCGAAAATCTACTGACACGAGCTGCGTAAGCATCATCAAAAACGTCAGTATAAGCGTAATACCGACGAACTGTTGGCGCTTGGATAATGTCATGCGCCTATCCCAGCGCTTAAACCGTTTACTGATAAAAAGTACTATTTTATTCATCGCTTCCCCATTATGGTATCATTTTTTATCCGAGAGTTCTCCTGTATTGACTTTTCCTACGAAACCTATACACTTTTTCTTCATACACCTAAAGTGTACAGCTATAAAATGACCACTCAAAACTACACAGAACAAGACGCGATCAATGCAGCACTTGCACAAAACTGGCTCGATGCTATACACATAAACATTGCACTGTTGAAACAAAACAAAGAGAGCGTTAATACGCTCAATCGATTAGGATTTGCCTACCTTCAGTTAGGTCAAATTACCACAGCCAAAAAAACGTTTCAAAAAGTGATAAAACTCGATGAATACAACCAAATTGCGATAAAAAATGTAAAAAAGCTGGGGTTAGTACGACAAAAAGACCTCAAAAAAACTTCGCTCTCTGGACGATCCCCAATGATGTTTTTGGAGGAACCAGGGAAAACGAAAATAGTCGAATGTGTCAATACGGCGCCTCTTCAAGCACTCTCCTGCGCGTGTCCTGGTGAAGAAGTGCTGCTTAAGACCAAAAAACATGCCGTTGAAGTACGGACAACCAACAACATATATCTTGGAGCACTTCCAGATGACATTGCCTTTCGACTTATCAAATTCATAAGCGGTGGCAACTCGTACACCGTGCACATCAAATCCATCGGAAAAAACTCGCTGGTCCTTTTCATCCGAGAAACCATGCGGGGCAAACGCTTTCTAAACCAACCATCATTTGCATCCACCGGTATCTATGTTCCCTATGCAAAACTTGATGGCGAAAAAGATACACTCTCAGAGGGAGATACTACAAATGACGATGCTACGGAATAAGTGTGTTTCATTCACCCCTTGTATCAAACAGTTCTGCAATGCTACTTCCCAAACGAATCGTAATATCAGACACAGCACTGTCCCCTGCCACATCAGTATCACGACACTTAAAATATACTTTCAAAAATTTATACGTTAATGACGATCTTGTCCTGTTATCAGTCGCTAATTCGCAATGAGTAATAGCTTGGGCTTCATTGCCTACGGATACTACCTGTATCCCAAAACGATTAATCATCCGCGCTACTTTTGATCCTATACCAAAAACCATAGTCGTGTTGATAATAGTAACTGTTTTGTTTTCATTCCGAAGCCTTGCATCATGCAGAGTATTGCCTACTATGTAATCCACTTTCTCTGAATCGAGTACATGTACTGTCGTGCCATCTGGCCGAACGAGATCATTTACTGCTGAAGTCAAATTCAATACTTCTATATCATCAGTACCTAACGCATGTACCATAAACACTAAATGTATCCAATCAGATAGGGAGACTGTCGTACCAATACGACCTACTATTCTCACACCGATAGACCGCCATGAAAATATTTTTTTCAAACTCTCAAGCACTGGCCTGTCCGATGATTGACTTTCCGTAATAATCGTTCCTGTAATCGGCACACCTACAGCTTGTGCCACAGATTCACTAAGAAGCTGACCGTTTTTATGATCCATTGTATCGAGTGTCCGCATTGCAACAAGCGAGTACTGACCGTATCCAAATGCGCCACTGATAAGAATGTCTGACGGTATGGATACTACTTGCAAAGCGATACGCGATTTGTCCCACGAAAGTATGCGCAAAGGCTCAGTGGTAATCACAAATGCTTGTCGAAACGGCACATCTTTAAGAACACGAAAGAATAAACTATAAATGAGTATCACGAAAATGATTGCGATAACACAAAAGATTATCCACGAAATGTATCGCGTACGAAACCGAACGATTGAAGATGCCCGCACGTTACCACTCCTTCTTGCCCTTTTTTATGATTTCTACAACCGGTGGCTGCCATGATCCGCCAGAGAGTTGTTTTTGCGCAGTCTTTACCAGATTTGTTTTCTTCTGCTTTTTCTTTTCACCTTTATAAAATCCACCAAATGATCCCATACGCGTTCTCCTTCTCTCTATACGGTACCGTAAACCCAGCGTTTTTTCAATTCGTAAAAT
>CAYIBX010000039.1:0-6070 GCA_964361785.1 uncultured Gammaproteobacteria bacterium | reverse complement strand
TTCGGAGCTGAATCATCCTAAAACCCCGACCGTAAGGTCGTGGGTTGTTTTATATATGTTGGTTTAATCTCTTTTATCGGTCCTTTTAGGATTAATTGTTTTACTCGAGAAAGTGCCAGCGCTGCATCGGGATATAAATCATTTGGGAGATCATGAATGGATGTGACAAGAATATTATTAGGATACTTGATGCGAGGTGTTTCAATATATATAACTGGTGATAGAATATTTGTTTTTAGTAGTTTATTTCCTGAAAACCTCAGCACTTCTACAGCTGCGATACCTAAATGTTTTGCACGTTGAAGGAATGGTACAAAATCTACATGTGCTTCTTCTAAGGTTTCTCTTCTTCCTGTCGGAATGATATGTGAAAGATTGAGAAGATCAAATGGGCGATGTGCTCGGTGTTCATCTTGAGTGACGTGGCCACCTAGAAGCCCAAAACTATTTCGATGTTCAATAAGCGCAACATTGCCATTAGGATCTATTGGCAACATCCTCACTGTATATGTGCATTTGTGTGGAGATAACTCAGAAGGAAAATAATAATCACTTGATTCAATGGATGCTGCCATAGTTCGTGCGATTATAGCAGTAAGTATGATACGATGCGAAAAGCAATTTATTTGTGTTGTGTTTATGAACATCACTGTTTTATATAATAAACCTGCAAAAAGATTTATAAAAAATTCTACGCATGTGGTGGCGGAGGAAGATACAGAGGAGTCAGCTCGAGAAGTGGCGGATGCTCTCAAAGAAAAGGGAGCTAAGCCTACATTAGTTGCACTGACAGAAGACACCATTGACTCAGTTATTGCCGGTTTACCTTCTGATTTGATATTTAATCTTATCGAGTGGACGGGCGTGGATACGCCGTATGCGGTAAAGACATATGATTGTATAAATGCTCGTGGACTGCCATACACAGGAGCGACGTTAGAGACATATCTATTATCGTGTGACAAATCGCTGATGAAAAAACGTTTAGATGAGGTCGGACTTCCTACTGCACGCTGGCAATTATTTTTGAGTGGCAATGAACAGGTACGAACAGATTTTCACTTCCCTCTGATTGTAAAAGTAAGCAGCGAACATTCAAGCGTCGGATTGTCAAAAGAAGCGATTGTAAACGACGCAAAAAATTTAATAAATATTGTGAAAAAAAGACTTGCTGAATACCAGCAACCTGTGTATGCAGAGGAGTTTTTGACAGGGAGAGAATTTCAGGTGACACTTTTGGAAAGGTTATCGGGACTGACTGTTCTCCCAATATCCGAAGTGCGTTACACCAATGGCACGGATGTACCGTTTTTGACGTATGCAAGCCGTTGGGATGCAAGTCACACGGATTATCAAAATTCTGACGTAATACTTGCCAAGCTCATCCCCGAGTTGAAAGAGAAACTTGAAGAAATGAGTATACGTGCGTTTACGAATTTCGGATATCGAGATTACGCACGGTTTGATATCCGTTGCCAAAACAAAGAGCCTCTGTTTTTGGAAATAAATTCAAATCCGGGGCTTAGTGATGACGAGGAGTATGGTATGACCGTTTCGTATAAAGCGCTCGGGTTGACGTTTGCTGATTTTGTGTGGGAAATCGTGCAGTCTTCTTTGGATAGGTGGTATAGTAAGAATACATCATATGTCAGATAATTCTGAGCGTGGAGACTCTCTATTTACTCTCGGTTTAAAAAGGTACGCAATGACTTCGTTTCAAAAGGCTAAAAATGCCTTAGGTCGCGGGTCACGAGAAGAAAGCGCTACGCATATATCACATGCAAAAAATGCACTGAATATATTATTTTTTAATCCAAGAATGGATGGATTAAACGAAGAAGAGAATATATTACTGGGTCAATTAAGACGAGAATGTTATGCGATAAGAAAAAAAGATCGGGTGGGCGTACTTTTAGCTGGTGCAGATCCAAAAAAAATCGCAACTATTTTGGAGTTAGAAAACAAAGCTACCCGTGGGTAAGAAGCGAAATCGTTGCCTCCGCTCTTAGGCGGCAATCGGTGTAAAGATGTGGGCCGTATTAATTCGGAATTTTGGTAATGCTTCCGGTGTTTTTGCGATAACCAGAAGTAACTGCGGCTGCCAACTTTTAACGAGTCGAAATTTTTTTGAGCGTTTCGTTATTTTTCTTCGTTTATAATCGTAGTCAAACCAGCGCGAACGAAAGTCTGTCCAGTTGTAGGATTTACGTTTGCCGGATGCACTATCCAAAAGCACGATGCGGCTTTTGGCGGACAAATAGGATGCGACCACTGCCCAATGTCCAGATTCTATATGCGGTTCGTCTTTTTCATTGAGGTCATAAAGATAAGAAACAATTGCTGCTCTTGGGTTTGCTGGCGGATACTTTAAAGCGCTTTGTAAATGGCGAAGAGTTGCGTTTTCTACAGCCATTACCGAGAGCCCCAGTTTCGTAATGGCAGTAATCATATTTTTGGTCGATGTGCCGTTTCTTGAAGTTTTGCAAAGTTCTACAAGAGATGAAAGTGATTTGCGGATGCCGAGAACATTGAGTGCATGTTTGATAGACGCTGGTCCACACGTCGTATCATCTGGCTGCATGATAGGTTTTACGTGTTTTCTTCCCATATACTGTATTAGATAAATCTTGATTAGAGGCTCTAGAATACTCATTCTACTCCCCACGAAATGAGTAAACAAGTCCTATAGTATGGTCATGAGGAGTTTTATTGTAATTGGTAGCTTAGCGTGACTTGCAGGGTAATTTCTGTGGATCCTGGCTCTACGGTAGAGGCTACATCTTGATCTTTCTCTCCCAGAGCCATAGTTTTTACCGCCATCATTGGTCTAATGGCGTTATCAGTCCCTTCAGAGTAATTTACGATTTTACCTAAGGTAAATCCAGTTGTTTTAGCTGCGAGTTCTGCTTTGTATTTGGCGTTATCGACGGCCAACGTCCGTGCCTCGTTTTCCGCTTTCATACGATCATCTACTTCAAACGATATACCTCCTACTTGATTGGCGCCACTTGCGGTAGAAGCATCGACGACATCATTGGCTTTATCCATATCACGAACTTTGATGGTAAGAGATGAATTTGCATCGAATCCTATGATGCGTTGGGTACTTGATTGGTAGTCATAGCGAGGGTTTATGGAATAGTTGGATGTTTTTATGTCTTTGGCGTCAACGCCTAATTGTTTGATGCTTTTGGTAATGGCATCCATTTTGGTGTTTAATTCTTTTTGTGCAATTTTTACGGTTGTCCCTTGAGAAGTTACACCGACGTTTATGACTGCAACGTCGGGTGTCACTGTTGTCTTTCCAACCCCTGTCACGGTAAAGAAGTCGGTTTTTTGAGTAGTGATACTTTGCATGCTAAAAGGAATGGGGCCGACAAGTTTTACAAACGCAAAAAGGGAAACAAAAAAAACGATGACGACTCCGCCTGCTGATAGTTTCATAGAGCAATTCCTCCTTTTGTTAGCATACACGCTTTGACAAGATTTTGCATGAGGCAGGCGACATTTACTGGTCCTACTCCTTTAGGTGTGGGCGTATACCAAGAGGCTTTTTCTTTGATATCTTTTTCATCATAATCCCCATGAAGTTTACCTTCACCATCACGCCAAATGCCGACGCTTATAAGAATTACTCCTTGTTTTATATCCCTGCTTGTAATCACACGTTTTTTCCCTACGCAACTTATGATGATGTCTGCTTTTTTTAGAAATTCAGTATTGTTTGGACTTGTTGAGAAAATTTGAGACGTCGTACAATTTAACTTTTGAACATACTGAAAAATTGGTTTTCCTGCAGTCTCCCCTCTTCCGACAACGATAATATGTTTTGAAAGATCCGCATTGATTTGTTTTAGTATTTTGTGAATCGCTAATGCAACAGGTACATCATATAGTGTATTTTTTTCGAATCCGTCGATATCTTTTTGTATTCTCACATGATACTTCTCTATCGATACTGGTACTGGTCGCTGAATAATGACGCCGTGAATTGATGGGTCGTTGTTAAAGCGCTCAAGGTCTGACATGGTGTTGCTTATTATTACGTTTGCATTAATTATTTCTGCTGCTTTTTGTTTTTGTTTGATGTAGGCAAGCGAGGCTGGATTATCTCCAATTTGGATAACTGCAAGTGTTGGTGTACAAGATAATTTTTCTACGTCTTTTTTGAGTGAAGAAAGTATTATATCTGCAAGAGCTTTACCATCAATGATCATAGTATGCTTAAGTATACCATTGACATCGGGCTTTGATAATGTGTTTAATGGATGTAGGGAGAAGCTTTATGACACCAAAATCGTTATCTGCTAGCCTCATCGCGATGATTTTAGTTGGTCTATTTTTTGTCGTTTGTGTAAGTTTTCTTTTGCCGTGGAAATTAGTTTCATGGGGAAAGATAGGTATTCAGCCCGTAGGAAGTGTAACCGTCGTGGGAGAAGCAAAATCACAGGAAAAAACGCAAGTTGCTCAGTTTAGCGCTGGGGTCAACGCGTACGGCGATGATAAGCAGATAGCTGTAAATGATGTCAATAAAAAAGTAGACGCTATTATACAAGCGGTTAAAGAGTTTGGGGTGAATGCTGAGGACATCAAAACTCAGAGCCTTAACATTTATCAAAATCAGGAACAATATTATGATGCAGAAGGTCGGCAGAAATATCGAGCCGGACAATGGAATGTAAGTAATACGATTGAGGTGAAACTTTCAGATGTCGATCGCGCATCGCCTTTAGCGAGTGTACTTACTAAAAGTGGTGCGACCAATGTAAACGGCCCGAATTTTAGCTTTGATGATACAACTTCCGCCTCCAATGAATTGTTTGATCAAGCACTCAAAAATGCAGGGGAGAAAGCGGCAATTGTGGCACAAAGCAGTGGAAGAAAACTTGGAAAAATCATCAGTGTGATTGAGGGGTATGCTCCTTCACAAACATTTTTTCGTATGGAGGGCGGCGGCGGAGGAGGCGGCATAGAGCCGGGGTCTGGCACGGTCAACAAAATCGTCACCGTGACATACGAGTTGGAGTAAAGGTATTGACAGATCTCTTAACGTAAGTCATTATAGAAATAGGGAATAATCTTACATTGACAGTAATTGATAAATTGGTTATTATAACAATCCAAAACGATTACTGATTGATTTGGGGCTGAAATGCAGAAAGGCTCTACTGCGGAGTATAAGTAGACCGAAAGGTATCGAAAATACTACGATGAAGGTTTGTCGCCCTTCCAGCTCCAAATGAGTGAGTAATTTGTCAGATAGCTTGTTTTCTTGGGTCGAATTCTAAATCCTGTTACAACATAAATCATTCCGTCCTCTTTCTCATCTGGGTTTTTATCAGCAGTAGTTTCTATGGAGCACGCGTATAATATATTTTTTATTGTTTTTGTAAATAGATGTGTTCCTCTTTTATTGCTCTTATTTTGATAGAGATGATCAGGATATTTGACTATGACACCTATATTTCGTAACAAAAATTCAAACTCTTCTGCTGGTTTTGAATCGTATAAGTGTTTTAGTACACGAGTGGTGATATATATTTTTTGACATTGGATACATAAGGCGATTCTTACTGCATTTGTTAGCGTACATAAATGAATACATAATGGCACTACAGGCGCTTTTTCGGACGTGCCTCTAATGTGTTTTTTGTAAAGTTTTACGAGGCTGAGTTTTTCCATAGCCACATTATCCTTTATCAACGTGGAGGTTGGTCAAGAGAGACAAAAGATATCTAAGTAGATCAATATTTAGAGAAAATCGTCACCGTGACGTACGAGTTGGAGTAAGGATCGCTATTCGTTTTCAACGACAGATTCGATAGGTAAGAATTCAATATAGACATCACTGTTGTTATTTTTAGCTTGTCTGACTGCTTCTCTGACAGGTCTTTTTAACGAAGGTATTTCTTTGAAGGTAACTCGGGCGAATGTTTTTAGTCCTCTTGATGGTCGAGCGGCATCATAGACTGCGGCAACAATCCCTTCTTTGCCTGCAAGATCTGTATGTAAAATTTTAAACTAGTATTCCTCGCGGCTCTGCCGCGACTCCTTGTAGGAAAGTGTGAAA
>CAYIBX010000038.1:0-6299 GCA_964361785.1 uncultured Gammaproteobacteria bacterium | reverse complement strand
GGATCGCTCCATCCCTCGGCCTTACGGCCGGGGATTTAAGCTTGGAGCTTTAATACAATCTCTCTCATCATGTCGGTCACAAGTTTTGGATTATTGGGATCTATAAAGGCAAATTTACTATGATTGAAAACCCTAAATTGTTTGCCTAATCGCAAATCGATAGAGCAGGAGCCTAATTGGGAAGACAAATCAAGTGAAGGTGTCACCCGAATGCGTTTACTTTTTAAAGCCTTCTTAATATCTCTATCGGATAAAATCATCCTGCTAGTATAGCCAATATGGTATCCTATATCAATGATACGAGCAATTATTACAGATATTGATGGCGTTATTGTCGGCGATAAGGTTGGATTCAATTCCCCATATCCCAATGGAGATATCATCACACGATTAACTCAAATTCATGCTTTGGGTATCCCTATCGTTCTTTGTTCCGGCAAGCCACATTATGCAATTGGGAAAATAATAGCTGATTGCAAGCTGGACAATCCACATATAACAGATGGCGGAGCTATCATCATTGATCCAATTACCAATACAATAATAAAAAAATACAGTATAGATCCATCTCTTGTGACGCAAATCGTCTCAGCGTATATAAACGCCGATATGTATGTAGAAATTTATACTCCTGACTCTTACATCGTACAAAAAAGCCAAATACGAGAGCCGCTCACAAAGCTTCATACCCACATTCTCCAAACACCACCCATAATTGTTGACGATCTTTTAATAGAATCACTTCACCATGACGTCATTAAAGTTGTCCCAATTGCTATTAATATTGAAGACGCTTCAAGACTTAAACTGATATTTAATCCGTTTGACACGAAGCTTTCCCTAGCCGTAAACGTGCACCCAATAGCCAATCCTCATCAATTTGGACTCATCACAACCAAAGGTGTATCCAAAAAACAATCAGCAATGGATGTAGCAACTGCGCTTTCTATGCCGTTATCAGAATTTTTAGGAATAGGTGACAGTACCAGTGATTGGTCCTTTATGGAGCTTTGCGGATATGTGGGGGCTGTCCAAAACGCGACAGATGAATTGAAAAAACTCGTATCCTCAAAGAGGGACAATGGCTTCGTAGGTTCTAGCGTCGACGAAAACGGTATGCTTTCTATCCTTGATCATTTTGCGCTATAATACGCGCTGTATGGCACACAAAGAATATGAATCGCGTAAAGAACCGATGCGAGCCGCAGCAACTGTAGGCGTGTTTATCAAAGATCATGCAGGAAATATACTACTTGTTCAAGAGGCTACGGGTCGTGAAAATAAATGGTCACCAGTGTACGGTTTTGTAAACATTGAAGATCATGAATTCCCTCACCAAGCAGCTATCCGAGAAGTCAAAGAGGAAACAGGTCTGGATGTCCAGCTCACCAATCTATTAGGAATTTTTCATTATTACGATGACCTAGACCGACTACAAACTGCATACGCGTATGAAGCAACGATTACTGGTGGGGGTCTAAATTTACAGACAGAAGAAATCCAACAGGCATTATTTTTTCGACCAGAACAAATTCACGAGTTATTTATGCAAAATAACATTCGCGTACCACATATAAATCGTACAAGCTTCAATCTTTGGAAACAGGGAAACCGATATCCGCTGTCGCTGGTTCAAAACGTTGACTATTCACTAGTGGATAGATATAAACCGGCACGAAAATCTCCTGTTTTACAAGATAGTGTATAACATATTTTTGCGTAACCACTGAAGGTTTCTTACGTTTGTCGACAAATCAAGCTGAATATTTACGCCTGAAGCTACTCCTAACCAAATTCGGACGCAATGCGTCCCCCACTCGGGGTCTGTATACAAAATTGGTTCTCGGGAATTTCCAAAAATCTCCGTACTCATTTGAACTATTTCTTCAGCTGACAACGATGTGTTGATATCTAAGTGAATATGCGGCATCCAATATTGAAGATCTTCTGGAAGTTTGTTGGGCAATTGGACAGGCAACAATTCAATCATCGTATCCTGCCAACGCTTTTTATCTCCGATAAAATACCACTTAGCAAGATCTACAGAATCCATTTCATACAAATGACAATTTGTTTTTGAAACTTCTGCCACAATTCGTTTTCGTTCATCTTCTTGCGATAAAACAGTATAACAAAATCCGATATGATCTAGACGTTTGATATGTAATTGTATTTTCCTGACTAACTGATCCATATCATCCATTGAAACAAACTGATCAAGAAGCATTGATTTATCCCAAAAAATACTGTCTGTTAATGAAGCAACTGCTGAATCAATAGAATGATTGGTAAAATCGACCAACTCTTTACCAGACGCACGAACAATTATTTTTCGTTTCTCGCGTTGCGGCATAGTCGAACATATCGAAAATCGACTTAAAACATCATAGAGCGCCGCGCTCACCGACCGCTTTCTCGCCATCACTACGCTCTGATTCTTTCCATGTTGATATTTCATAATACCCATTCATTACTATAAATCAATCGATTGATCTGTAGTAGATTATCGAAGCGATTGACGCGTGGATCGTTCCATTTTTCGTTTCCATTTATCCTTCCCCGCCTGTGTCCAGTCTGTATGATACGCGGGGTGTAATTGATCGAGTAATTCTTCAAATCGATCGAAAACTTTTTGCCAATCCGATTCTTTAATAATGCGCTGTATAATTTGGCTCGTTTGCGGTTTGACATTTTTTAACCATGAATTCACAGAACAGATAGTCGTATCTGTGACATGAAGCGTGTGTTTAATATCTACAGGACGCTTTCCGCGCAACAATAATACAGCGACTGTAAATCGCTTCGCAAGCATCATTTCCTCTGTATTTGTGAGTAAATCAGAAAAGAATGAAGAAACCGTTGATGCATTTCGAAGAGCGGATAACGAACTCCAGAATTGCCGAAACATTTCTTCCTCAAGAGCTTTATCTAGTTTATATTTCGAAATCTGTGACATACGAATAGAAATACTCTAATGAATCGATTCATTAGAGTTAATCATAATTAAGCATCTATTTCAATATGTAAAATTGTTTAATATAAAATTATTTATATATTATGATTTTTGGCACCAAGGTATTTTCCACGCCTTTCGGGAGAAAATTTTTCTATCGCGTATCGCAAGCACGTGCGGGGCATAGTTTTATAATATTTTTGTAAAAACTGTTCCTCAGCCTTTTGATTTATCTTTCCAATCTCACGCAAGCACCAACCGACGGATTTATGGATCAGGTCATTCGGATCGTGAAGCAACATTTCCGCGATTGCAAAACTATCTAAAAAATCTTTTTGTTTGATAAAAATAAACGTCGCTAATACCGCTATTCGTCGTTCCCATATATTGTTTGAAACGGCAAATTTGTACAATAATTTCCGTTCTTTCGATTTGTCCAATAAATAATTTCCCAATATTCTTGGAGCAGATAAATCCACCAAGTCCCAATTGTTTATACGTTTTGTATTTGCTAAATACAGATCAACAATATTCTTTTGATTAACTACATTCGCCTTTTCAAATTGTAAAACTAAAATCAATAACGCAGTCAACCGATATTCATGAATGGTACTATGCAACAGTTGTTCAATATCTTTTAACGATAAATCTTTATACTTCTTTGCAATTACCCGTTGCTGTGAAACTGTGAGACCTAAAAACTTATCCCCTTCTCCATACTCTCCATTTCCTGTCTTAAAATATCTCGCCATAAATAACGCTCTCTCTTTGTTGCCTAACGCTTTTAACTCGCCTTGAATCGTTTTCATAAATCGCTGTTAAATATTCTCGTTCGGAAGAAATGGGATAGGGGCAGTAATTTTTTTCCTACGGGAACCCAAGGCCAACAACACACCGATAGCAAACGGGATAACGGGGATGATGTATAACCACGTTCGTGCAATCGCTATCTCATTGCCTCCCCTAAGTATAAAAAAGAGGATAATGTAGCTGGTCATTCGCAAGAGTCCAAGCAGTCCATCGCGCTCAATCATCATGTGAAATTTATTTTCCCATGTGCCGGGAGCTTGATCCAGTGCGTCAAAATAGGCTGTGGAAAGTTTGGTCATCATAAATGGAAGCGTCATTCCTGCTATCCCAATCATAAGCCACATACCCAAAACATTTTGCTGATACGCAAAAACAACGATAGACAGCATTGATCCAAAAATACCCGCCCAATACAATTGCGGGTACTTTACCAGCGTCCTCGTCACGATAATACTCGTGACTGTTGCTAACAGTGAACCAATGGTTAAAAGTATACCGAGTTTACTTTCGCTTTGAATAATAAGATAAAACAACACACTCGTTACTGTGCCTAGCGATACGTCATACAAACCAAGGAGCGCCTGCTGACCCAACACCAATTTCCACCCCACCGACCGTTTGTGTGTCAGCAAGTGTTTGTACGAAAATGCTATATCCCCATGTACAGGAAGCTTACCGACAATAAATGCCGTTACACCTAAAATAATGCTGACAATCAAAAACAATATGGTATATCCGCCGGTAAGTCCTATTGATGTACGGGAGGAAACGACGATTACCAGTCCTCCGATCGTTGGACCAATGGCACTTGCCAAATTAAACAACGCCTGCCCCCATCCGAAATACGCAACCCTACGTCCAGACGAACTGACGATATACTGATACAAATTAAATGCAGCCCAAAATATTCCACCCATTGCTCCATCAAGAATCCCCAATGGCACATACCAACGTATGCTTTGCTCTCGCAAAAGAAACAACAAAAGAAAATACAATGCTCCACCTGCTAAACTAAATTTTATGAGCATTCCGGACGAAATATATTTAAGAAGTCTTCCCGTCAATGCAAAAAAGAACACCATAGAAGCAAATGTTATAGCCCGAAACAGTGCAGTGGTAGAAAGAGTACTATGGGAAAAGAAAAATACTGTGACAAACACACCCGCAAGCGAGTATGCTAATATATCACACCCTTGAATAATAAGGAGCTTACGCTCGTCTATAGACAATGATTTCACTTGTTCTATTGTACTCTTTTTTGGTAAATACCAAAAAATCCGCTATAATATGCTCCTTATGACAAATAAGGAACAAGAATCATGGAAAGAACATAGCACCGGCACATCCTCTGTTTCTATATTTCTCTCTGACGATCAAGGGAGACTGTTGATGGTACAAGATCTAAATATATGTGGTGGTAAATGGTCTCCAATTGCAGGATACATCGATGATCTGGATCACGAAGAGCCGGAGGCCGCAGCAATTCGTGAAGCCAAAGAAGAATTGGGATTAACTGTGCGTCTGGATAAACTCTTGGGCGTGTGGCATTATTATGACAATGAAACGCATTCAGCAAACGATACAACTGAAAAGAAAAACAAACATATGCACCTAGGGTACGCCTACACCGGCACCATTATCGATGGCACGTTTCAAATGCAAAAAGAAGAAATACAAAATTTTGGATTCTTTACTGAAGAACAATTTAATCTCTTGCTTTCGGAAAATATAATCAAGACCCCGCACTACAATGCAAAAGGATACGAAATATGGAAAAACGGTGTGGGACACCCATTAGAAGTAGTCCAAACAAAAACAAGATCATTACGATCTATTTAAATTTTTGCTACACTATGTGCACATATGATTACCGAAGTGATCTTTGATGTAGAGACACAAAAACTCTTTTCGCAAATTAGTACCAATGATCCTGCTGATCTTCTCATCTCCATCGTATCGGCATACGTGCGAGAGGTGGATGAATACCAACATGAATTGCGGGGCGAAATGAAAAGCTTTTGGGTATCAGAGCTTGATGACCTCTGGCCTATCATGGCATCTGCCAAACGCATCATCGGATTTAATACCATAAAATTTGATATACCTGCGCTTGCCCGCCACGCGCCCGATACATTTGCCAAAATGCCACACCTCGACATCATGCAATCCGTGCGCTCTGCCCTTGGGCACTCATTAAGTCTTTCCAAACTTGCTCAGTCTACGCTCAACAAAGACAAGACAGATGTAGGCACAAACGCTGTGGAGTACTGGAAAAACCATGATGAAGCGTCACTCGCTAAACTCAAATATTACTGTGAAGCAGATGTATTACTGACCAAAGAACTCTATGATTATGGCGTGGTAAACAAACATCTAAAATACATGGATAATTTCAACAATGTGCAAAGCTTTCCGGTAGACTTTTCATATCCTAAGGAAGTTATAGATGCCTCAAGACAAATTGGATTGTTTTAAATCTTTTATATAAAACAACCCACGACCTTACGGTCGGGGTTTTAGGATGATTCAGCTCCGA
>CAYIBX010000037.1:0-6435 GCA_964361785.1 uncultured Gammaproteobacteria bacterium | reverse complement strand
GAGCGTCATAGCAACATTTTACCGTATTTGGTTAGTGCTAATCTACTCTAGACCCCACGCATATATTAAAATCACTGGTGTATTTTGAAGATGCGGACGCACAGCCAATGCCGAGAATGCATAAGCCATGTACGTGGGAAGAAATAAAATCATCGTTACTTACTGCAATAAAAAAATTTACATTTTAACGCATTTCCCCCCATTGCATGTTGGAAATTGACGGTTGGATGAGTGTGGTATACTCTGTATCATATGGTAAAACAGATACTAAAAAAGAAAATAATTGCCTCAAACGGATTGAATGCTCTCGTCTGGCGTGAAGGAACGTGGTATGTGGCAAAGGCGATAGAAATTGAAATAGTGAGTCAAGGAAAAACGGCGTCGGGGGCTCTTAAGAATTTGCAGGAAGCGATTGAGCTTTATTTTGAAGATGAAAAAGTATCAGCAAATTCTTTGCAGATGTTGCCAGATCTTCGTTTGGAAAAATTATTTCCAACGTTCTAGTATGCCTAAGCTTTATTCCGCAAGAGAAGTAGTCACACGTTTGAAACGATTAGGATTTGTGATCGTGTCCCAAAAAGGAAGCCACATAAAACTTCGCGGTGTGAAGGAAGGGAAACTACAAACAGCCATCGTTGCGAACCATAAAGAAGTTGCATTGGGAACATTAAGTTCCATACTCAAACAAGCCAACGTAACCAAAAAAGAACTCGATGAAGCGTAAAATTTACTTTTCATTGATGGAAGCATTTGAAAAAGCATCCTCCCCTTTTGAGTTGACCATCACGACGAGAACTAGCGCTTTCACCCTAAGGGTGAGTAGTCAAGGAAAGGGTGCGAAGCTAGTCCACCCTAAGGGTGAGGAGTAATCTCGTGCTTCTTTACTCCCGTGGTCAATTTTTCTACACTGTATGTATGCAAGAACGCCAAGGTTCAGCAGGTATGTCAGTAGAAATGCCGAAAAATACTATGTGGTATGGTGTGGGCAAGGCTGTAGAAAAGGGTGTCAAGGCGCTTGGACCTGACGCATGGCGCAAAAGAGTGCTTCATGTCATCGATACCCAAATCATTCCCCGTTCAAATCCCAAATGGCAAGAATGGGCTAAAGAACACCGAGAGGACATAGAACGTGTAGCCGCAAATACTGGTGTACAGATAACCGTTGTTGAAATAGCATTGGGCTCTGTGGCAGCTCTATGGGGAGTAAAAAAAATACAACGTTTGTACCTAAATAACCGTCTAGAAAAAAAATGGGGTAGGTATCCTCCATCAGCTTCTATAGACCTTAAGGAAATTGCCCTGATAAAAAATGCACCCTCTGAGCGTACGTTTTTTCAAGCACAAATAGTTGATGCGTTTTCTAAAAAGTTTGGGGATCATGTCGCCAGAAATTTATCAGATACCATGAATGTATTGGTCACCTCGAAAGATATTTTTACACAACGCGATAAGTGGAATACCATTGTGAGTCAAGCCAACGCTGGCCACGTTGCTATAGCGCTTGGCGTTTTGGAACGTATGTTTCAACAAGGACTTGAGGTTGCCGCAAAAAAGAACGGGTGGGCAAAAGAAATACCCAAAAAATATAGGGGCGTGTATGCAAAGGACTTACTCCTTCCCTTATGGATGAAGCTTCCTCAGGTAGAAGCACTTGCCTTTGCCCAACAACCAAACACAGAGCACTCTGTAGATTCAGTGCTCAATGCTTTTGAAAAGATTAGAGAATATACACGGTCACAAAAGTATCATAAGGATTTTAAAAAACGAACGAAGATGTTTCTTATCCATCAGTCAGCAAAGCAGAATACTACACCGCAAAGTTTGGTAGATATGGGAGCCATGCGAAAGAATCTTCTTTATAGACCTGAAAAGGAAGAGATGCCCGTGACATCAGCGTTACCCTCTTTTATAGTTAATCGAGTGGTATTAGACCACGTGGGATCGTTGCCTCCTTCCAAAGAAGTCGCGACAATAGAAGAAGCGAGAGTAGCTATAGATAGTGCTATTGCACGGGAAAAAGCTGGCAGGCAGATAAAAAATATGGGGGGATTGCTCTCTGATCAGAAAAAAGCACGATTTGTCAGACACGAAACGAATCGTCCTATAGAAGCATACGCAAAATCGAAAAAACAGAAGGAAAAAGAGAAATATAGTGACCAATACAGCATAGAACACGATTATAAGAAAGAAGAACAAATGTCAGAAGATTTGCAACGGCTTGCAAAAGATTATTTAGGAAGGCCGATAAAATATCCTCGTTTATTCCCTCCACACGAGAAAGAAGTACCAATTCCTCCTCTGCTTGAGAATACATTGACGTATATAGATTCTTCTCGGCCCAGCAAAATAATAGTTGCTTCTTCCGATTCTTCACTCCAGAAAACGGATAAAAGAGTTGTACTTCCAGAGCATCTGTTTGAACGCATCCAGTCAGAAGTAATACAAAAAGCACATGTACGAGAAACGAAGCGCCGGATTAAGCGCATTGCACAAGAGCGAAAGGACTATGCAGAAAAACACCATTTGAAATAAAATTGCACACTTGTCCGACAGAAATGTTTGTAGTACGCTTATATTTGGCAACGAACAAAATAATACTATTTGACTATTTGACAATTAGCTGAAAGTAATATATTATAGGCTAATTATGGTTGCACAGCCTGAAGTAAATACCTCACCACAAAAAGCTCCACAACATGAGCAAGCTCCTACTCCCGATTTTTTCCGTTCAACGGATCGTCATGGAGCGCGAGATTGGGATTCTCGTAATTTTTTGAAAGGTGGGCATATTTCATCTGATTTTTCTCTCGGTTCCCATGTGTTGCTTGAACCTAGCCTTTCTTCCTCTTTAGACAACAAATTACCCGCAGAAATGCCCTGGGGAGCAATTGCTGCCGGATTAGGGTTTGTGGGATATGAAGCAGCTTCCATATATGCTTCTCGGCGAAGTAAACACCCATGGTCAACATTTGGCCTGACACAAGCAGTAGGTGCAGTTGGACTATCATGTCTTGGACAGGCAGGAGCGGTTTCCATTACTGAGCAGGCACCTGCGCCGTTTATAGCTGAGGTGCTTACCGTGCAATCAGTGGAAAATGCAGTGAACACATGGAATGACTTTCACATTACCGATGGTGTGCAGGATTTCCATCTTAATCGCACAGGCGTGATTAGTTCGTCTATTGATAAGGGAAACATCGTGACCGCACCGTTTGCGTTGAAAGGAAAGGACGGATGGGTTTATACTTTGGCTGCCTCAACGCTTTTGACCGTTGATATAAATGGTGATTCTAGCGCCAAAGGAGTTGGCACATTGACAACGCCTTCCCATTTCTTAGTAGCACATGATCCGAAATCCGGTGAAACTATTACACATTATTTACTCCCGCAAACTCTTGAAAATCATTTTACGGCTTTACAGTTAAATAAGGATGGTGTGGGAGTGCTGGCAGGGTTTCAGTTTATCCATACTCAAGGCGAGAATGGAGACGTTTTTAGTATTTGGGTGGACGGTGAGCCAAGTCCGGTCCAAACGCCGATTATCGAGCAAAACGTTGATACTTTTGTGAACATATCTTTCAAACCGGCCAACAACACATTTCCGACCCCAATTGTGGAGGTCGCTTCGACCCCAACCTCTCAACCAATCGAAACCCCATCATCTTTCGAGCTTAAAGATCCTTTGGCAAAAGAAGCCCTTGAAGGGACCGACTATACCGTATCGCCCGAAGGTGAACCAGTCATTCGTGTGCAAGCCTATAGCTATGGCGTCGAGCTACCTGGAAAGTTTGAGGATGTTACCTTGGTAAACCCAAAGAAGGTTGAAACAACGTTTAGTGGAGCTGAAGTTATCCAATATGGTTACAACAAAAAAGATGAAAAAGTTCGTTATGTCTTTGTTGAAAACTCTGGATGGATACACTATGTCGAAGGTGGGACGGTGGAAAACCCTGTTGAAATACCAGCAGACTATGTAGATACAGGAGTTTTAAATAGATTAACTGCCCTTAAATACTATGAACATCCAACCATGCCGGAAACAGAAACTAAGCCAAAATATGAGTTTGATCTTTACAATGCACCAGAGTCAGGCTTTGGGGGTGATATACAATTAATTTCAGGCAAAGAATTATTCAGTTACTTTGATTATCAGGGCGTTTACAAGTTACTCGGAAAAAATATTTATGTATTACCTATCACTTTTCAAAATCCAGTAGAGGGTAACCAAGATCAATTAACCAATGCATTTGGTGGTTTAACTCAAGTTCAATTTGATCATTTAAAAAATGATATCAAATCACAAAATACTGGAGAATCAATATTGTCACAGATCATAAATCATAAGTTTCTTAGTGAGCCATGGTTAGGTATACCAAATAATCATATAAACACAAATAGCAAGTATTCTGACGTTCTTAATTTATATCCACTAGGTACGGTATTGCAGCTTTTTCCTCAAAGTGATCTTGAAGCAATAACATCTTCGATTACAAAACGTGAAAATAATTTACCATTGAGTAATAATGAGTGGAAAATAATAATAGATGGCGGTATACCAATTGGATTATCAGAAAAGATTATTCCGTTGATGTTTAACAATGTTGATTAAGGCCGTAAGGTAGTGTCATCCTTCTTGTATTATAGTATTTCATTGTGTATCCCTATATTTTTTGCTAATCATTTTGAATGAACCGGTTTGTGCATCTATTGGGAAGAAGGTATGGACCTAGAATTGAAGGATTGTATTGGTAAGCCTTGATAACTAGCACGGTTTAATATATTATAGGCTAATTATGGTTGCACAGCCTGAAGTAAATACCTCACCACAAAAAGCTCCACAACATGAGCAAGCTCCTACTCCCGATTTTTTCCGTTCAACGGATCGTCATGGAGCGCGAGATTGGGATTCTCGTAATTTTTTGAAAGGTGGGCATATTTCATCTGATTTTTCTCTCGGTTCCCATGTGTTGCTTGAACCTAGCCTTTCTTCCTCTTTAGACAACAAATTACCCGCAGAAATGCCCTGGGGAGCAATTGCTGCCGGATTAGGGTTTGTGGGATATGAAGCAGCTTCCATATATGCTTCTCGGCGAAGTAAACACCCATGGTCAACATTTGGCCTGACACAAGCAGTAGGTGCAGTTGGACTATCATGTCTTGGACAGGGAGCAAAGGATGTGTTACCAAACGTAGTTGCCACAATTACTCCGGTAGCTACGGGTACTCCCCAACCAACCGAAACTCAAGTGTCCGTCGAGCTTAAAGATCCTTTGGCAAAAGAAGCCCTTGAAGGGACCGACTATACCGTATCTTCAGAAGGCGAACCTGTCATTCGTGTGCAAGCCTATAGCTATGGCGTTGAGGTGCCTGGAAAATTTGAGAATGTTACCTTGGTAAACCCAAAGAAAGTTGAGACCACATTTAGCGGGGCTGAAGTTATCCAATATGGCTATAACAAAAAAGATGAGAACGTTCGCTATGTCTTTGTCGAAAACTCTGGTTGGATACGATATATAGAGGGCGGCACGGCGGAAAACCCAACTGAAATACCAGCAGACTATGTAGATACTGGAGCTTTAAACAGATTAACTGCCCTAAAATACTATGAACATCCAACATTAATTGAATCAGGCACAAAATCTCAATTTAGATTTGAATTGTTGAATAATTCAACTGCTGATTTAGCAGGACATATTTCGTTAACATCAGAACAACTTGATGCATTTGATTTTCATGGTGTATATAAATTTGTCGGAAAATATGTATATGTTTTACCAATTACTTTTAAAAATTCTGATACAAATCAGTTAACGAATGTTTTTGGTGGATTAACTCAGAGTCAGTATGACCATTTAACAAAAGATATTAAAGCGACAAAGGAAACAGAGTCGGTAAAAATAGGAGAGTCCATATTATCACAGGTCATTCATCGTACATACAAGACATTGCCTTGGTTAAGAATTCCAAGAGCAAAAATAGCAACTGATACCAAATATGCAGATGTAGTTAATTTATATCCCCCTGGTACAATATTAGGACTTTTTTCGGATAGCCCAGAATTTGATTCTATAACGTCTGCCATATCAAGACGCGAACGTGATGAGCAATTAGCCAATGCTGAGTATAGAATTTCTCTAGCGAATGGAATTCCATTTGGCTTTTCAAATAAAGTTGTTCCACTATTCTTCAATAACATTGATTAGAATTTTATTCTCCCATGTATTGCTTCTCATGGCGTTTATTGCCATTTTTATATGAGTCGGTTTGTGCATTTATTGGGAAGAAGACTCGTCAAGAATATGTGAAAAATCATCCTCCGAAACGCAAAGAGCAGAAAACTTTACGCATTGAATTTATTATTACAGCCTTGATAACTAACGCGGTTTAATATATTATAGGCTAATTATGGTTGCACAGCCTGAAGTAAATACCTCA
>CAYIBX010000036.1:0-6500 GCA_964361785.1 uncultured Gammaproteobacteria bacterium | reverse complement strand
AAATGTTCATATCCCTTTAGTGTGCCTGATTATGGGGAATTACGCAACACGTCTACTAAACCAATTTTTAAGATGAGCGACTCTTTCTGAGGCGCGCGCATAAATAGGTCCTACATATTCTCGAATAAAAGTTTGTACTGGACGGGATGAATTATTCATATTTTCGCTATTATAGCTGAATAGAGTTAGAGCGCAAGAGAGAGTTTTGCATCATCCTCTCTGTTTGGTATACTCGCGGGATGAACCAAAGGGAGCGTCAGGATTGCAGTGAAGCAACACGTTTGGCAATGCTTAAGTATTATAATGAGGCAGATGATTGGTGTAGACGTGCATCAGAAGCAAGGAGTCCTCATGTTAAACTCATATCTTATCGCATGGAGGATTTGTATATAAAACGTGCCAGAGCGCTTCGCAAACAATTATCGCAGCTTTCAGTTTTGGAGCAAAGCAAAAATTAGCACACTTCAAATCGTAACCGGCATGGTATAATAAACGTTGAAGTTTTATTAAAATACGTGTCCATGATTACTAATAAAAAGCCTCGTGTACTGTTCCTCTATGATTTTCCTCTGCATGGTGGTGGAAGTGGCGCGTATGTAAAATATCTGATGCTTCGGCTTTCTGAAGCGTATAAGTATGATTTAGCGATTGTGATGCCTGATACAGAACAAGTTCTCCCAACAATACCGACTTTCACATTGTCCCTTCCTCAAATTCCCGTGTATGTGGGTAGACCGGGGTTAGAAATTGAAAAAAAATATAGTCAACTTTCTAATAGAGAAATTGAAAAGCTCTATTTTGCCTATATAGATGGGCTTTCTCATGCTGTAGAGGAATTTAAGCCAGATATTATTCACTGTCATCACGCGATGATCAACAGTTGGGCGGCACGGTATATTCGAGCGTTGTATGGCACACGTGTCATCATCACATCACATGGGAGCTGCCTTCATGCAATCGCCTCGGATCGCAGGTACTTTCGTATGACACGTGATGCGCTGCGTGCGGCATCGGCTGTCACTGTTGTTTCTGGTGATACTCGCGTGAAGTTATTAAAAATGTTTGATGACGATATTTCGACGAAAACTCGTACCATTCCAGGCGGCATTCGATTGTCGCTTTTTCCAAACAAACGACCCAAAGTTGGAGAACTACGGAGAAAATATGGATTACAAGGCAAAAAAGTGGCGTTATTTACCGGAAGACTTATTACGGAAAAAGGAGTGGAGTATTTTATAAAAGCAGCACGGACTATCCGTGGACAAGTGATCATTGCTGGAGACGGACCGCAGAGAAAACATTTGGAAGATATGATTACACGATTAAAGTTAACGAATGTCTTAATGCTTCCGTTTGTGCGTAAGTATGAAGAATTTTTGGATTTGTATTATTTGGCAGATGTATTCGTATCTCCTGCGGTGTGGGACGAGCCGTTGGGACTTACCATTATAGAGGCTATGGCAAGTAAGACGCCAGTGGTCGTCACGCGTCGAGGTGGAGTCACTATGGCAGTTAAGGACGGGGTAACGGGGTTATTTGTAAGAAGCAGAAATAGCACAGAAATAGCCGAAGCAGTTAATAAGCTTTTTGATAACGATATGCTTCGTATGAAAATGGGAGAGCGGGGGAGAAAAATTGTAGAAGAGCGATTTACGTGGACCAAAATTGCCGCACGGTTTGATAAATTATATAGAGACGTGTTTCTCTATCGGTAAGTATATGAGAATTGCCATAGTAGGATCTGTATCAGCGCTGGTTCCACCACTCGGGCAAGCGGCGATTGAACGCTTGGTGTATGCCCAAGCGATTGGGCTTGCAGAACGCGGACATGCAATACTTCTTTTTGCGCCGGATGGATCGACGATTCAGCATAAAAATATTACGTTCGTGCCTGTTGCGAAGACAACAGTGCTAAGTGGAGAAGGGAAAGAAGGAGCACCTACTGGAGTGTATGGTGCGTCTTATAAACTGCGACTGGAAGTAGTAAATGTTACGCATGTCGTGGATGAGTTGATTGCTCGAAAAGATCAGTATGATATTATTTTTAATAATGTCCGTGCAGAAGCGATTGTGTGGTCTGTTGCCAATCAACTCCATAAGCCGTTGTATCACATTATGCATCTGCCGATTTTTCCAGAGCTTGAAGAGTTGGCGATAAAATACGAGACGAATATCATTTCTATCTCAAATGCGCAACAAGCGGCAAATCCAACGGTGACGTTTGCAGGTACAGTTTATAATGCTGTGGATACGAATGAGTTTATTTTTCATGAAAAATCTGATGACTATGTACTGTATTTAGGTTCAATTGGCGCTAATAAGAATCCCAAAGACGCCATCTTGGCAGCAAAGGAAGCGGGAGTGCCAATCCATATTGGTGGTAGAATTAAAGATCGAGCATATTATGAAGAGGAAATTCTACCGTTTATTGATGAAAAAACAGTTGTGTGGATTGGGGAGATTACACCACGTGAGATTATCAAAGAATATCAACATGCAAAAGCATTTTTGTTTCCGACTAAGTGGGCAGAGCCGTTTGGACTGGTGGCTATTGAAGCCATGTCTTGCGGCACGCCCGTGATTGCGTACCCAAATGGAGCGCTGCCAGAAATTGTGAAAGATGGAGTGAATGGATATTTGGTAAATACTGTTTCAGAAATGGCACAAAAAATACGGGAGATTGGTGCTATTGATCGAGCCGTATGTCGAAAACACGTAGAAGACCATTTTTCTATAGAAAAAATGATTGATGGGTTGGAAAAAATATTAGGGAGATAAGGGCACTTGGGGCACTAGGGGAAATTAGGGAAGAATGCTAAGATAATAATATATGCGTATAGCAGTCCTCGCCCCGCCATACTTGCCTGTGCCGCCACTGTTGTATGGGGGGACAGAGAAAATAGTGTCGCTTCTTACAGAAGGATTAGTGGCAAAAGGCCATGATGTAACGCTTTTTGCCAGTGGCGATAGTAAAACAACGGCTACATTATCCAGTATTTTTCCCAAAGCACTTGGAAACAGTGGACTTACAAAGGGAGACATAGAAAGGCCATTGGCGCACTATCATGCGTGTTACGCGAGAGCGTCTGAGTTTGACGTCATTCATAGTCATGGACAGTATTTGACGTATCCTGAAGCTGTGGGAATCAAAACGCCGGTCGTTTTTACCTTGCACGGGTCGTTTTATCAAGGTGAGACGACTAGGGAGAAACGAGCTCTTCTCCAAGCGTATAAAAATTTAAATTTTATTTCTATTTCCAATAATCAGCGTGAGGGGATGTCAAATCTTAATTATGTGGCGACTGTATATAATGCGCTTGATTTAGAGGAGTATAAGGGGGATTGGGGAACTAAGGGGAATACGGGAAGTAGGGGAGAAGAATATCTTCTGTGGGTAGGTCGCATGAGTCCTAAAAAAGGTGCATATGAAGCAATTATAGCTGCAAAACAAGTAGGGATTAGACTAGAAATGGCGGCTGCCATAGATCCCATTGATAGAAAATATTTTGAAGAAAAAATTAAGCCGTTGATTGATGGCGACACAGTTATTTTTCATGGAGAGATCGGACATGATGCATTGGTTGAGTTGTATGGTGGAGCAATCGCGACACTGTATCCTATATCTTGGCATGAGCCGTTTGGACTGGTGATGACAGAAAGCATGGCGTGTGGGACGCCCGTGATAGCATATAACAGAGGGAGTGTGTCTGAGATAGTACGAGATGGTGTGACAGGGTTTATAGTAGAAGAAAAGGGAGATAAGGGAACTATGGGAGATTGGGGTGTTGAGGGATTGGTGAAGGCAATTGGGCGCATCGGGGAGATAGATCGTGCATATTGTCGCAAATATGTAGAAAAATATTTCTCAAAAGAGCGGATGGTCTCTGAATATATTGAGGTGTATAAAAATTTATCAGGGAAATAAGGGAACTATGGGAAATAAGGGGGATGGGGGATATAAATATTTATTGGCATATAAGCTTACCGTGCCGATTTATGATTATACGGTCGTGTTTTGTGATCGATGGGTGTCGAAATTTTCAAGGACTACAGACCAGATGGTACAAGCAGCTCGAAGTGGAATGCAAAATATTGCCGAAGGGTATAGCCAAGAGAGTTTAGCTGGGTATATTAAGCTAACTGGCGTGAGTAGGGGGTCGTTTGAGGAACTACTCAATGATTACTTGAGTTTTGCGCGTCAGCGAAAGCTGGCGCTATGGCCAAAAGAACGGGTGATAAGGGAAATAGGGGAACTGGGGGAGATATGGGAGATAATTCGAAAAACCAAAACACTCCCCGATATCCCTGATTTCCCCAATCTCCCTGAGAATCCTGAGCAAGCAGTAAATATGATGATTACGCTTATTCATCAGGCAAACTATATGATATCCAAACTCATCGTCTCTTTAGAAGAAAAGCATAAAAAAGAAGGGGGATTTTCGGAAAAATTGCTGAAGAGAAGGCTAGAATATAAGAAAGGGAGATATGGGAACTAAGGGAAATAGGGGAATTAAATGAAGATCGCATTATATATTTCACCAGTGCATGCAGTGCCTCCTGAAGCGGGAAAGATTTTAGCTCCATGGTGGATTGTTCGTGATGTGGCGGATGGATTGGTAAAACGTGGTCATGACGTCACTGTATTTGCAGGAATAGGTTCTCAAACACTTGCAAAGGTAATTGATTTGGGCATTGAACCATTTGATGATTTGAAGCGGTTGATGCCATATCCAGATTATCAAGCTCTCGTAACACATCGTGAACAACGACTTGCATCATATATGTACGAACTATCTACAAAAGGATCGTTTGATATCATAGGAAGTCATTTGGTACAAAAAACGCTTCCGTTTACGAGATTTACGAATACACCAACGATTTATACTCTTCATGATCCGATTACTCCTGATGTGTTGGAAAAATATCAAGAGTACGCTCAAGTAAAAACTATTCATTATATAGCCATTAGTGAGGCGCAAAAAGAGGGGGCTGATTTGCCGTTTGTCGGAGTAGTATATAACGGAATTTCAGTTGAGGATTATCCAGTGGGATTTGGGGATGGCGGATATTTACTTACGGTAGGAAGAATACGAGCTGAAAAAGGGATGCATGATGCGATTGCAGCAGCAAAAATATCCAATACGCGATTGCTTATTGCAGGACAACATTTTGATCATGATGAGATTATGAAAAAGTATTGGGATACAGAAGTGAGTCCACACATTGATGGAAAGCAAGTTCTGTATGAGTCCGTGTTACCAAGAGAAGCGCTTCGAGAGCGGTATGGTAACGCAAAAGCGTTTCTTTTTCCTATCCATTGGGAAGAGCCATTTGGACTCGTCATGATAGAGGCGATGGCGTGTGGGACGCCCGTGATAGCATATAACAGAGGGAGTGTGTCTGAGATAGTACGAGATGGTGTGACAGGGTTTATAGTGGATGAAAAAAAAGGTGTAGCTGGTCTTGTAGAGGCAATAAAACGTATAGGAGAAATAGATCGTGCGGCATGCAGAAAACACGTAGAAGAGTATTTTACCGTGGAAAAAATGGTCGATGGGTATGAAAAGATATATGAAAAAGTTTTGCGTGGTGTATGATTATTGTTAATGCGTGTTTTATTTGTTACCAGTGAAGTGGCAGGGCTTTATAAACGCGGAGGGTTAGCCGATGTGAGTTACTCGCTCCCTGTGGCTCTTTCCAAAAAAGGCATTCGGGTCGCCATTGCGCTTCCTTTTTACGAGAATATATCATCCAAAGATGCTGTATGTGTAGGGCAGTTAGCTATAGATTACGATAGACGACGAGAACTTGTGTTTGTATTTCGTACGATGCTTCCACATTCCCATATCCCAGTATATTTATTTCGACATCCGCTTTTTGATAATTATGATGCGAAAGATATCGTCGAGCGATTCGCATTTTTTTCCAAAGCAGTGGCACAGTTGTACCTCTATTCAGCACAGATGCTTGGCGGGCCGTATGACATCGTACATTGCAATGATTGGCACACGGCTCTCGTGCCACTTCTTTTGGGCGAACAAGGGAAGATTGGATATCGTGAACGGGGTACAATACAATCGAAGTTAGTAAAGACTGTTCTTACGATTCATAACCTCCTTTACACTGGTGAAACTGGTGCGTCGTTAGGGTTGAAATTAGGCTTGCCAAAGACGGTATTTCATCCTTTTATAACGCCACTTGGCAAAGCGGTGAGACTTCTTGAAGAAGGATTTGTGTATGCCGATGTCATAACGACCGTGTCTCCTACGTACGCGACAGAGCTTATGCGAGGCGTGCATGGCGCGCACATGCCAGCACTCATGAAAAAACGGGGAGATAGTATCATTGGCATATTAAATGGCATTGATGAGCATCTCTGGGATCCCAAAACAGATGCAGCACTTCCGGTGTCGTATGATACACAGAGCGTCCATACCAAAAAACCAATGGTAAAACAGGCGTTACAAAAGGCGGTAAAGCTTGAGAATACTACCGTGCCA
>CAYIBX010000035.1:0-8384 GCA_964361785.1 uncultured Gammaproteobacteria bacterium | reverse complement strand
CCAAAGTCATGCTTCAACTCATACCCCGCTGGCTCTGCCGCGGGGTTCTTGATTTAAAAAGACTATTTTGGCATTATTGTTTTTTTTGTGAGATTTTTTCTCTTTTTCTAGCCATTGATCACCGGTGTCTCCCACAGGATGACAGGGCATTGGACAGATAACACTAACCCCAGGTATTACTTCGAGGTTGGGTTTTTTGATTTTGACTTTTTTTCCATCTCCCCAATTTATTAAGATGGTTTCTTTTTTTATTCCCATAGGCATGAGATTATATCAAATATTGTGATTTGTATTGATATTTTGTATACTTTAGGTAGAAAAGCGTTATTAGTCTAGCTATCACTAGACAAGCTGAGAAAAGAAAATTTAGTAGACTTCTCCGGGTGAGCCCGTAATAGCTAATTGAGAAGTAAATAAGGTGGTACCACCTGCGACCAAGTCGCGGGTCCTTATAAAAACGGTACCTTTTTTTTGTGGCATACTAATTGTATGGATTTAAAAATTAAAAATTTTCAAGAGAAATATGATGTAGCCAAGGGCGAGCATGACGTTCTTGCTTTTTGGGATGAGACAAAAGCATTTGAGCGATCTGTGTCTGAGCGTCCAGAACATAAACGCTACGTGTTTTACGATGGTCCACCATTTGCCACAGGCCTTCCGCATTATGGCCACCTTTTGGCTTCAACTGCTAAAGATGTCGTTCCACGGTATTTTACGATGCGTGGGTATCGAGTCGATCGCACGTGGGGGTGGGATTGTCATGGGATTCCAATCGAGAACATGATAGAGAAAGAGTTGGATTTAAAGGGTGGAAAACAAGGGATCGAAGCGATGGGTATTGATAAGTTTAATGCTGCATGCAGATCTGCAATCCTTCGATTTGATAAAGAGTGGGAAAAAGTAATACGAAGACTAGGCCGATGGGTAGACTTTAAAAATTCCTATAAAACCATGGATAAACCATACATGGAATCTATTTGGTGGGCGTTTAAAACGCTTTATGAAAAAGGTCTGATCTATGAAGGGAGAAAAGTAATTTTGTATTGCCCTCGCTGTGCTACTCCACTCTCAAACTTTGAAATCGCGATGGATAATTCTTATAAAGAATTATCAGGTCCAAGCACCATATACAAATATAAAGTAATTGGGTTGAAAGATACCTACCTTTTGGCGTGGTCTACGACACCGTGGAATAAATTGGCTACTCCCGCTCTAGCGGTACACCCAGAACACGACTATATAAAAGTGAAACAAGCAGATGATTATTTTATACTTGCTAAAAATACGGTAACGATGCTTAAAGACGAGCCATTCGTAATCGTTGAAACGTATAAAGGCAAAGACCTCGAAAAATTTACGTTTGAACTGCACTATGACTTTTATCCTCGAAAAAAAGGAGAACGCGCGGGAATCATAATAGCAGACGAGTACGTTACAGAAGCTGAAGGAACGGGTATCGTCACTTTGGCAGTGTATGGTGAGGACGATTACCGCGTAATGCTCAAGCACCATGTGCAGCTAGTAGAGCACGTAGATTCAGAAGGAAAATTAAAGAAAGAGGTTACACCTTGGACTGGAATGTTTATACTAAAGGTAAATCCTTTGGTCAACAAAGATTTAGAAAAACGAGGGCTTATTTATCATAACGAAGAACGCGTGCACAATGTGCCCGTTTGCTACCGATGCGAGACGAGGCTCTATCATGCACCAGTTCCTGCTTGGTTTATCAATATCCAGAAAATAAAGCCAGAGCTTATAGCCGCAAACGCGCACATCAATTGGTATCCTTCACATTTAAAGACTGGTCGATTTGGGAAAGGATTAGAGGATGCACCAGACTGGAATATTTCTCGGTCTCGTTATTGGGGGACACCGATGCCTATATGGAAATCTATAAATGATAAATCTACAAATCATCAAATGAGAATCATTGGATCTGTAGAAGAATTGAAACAGTGGGCTGTAGATCCCAGTCAGGTTGATAAACTGACTGATATTCACCGCGAGTTCGTCGACGATATAGAAATTTGGGTGGATGATATAAAATCGATAAAAGGTAAACGAATTCCGGAAGTTTTTGATTGTTGGGTAGAAAGCGGGAGCATGCCATTTGCCTCATTGGGGTATCCGAAAACGAATACCCAATTATTTTCTACTACTCATCCTGCGCAGTATATTACTGAATATATAGCCCAAACGCGTGCGTGGTTTTATACATTGCACGTTATGTCTGTCGTTCTTTTTGGCAAGCACACGTTTGAAAATGCCGTGACGACAGGGACTATTCTCGCTACCGACGGTACGAAAATGAGCAAATCGAAGAAGAATTATCCCGACCCGACCATTTTTATAGAAAAGTACGGTGTCGATGCGCTGCGGTTTTATCTGATGGGATCAGTGGTGATGAGAGCTGAAAATATAAACTTCTCCGAAGATGGAGTGAAAGAGATATATCAGAAAGTAGTGTCCATTTACTGGAACGTATTTAGCTTTTATAAATTATATTGCAAAAATGAACCGCCAAAAACAAAGCCTACTCCAACGCATATCATGGATCAGTGGATACTTATAAGACTTGGTCAAACGATCACAATGACATCAGAGGCTATGGACGGGTATGACACCGTTTTAGTGTGTCGAATACTTACAGAGTTTCTCGATGATCTTTCTACATGGTATTTGCGAACGAGTCGAAACCGTATAGAGACAGAAAGCGCTTCTCAGCAAGTTTTAGGGTGGGTACTTTCTGTATTTACCAGACTCTTAGCTCCCCTCACGCCATTTATCACAGAACGTGTGTATCAGAATTTATATACCAATGTAGATTCAGTACATCTTTCTCTATGGCCGGATCGAGATGTAGGTTTAGTAGACGCAATGCTTCTTGAGAACATGCATACAGTTCGCGTCCTTGTCGAACGTTGCCACGCAATACGAAAGTCTCTCCAAATAAAGCTTCGCCAGCCGTTAGCATCGGTTTCTATAACGTACGGAAAGGAATTATCAGAGCCTTTTATAGAAGTGCTTCGGGATGAAGTTAATGTAGTACGCGTGTCGTATGAAAAGGGGGAGGGCTTGGACGTTTCGTTTGACACGCAGTTGACAGAGGAGCTGAAAAGTATCGGTAGCATGCGTGAATTGGTGCGAGACATTCAGCTTCTTCGAAAAGAAAAAGGGTGTAGAATAGATGAACGTATTGCGTTGACTCTGCCTTATGCGTACAAGTCATTCTCTCAAGAGTTGGTGACACGTATACAAAAAGAAACGCTTTCAGATACTATCACATGGGCAACACAACTTTTCATAGCCTCACACAACGAAAATCCAACATAGAGTGGGTAATGATACTGTCTCTTGTGTTATTGGGACTGATAGGTCTTTTTGTGCTTCTGACCATTCAGCCGGCACTTTTTTGGCAGCAACTTGTTTTTTTAAGTATTGGGGCTCTTCTTGTGTGGGGAATTTCTAAACTCGATAATGCTATTCTTTGGTGGTTAGCTCCATACGGATATGCTCTGTCGCTATTGTTTTTGCTTCTTACGTATTTCGGTCCAGATATACGAGGCGCTTCGCGATGGATTATGATAGGCAATCAACAGATACAACCCTCAGAGATCGTCAAACCGTTTGTCATACTATTTATGGCGCGACTTATGAGCGTATTAAGTCCTCGAACAATAAAATCGTGGGGGATACATGTATTGGTATGCCTCGTTCCATTTTTATTCGTTTTTAAACAACCTGATTTAGGGACGAGTCTCGTGTACGTATCATCATGGCTAGCCATGATGATCGCTGGAGGATTTCCTGTATTTGTACTTATTTTTTGTATCGCGATTGGAGCAGCGCTGATGCCTGTCTTTTGGGGGCATTTACAGATTTATCAGCAAAGTCGAATTTTGACATTTGTAAATCCTACCCTTGACCCTAAAGGGGCTGGGTACAATGCGCTACAAGCTATGATAGCTGTAGGTAGTGGTCAGTGGTTTGGCAAAGGGTTGGGGATGGGCACACAGAGTCATATGCGATTTTTGCCTGAATTTCATACTGACTTTATTTTCGCGACCCTTATAGAGGAATTAGGATTTCTTGGAGGACTGGTGATTTTTAGCCTCTACATGACGCTGTTGTGGCGGATGATTCTTCCCTATGTTCGAGGGTTACACGCGCATTCATTTGGATTTTTGTATACCATTGGGTTTTTTATGATGGTTTTGACCCAAGTACTTATAAATGTAGGCATGAATATGGGTATTATTCCCGTCACAGGTATTACGTTGCCACTTATTTCCTACGGTGGAAGCTCTATTTTGGGGATATCAATAGGATTTGGCATACTTCTTTCAATGCAAAGACAAGGCGTTGAGGATGGGAGCATTGCAATTGTCTGAATTCAAAGATATAATAATCGTTGTATGTTTGCAATTATTCGAATACAAGGAAAACAGTACGTGGTCAAAAAGGGTGACTCTCTGGTAGTTTCCAGCATGGAAGGTGAGGTAGGATCAAAAGTATCATTTGATGAAGTACTTCTTATCGTGGATGATAAAAAGTATATATTGGGAAAGCCATTGATAAAAGGAGCCCATGTGTTGGCTGTTCTTAAAGCACAGGGAAAAGGTGAGAAAATCCATGTTCGACGCTACAAATCTAAAGTCCGGTATCGCAAGCATATAGGATTTCGTGCAAGTATCACGACGCTTGAGATTACAGATATTGTAAGGGCATGAAAGATTATTTGTTTGTTTTGGGCAGAACCCCGAAACTTTCTAAGGCTGAGATACAATCTCAAATATCCTCAAGTATAAATCTTCGGGAAGAAATAGTTCTAGCATCTACTGAAAAAGAACCGCATATAGTAATGCAGACTCTCGCAGGGACGATAAAAATTTGTGAAGTGGTCTATACAGGAGTCATGCCGACCAGAGAAGATTTTGAGACTATTCTTTTCCGTGAAGTGAAGAAACAAGCATTGACGTTTGGGATAAGTATGTATACAGATAAGGAACCATTTTCGACAACAATGCCATTTTCGATAAAAGAAGCATTGGTCGCACAAGGCGTTCGTACGCGGTTTATAGCATCTAAGCATGACGCGCCACTTTCAAGTGTCGTTATAGCAAAGCAAAAAGTTACCGAACTTATTTGTGTAGAGTCGCAGGGCACTTGGTACATTGGGGTGACCAAAGCTATTCAAGATTTTGAACAGTGGAATCAGCGTGATTTTGGTAGGCCATTTTCTGATCCCAAAAACGGTATGTTACCGCCTAAAGTTGCTCGTATGATTGTCAATATCGCAAAGGGAGCATTGTCAAAAACGATGGGACCAGAACAATCTTTCATTGTATTAGATCCATTTTGCGGCACAGGAACGATTCTGGTAGAAGCATTAACTATGGGGTGTAGGGTTATTGGCGCAGACATTTCAGAGTTGGCAGTTGAGAGAACGAGAAAAAATTTAGCATGGGCGAGAATAATGTTTACTTTAACGCCTGAGACCATCAATGTATTTATCCATGATGCGACCCATATTTCTGATGTGATAAAAGATCCTGTCCACGCTATTGTGACAGAGCCATACATGGGTCGTACGAATGCATCTTTTTTTGGTCGGATGATAGAACGCGAGAAAGCTAAAAATATCATAAAAGGCCTAGAGAAGTTATACATCGGTTGTTTGAGGGAGTGGTCAAAAATTCTTGTGCAGGGTGGCATAATCGTAATGGCATTGCCACAGTACTCACTGGGGAAAGAAACGTTGTTCGTGAAAAAAGTTATTGACAGGTGTGAAATACTTGGGTATACTCATCTTAATGGTCCTATAGAATATGGAAGACCAGACGCAGTAGTCAGAAGAGAATTTTTTGTTTTTCAAAAGAAAAGTTAAGTTGTTAAATGTAAATTTGTTAATTGTTAAATTATGGCACATGTAAAAGCAGGCGGCACAGCAAAGGGCAATAAAGATTCAGTATCCAAAAGGCTTGGCGTGAAAATTTATGGGGGACAAATGGCAATAGCTGGGAACATCCTCGTTCGTCAAAAAGGTTCACGATATACGGCAGGTGATGGTGTAGGAATGGGCAAAGATTTCACCTTGTTTGCACTTACATCAGGAATGGTTAAATTTGGACTTAAAAAAGGAAAACAAATAGTATCAGTCTTGCCCACAATTCTTACATAATGTCAGATACGCAGCAGGTTCTTCATCTTGATTTGGATTTATTGCAACCTAATCCGTTGCAACCCAGAGGTTTCATCGCTCCTGACGCGCTTCGCGAATTGGTCGATTCCATAAAAGAACACGGTATCATTGAGCCGTTAGTGGTGGCTAAAACGCCGGCTGGGTATCAGATCATCGCAGGAGAGAGGCGATGGAGAGCATCAAAAATTGCCGGCCTTACGACTGTACCAGTACTCATTAAAGAAACAAGCGCACGCGGCATGCTTGAGATGGCCATCGTCGAAAATGTACAGCGCGTAGATTTAAATCCCATTGATAGAGCCCTCGCATTTCAACGGCTTATCGAGGAGTTTGGATTGCAGGTGACAGAGATTGCCAAACGCATAGGGAAGAGCGAGTCGTACGTATCAAACACCATGAGACTTTTGGCCCTCCCTGATGCAATTAAAGATGGATTGGTGTCTGGGGCTATTAGCGAAGGTCATGCACGAGCGATAGCAGGACTTAATGATGTCAAGCTTATGGTCGACGCGTACAAAACAATTCTGTCTGAGAATGCTTCAGTACGCAGAGCCGAAGACCTTGCGCGACGCTTGAAGGCACAATCAGATCAAAAGCCAGCACACAAAATAGAGCGCATTCATTCTGATGATTTAGATAGAATCGCCAAGGACTTAGCTCAGTCAGTAAATGGATTGGTGAAGATCACACAGTCAAAGGTTGAAGCGCGCGTAGTGTTTGTCATACGTGGCAATCTAGAGACTACCAGTAAATCGTTAAAGCATATCCACGAATTGTTGGGAAAATAATTTTTTTGTTTATTTTTCTAGAGTATAGGTTCCTTGTTTGACCAGTCCTACTTTCGTTGTTGGCCAGTACCGCAAAAATGCTTTGCCGATAAAATCTTCAAGGACGATTGGTCCAAACTCTCGTGAATCTGAGCTTCCGGGTCTATTGTCTCCGATTAAGAAATATTGTCCATCAGGAATAATGATTTCATCACCTTCATGCATATACGATTCACCAAACACGGGTTTGTTGTAGTCGTACGTTTCGATAAGAGGGATGTTATTGATGAAAAATTGCCCACCCTCAAGTCGTATGGTCTCCCCAGGAAGTCCTATGACGCGTTTGATGTAGTCTACATCTTTATTTTTGGGAGATTTGAATATGACCACTTCGCCGCGCTTTGGGACGGTAAAGCGATAGAGAACCTTATTGGTGAGTATGTACTCACCGTTTAGAAATGTTGGATTCATTGAAGAGCCACTTATTTCTTGAGGAGACATGATGAAGAGGTAAATCATCACCATAATTGCTGCTATGGCAACGATCCCTTGGAGAAAATCAAAAAAAGCTGCAACTGCTTGTTTTATGCGTTCCATATATACATAGTTAGTGTAAGACACGAGATAGTAAGTGGTCAAGGATAAGAAAACACGGTATAATTGTCGTTACGGATCGTTAGCTCAGGGGTAGAGCACTTCGTTGACATCGAAGGGGTCGTAGGTTCAATTCCTACACGATCCACTATCAATAGGTTCACATAAGAATTTTATAATTCTGCAACGTTTGATTTTTCATTATTTTGTCCGCACTGATATATCTTGTTCGTACCAATATCCGGTTGAATGAGCATTTTTTACATTATTGGCAATTGATTTATCTACAGATTGAAGCAATTGTTTTAGTCTCGAGATAAGAGGACGAGATATCCTTTTTGCCATATCGGGTGTTAAATTAAATTTTGGTAATGAACGAGGCTGAAGAGTTGAGCTGAAATATATTTGTTCATGAGATATAACTTCATCTGGATGTGCAATAAGTGTTGTAAAAACACGTGCCCTTGCTTTTGATAATCGAAGTACTGGAGTACCGTTTTTGATGAGTATTCTATACCCATGGTCAAAAATGATTTGTGTATTCTTTTTCTCAACAAGCGGCGTTTGGATACATGATCGCAATCCTCTATCTTTCCATTTGCTCATGGATATATATTATAATAAAGCGTCAGAATAGTCTAGGTAATGATTTTGAAGGATTGTTTTTATTGGACAGTCTGACAGGGTCGGACCCTGTCAGTAAAACTAGTCGTCGCGGTCGTGGTCTATATCGTCTGAGGGATTTTTGGGGTCGATGTAGATTTTTAACTAGTATTCCTCGCGGCTCTGCCGCGACTCCTTGTAGGAAAGTGTGAAAACCT
>CAYIBX010000034.1:0-8430 GCA_964361785.1 uncultured Gammaproteobacteria bacterium | reverse complement strand
GGGATCGCTCCATCCCTCGGCCTTACGGCCGGGGATTTAAGCTTGGAGCTTTAATTTTTGTGAGCTTTCCCTTATATCTGCTTGCTAACCTTTGAAGCTTTATACGGTCTTTTTCATGGTACCTAGCACTGACTGCTTCGACTCTCTGAGCCCCTGTCATTTTTGTTTCATCAGTCAACTGATCAGGAAATTTATTGAGCCTTTGATCTCCTTCTTCGAGAAGTGTTCGATCGAAACCTACATTGGGCTTATGAACATCTCGATCAGCAGGATTATTTACAATATCTGCTCTCTTTAATAAAGCCGACGCTTTTTTTCCAACCTCTTTAAAAAACTTAGTTTTAGATAACTCTTTTGTTCTTATTGTTACCTCTGACATATATTTTTTCCCTTTCCAGTAAATACAGATTACTCTCTCTCTGGGAAAAGCAAGGAATATTCTTCAAGGGGCCCCCTTGCAGAAGCTAAGCTTCGTCCATCAACACTGAGGCTAGCATGCTTTCGTCTACCCCGCCGCCCTCAGCAAATGAACGATAGGACTCTGATGCATTTCCATTTTTACTGAAATAATCAAGAATTATATTCGAAGCAACCCACGGAGATATTCTCAACTGCAAATACTCGGGATAACTTGAATACAAATAACTCTGCAAGGGGGCCCCTTGCAGAAGCTGGGCAGGATTCCTATGAATATAACGGGAAAGGTGCAGCAATTGCTCATCTGACGTCACGCGCACGGCTTTATAATGATCCTGAAATAACACGCCAACGCGTTTATATTTTCTATTAAAATACATCGCATATCGAGTACACAAAGAATTCATAAATGTATCTATGGTCATTGCATCCGTCTGTTTTATCAGTAAATGAAAATGATTAGGCATTAGACAGTACGATATAAGTGAAATTTCTTCTGAAAAATTATTCAATCGTAGTAATTTGAGTACCTTATCTTTTTCTTTCCACAACACCTCTGGATCTGATAGAGTTGCTTGTAGAGCTTTCTCGTCTTTCGGCAAGAGATACGTCTTGAGATACAAAAGAAATACTGCATAGTCTTGCGCATCTTGAAAAATAAGTCTCTTCTCTACTCCACGGTTATATATATGGTAGAAAGAATCAGCAACAAATTCTTTGACAGAATTTTTAGAGGGCATAAGTATTTTTAACTTACCATACCAATAACGTTGTCTGCAAGGGGGCCCCTTGCAGAAGCTGAGCATTGCTGTGGTGTGTATAATTTGTTAGCCTCATAGTATGAGAAAAATACTTAACCATGTGAATAACCATGCACATTCGCTTCACAAAAAAATAAAATCTGCCAAAGTATCGAAACGGAATCTATTACATTGGATGTTTGGCTTATTAAACATTCTTTTTATTCTTCAAATACTTACCGTATATATTAGCACTCCAAGAACTCTTTTTGGTGATCTCCCCATAGGCCTCATGACAAAAAAAGATATAGAAAAAAAGTTAGACACGACGTTGGATATGCCTATACGATTACAAATAAACAATCGCGTCTATACCTACTACTATCGTGATATTGGTGTGTATCTAGACGCAAAAGAGGCTCTCAAAGAAATCTTTCTGCCAAATACCAAACGCTTCCCTATAAATATCTTAGAATTTATCAAATCTTTTTTTGTACCGCGAACCGTAAAGCCTCCGCTTTCATTTACGCAAGAATTTGATGCGTTTGTGCAAAAAACAATCTATGACTTCTCAGAAGGCGACGACATCATGCTTTTTGACGAAAGCGAAAAACGCATGACCCTCTACCAGCAAGAAGAACGCTACGGCTTGCACCCCATACACGTAAAAACGTACCTCACAGACACATTTGGCTCTCCAACTGATCCGCTCACACCACCACTTACCCCGCTTTCAACCGATGCACAAACACAGGTAGAAAATGCAAATACAAAAATTGCTGATGTCTTTTCTCGACCATTGACCGTAATCATGAGAGTCAATAATGCTGACAGATTTTTTACCATAGACCAAAAGGATTTACAAACGGACGTAAAGGTACAGATGACGCCTGATACCGCCATTGTTCAATTCATACCGTCGGAACTGCTGCTAACCAAATATACCAACGATGTAATATTTACTGAAGAAAAAGCACAAATTACCACGACAAAAAAACGGCTCGCTACTGCTATAGGGCAAGCGCTCTATAATCGATACTTAGGGTATACTGGCGAGAGTATTCATGTCAATATAGATAGCGGTCCAAATTCTGACGGATCACTGGCTAATCGCTACATCGAGATCGACATTTCCCAACAACGTATGTATACATTTAAAAATGGAGTGCTTGTTAAATCGTATCGTATTTCTTCAGGCAAAGATTACCCTACACCCACTGGAACATTTGAGATACTCAACAAAACAGGATTGGGATTTTCTACTATTTATAATGTATGGATGCCGTACTGGATGGGATTTAACTATAGCAAGGAACTGCATGCATACTTTGGCATCCATGAGTTGCCCTTTTATTATTCTGCAGGAAATAAAATTCAACGTCCGCGGGATTTTATCGGTGTTCCAAATACTGGCGGTTGTGTGGCTCTTGATATCGGTGACGCCAAAGAAGTCTACCAGTTTGCAGACATAGGGACAAAGGTAGTAATATACCAGTAAATCTCTCAGTTCCACCCGCCCATCACGAAATCATGAGTCAATCCGAAACACGTCAGTTTCCCTCACCAAGTTTTTTACTTGATCAAATAGAAATTTGTTCTAAGTCACAACCAAAAGATGTGTATGGCAATGCAGTTTTAGAATTGTCAGAAGCATTGAAACCATATGAAAATCGCGGAACTATTAAAGGATACCGAACTTGGCTTTTGGCATCCGAATATTCCAGACAAAGAGTGTTATGGGATTCCATACTCGACTTAATGGGTAAACCTCACAGTGAAATACGAGTACGCAGCGCCTTACTATGGTTAAGCAACTGGCCACATACATCGGCACGGGCTATGTCATGGAAAAAAATGCTCCGAGTAATTAATGACAAAACGGTTGCTCTTGCCTATGGTTCATTTCGCAAAATTCCAACACCTGCTCAAATAGAATTCGTACGAAAAGGCATCATAGACGGCGACCGAGCAGAAAAGAATATCCTCGTTTATGAACCACTATTTAATATCGCTTGTTATAAACCAAGCAATGCAACAACATTTCCAAATGAATTACGTAGCACTATGTGGAAACATTTTCCGTTGATAGATATTGTAGTCCGAAATAATCAATTCAGACACAAAGACCCATTTCGTGAATGGCAGAATAATCATGCACAAATTAAAAGCAGAGCTAAGCAATATGAACCAATTCGGGAATTTTTAGGAGAGCTTACGTGGGAACGAGAACGGGCAGAAAATACTAACCAGAGTAAAATGGGATTTGTCTGGGAAAACAATCCACGCCATCCAGCGTATATGGGATACAGCACGAGTATTTGGGAATCCGCATGTAAAGGAGAACAAAAATTTATCGATATAGCGACAAGATATTTGGTAACGAAGCAAGGATAACACACATTAGGCGTGTGGACACTTCCTATCCTTCTTGGGATACTTTACGGGGAGCTTGAATATGAAGAACAAAAGGAAGATGCATAGGTTTACCATCAACAAGCACCGTAGCTGAAGATGCCTCTCCTTCAACAGGAGAGGCAAACAGTTTCAAAAACTTCCTGACTGCTCTCGTATTGGGAACGCTCAACCAACTCTCCTTCGCCTCTACATTTCCTCTAACTGAAACAGTAGTCCCATTAACTGCTATACTATGCATATGTGTATTAATATAACATTATAACATTCCCCATACTTATATAAATTTAAACACATGATAACACATTTCATAATAAATTTCATATTTTCAATACATAAACAAGCGCATGTACTTTTACTATTCTTGACAGAAAGACAGAATTTCTGTATAGTGGAAATACTATGCAACAACTCATTGCCGAAGAAATAGTCAAATTACAACCAAAATGGCTGCTTACGCTCCCAAGCACCCTACGTGAAGGACTTTTTGAAGATAAAGGATACGTACGAGTGATCAAAAATAAAGGTAGACTTATTCTTGAACCAGTGCGAATGCTTACCTATCCTGTGCGTTCTTACACTGATGAAGAGGTTGATGAATTCTTCGATCTCGATGATCTAGAATCCAAACAATTGAAAGCTAAAAAATTGATCTAATGTGAAACGAAAACGTAATATTCCCATAGTTTTTTTCAACGCATCAGTTATTCTTTCAGGAATCCATTCCCCATCCGGAGGATCGGGAAAACTTCTCACACTCGTGAAACAAAGACGAATAAATGGAATAATGAGCGAAATCATCTTAGATGAAGCTGTGCGACACGCAAACAAAATAAATTTGAATACATCTACAATAACAATGCTTGTTCACGGAATATTTTCTACCATTCAAGCAGCGCCAAACAAAAAAATTGTTTTAAATCTAACGAACCTCGTTATAGATGCTGGTGACGCTCATGTCTTGGCTTCTGCAAAAGAAACTCACGCACAGTGGCTCGTGACGCTGGATAAAAAACATTTGCTGATCCTTCAAAAAAAGATTAGGTGGATAAAAATCGTTTCACCGAAAGAATTGTTGGAGCAGATTACAAAAAAATAAACTCTGTATTATCTGCTCGCCCAACGAAGAGCTACAGTGTGTATGCGTTTTTGCGCTTGTAGACCGGAAGTGGTGGCAGGGTTTCCATCTTCTTCAATAAATAACTTGGCTCCACCTGGCTGTGCTTACTTAGCACTTAAAGCATCTTGTAGGCTAGTCGTTTTATTTCTTCTAACGACTCGGAAGCCATACTTCACTTCAATTCTTTTACCAACGTCTTCCATTAATCGTAATGTTTTCATAAATAAATGCATGATCGCACACTATACCACGTTGTGGGTGCTGATGGAATCGGACCATCTACTTCGTTCTTATCAGGAACGCGTTCTACCAGTGAACTAAGCACCCCGCACAATAAGCTAAGGCTCATTTACGGGGTAAACCCTTCAATTGAGCCATATACATTATATCAAAAATTGAGGCTCGAAGCGGAATCGAACCGCTGCATAGCTGTTTTGCAGACAGCCGCGTTACCACTTCGCCATCGAGCCATATCAGAGCTTTATTTTACCATACCGCAGAACGAACCCAAAAAGACAAACAAAAAAGAGACTTATCAATGATAGCGTAGTGCCTATAACGACTGATTGTGGCTCATACGAAAATCTGACCGTATGACTCCCCGCTGGAACACGTATCGCGCGAAACGTATAATTTGCACGCATAATCGGCGTTTTATTACCATCCACATACGCTTTCCATCCTGGGTACCACGTATCGGTGAAGACGAGAAACCCAGCTTGAGAAGTGAATACTTCAGATTCAACGAGACTACTCGAATACCGCATAATCGATACGGGTACAGATTGTAATTGCTGAGGCGTCGCCCCAATCGGAGGATCAGTTTCTAAAACGATTGTGTTTAGAACGTCAAATTGAGGATCAAAAAGCCTATGGAGTATTTGATCATCGCCTTGAAGCGTTTCACTCTTATACACCATATACATTCGCGACAATGAAGACGCTCGAGACAAAATTCTCCATTGGCTATCCTCCCACACCAGCGAATCGTTAGTAGTCGCTTTCACCTCACCAACTTTTCCAACCAAATATCGCGTGCTCATAAAATCCAATAATCGATTTCGACGATCGGCAACTTCTGTGCTGACACTTGCATCTGACGTGAGTAAAATATCACTTCGGGTAACACCTTTATTTCTATCATTCGTATTGGCAAAACTAACGAGCTCTGCATATCGGCGAATATGAAGAGGATCAAAGTATTCAGGACTATACAACCCAAAAATTGAAGTCACATTTGTTCGCATCACACCCTCTCCTATCGAAAAATAACGATCGAACCCTGATACTTTTTGTAATGCAGTAATCACTTCCACATTAGGAAATACCGTATCTTTTGGAGAAAATGGCAAAAATTTCGCTGCATTATACAATCCAACTCCTGCGATGAGAACAAGCGGCATCCAACAAAAAACTTTTTGAAGAAAACTTTTCGCTCGCACAACAAATAGGGTTATACCGACAAACAACATAAATACGAACGCTTCAACCACTCCTGTTCGCACACTCACCAAACGACATTGCGATATATGTACTGTCGGACATGGTATCTGGAGAAAATAAAAAAGTGCAGTGCCGATAACTATGACACCCATAATTAATAATGCGATAAAAACGAAAAGACGTAATTCTTTCTGAGTCAGCTTTTCCCAATACGAAAATCCAAAGCCAGAAAGTATCGCGATGCTAAATGTGGTTAATACAAACACGCGCGATGGAACATCTGATGACAATATAGGAATAGAGAGAGAAAAAAGAAATCGTGAACCCACCCATTCAATTGTAGACAACGTAGCAATAATCATGACGAGGACAAAAAACGTTACGACCGCGTGCGTTTTACCTTTCCACCACGCAAGAATTGCAAGGCTCACAGGAATACTTCCTACATAGGCTATCGTTTCTATATAGTCATGAGGACCAAAATAGTTATACGTCGCCTGATTGCCAAAATAATTTGGGATGATGATTGTAATAAGATGGGAAATGGGTAATAAAAATCTATCAAAGATAAACGTACTCGTTTGCTGATTAATCGTTGAGAGTCTATACAACTCAAAACTCGGAAAAAGTTGTAAGGCAGACATTCCAATTCCAAAAAGTGACGCTGCGCCGAAATACAGCGCATCAATAAACCCTAGACGCAAGATTGTATACGCGGCAAATACCAATAGTGTATATACAATCATGTGCGGCTGACCGGAAATCATCAGAAGAAATACAAGAAACGGGATGATAATAATACTTTTGTCGCGGCTATTTACTTTTTTACGCTCAACAATTCCTAATACAAGAGGCAACCCTGTCAAAATATACAAAAATTCTCCATACTCAAGTCTCACTATGGAAAATCCGGACAACACCAGAACTAACGCCGAAAAAAGCGATGCTCGATCAGATAGTTTCAACGTTTTTCCATACCAATACATGGCTATACCGAGCACCAAAGGCTGAAGCATGACGTACAAACTCCATGCGATAGTCGGTGACAAAAAAAGAAAAAATATCCCAAAGGGAGTCAAGTACCCCGGATGCATAATCGCCAAAAGTGGCGTGCCGCTAGCGTTATACGGATTCCACAACGGAAGCTGACCCTTTTTTATCATTTCTGATGCAATCACACGAAGTGGATACAGATGCCGAAATGCGTCATCAACGACTGGCTTATGGGTAAGAAATGGAACACCATTTGCCGTATATAAACTTTTCCAAGGTTCATACCAGGAAAGCATATAGGAAGTAGGAATAGGAATATTACCGTTAAGAAAAAATTGTTTAAACAATAGCAGTGTGAGTGTTAAAAAAATACCACATGCCAAAATAGATCCTTTATATTTACTTACCATGAATATCAGTATTGTAGTAGATACAAAAAATCCTCTCAAGGAGTGAGAGGAGAATTTGTTGCGGACTTTAGCGTCCTTAACAACCCAATGGTGATAGGTACCCAGTCTATTTGACCTTGTCACACCGCATAAAGCGGAAGCAACGCTGGTCTATAGATATAGGTATAGGGTTTTGAGAGAAAACTACCAAAGATCTAATCCTAAATGGACTAATCTTGATCACATGATAATTTTCAAATAGAAAGGAGGTGATCCATCCCCAGCTTCGGCTAGGGATACCTTGTTACGACTTAGTCCCCATCGCTGAACTTACCTTCGACTCGCGTAGCGAGACTTCGGGTACTCCCAACTTTGGTGGCTTGACGGGCGGTGTGTACAAGACCCGAGAACGTATTCACCGCGGCCTGCTGTTCCGCGATTACTACCAATTCCAACTTCATGAGGTCGAGTTTCAGACCTCAATCTGAATTGAGGCGAAATTTCAGAGGTTAGCTTGGCGTTACCACCTTGCATCTCGTTGTTTTTCGCCATTGTAGGGTGTGTGTTGCCCAGGGCATAAGCGCCGTGCTGACTTATCGTCGTCCCTTCCTTCCTCCCCCTCTCAAAAAACAGAAAAATTCTGTACTTTGAGAGGGGGCGGTCTCCAATGACACTTGTAACATTGGACAGGGGTTGCGCTCGTTGTCCCACTTAAGGGAACACCCCACGGCACGAACTGACGGTAGCCATGCAGCAGCTGTGCTATCATCCTTGCGGATAGCCCTCCATTTCTGGTGGGTTAAAACGATAACATGTCAAACCCTGGTGAGGTCCTTCGCTTTGTCTCGAATTGAACCACACGCTCCACTGGTTGTGCGGGTCCCCGTCAATTCCTTTGAGTTTTAAGCTTGCGCTC
>CAYIBX010000033.1:0-8948 GCA_964361785.1 uncultured Gammaproteobacteria bacterium | reverse complement strand
CACACTTTCCTACAAGGAGTCGCGGCAGAGCCGCGAGGAATACTAGTTCAAAAATCGTATCTTGACACAGCAAATAAATCGAATTAATCTTTATATATGGCCAAAAAGAAATCTCGCGTACACCACTCACCTCCATCTTCAAAACTATATAAAGATTTGGGTGCTTGGAACTTTGTGATATTTTTAACCATTGCACTTATCCTTTTGGTCTTAGTGGTCAGCCGCATGCAAGGTGTGGCACTTGATTTACGAAGCCGCGCTGGGCTCTCGTGTCCTGATCCATTGACAGCTTTTGGCGGCAAACTCCCAACAACTCGAGACTGTAGCGGCGAATGGAAGCTCTCTGAGGATGCAAAAGGGTGTCAAGTTTTCCTCTGTCAAGCTAAGTAGCTGAAGTTAAAACTTTTGCGTTGTCAAATCTCACTCTTTTTATGCATTTTGCACACGATTTGATTCTGACCATCACACCATTTATCGACATGGTGACCCAGTGAAGGTTTACACCAATTGTTCGTTTCGTGTGAGTCGCACGTCTTTTCCACTGCCCTCCCGCTACCCCTCGATGATGGACATGGGAGCCACCCGAGACTGATTTTTTTGCACACAGTTCACATTTTAGTGCCATAGAGGTTATACTATACCATATGTTCTCTGAACTATTCAATAATCCATTGTCGTTTATCGGTTGGCTTATCGCACTCATCGTCGGGATTACCGTACACGAATTTTCGCATGCGTACATGGCTGACCGATTGGGCGACCCTACACCACGCATACAAGGCAGATTGACGCTTAATCCTTTGGCCCACCTAGATCCTTTGGGTACTCTCATGATTCTTATCGCCCGCTTTGGCTGGGGCAAACCCGTGATATTTGACCCATATAACCTCAAAAATCCTCAGCGTGATACCGCGCTTATTTCTATCGCCGGCCCGATTTCCAATATAATTGTCGCAACCATAGCCTCGATACTTTTGCGAATTTTACTTGTCAGTAACTTGGCTCTTATGGAAAATGTCATGGCTACCATACTCGTATCCATAGGATTTCTCTTATTGCCTCCTATTATCATCTTAAACGTAGGGCTAGCTGTCTTTAACCTCGTCCCCATTCATCCTCTCGACGGATTTAAAATAGTAGAAGGGTTACTGCCAGAGGAATACGCGAGACAATGGGCAGAACTCGAACCGTACGGAATGATATTTCTTCTTTTTCTCATATTTCCCATTTTTGGGTCAGTCTCGCCCTTAAGCCAAATTACCGGACCGGTAATCAATTTTTTCTTAACCCTATTATTGCCATCGATAGGCAGCACTGGTATCCTTTAACAAATATGATTGCATATTTTACCGCCTCCGTCGTAGGAAAAAAACAGCTCTTGCCCAAATATGCCGCCATACTCTCCATTCTCAAAAATCATGGCATCGAAACAATCGCTGATCATATCTTAAACGTAGAAGAAAAAGATATTCATTTACAAACCAAAGAAAAACGCCTTAATTTCCACAGGCAACTTGAAGAGTGGATTAATTCCTGTGATTTTATGATCGCGGAAACGAGTTTCCCAAGTATAAGTGTCGGGTATGAAATATCGATGGCTCTGGATCGCAACAAGCCAGTTCTTATCCTCTATAGTACCGGTGAACCACCATCTCTTTTTGCATATCATGAAAGCCAAAAAATAATTTGTGAAAAATATACGATCGCGATGCTTGAATCAATTATTACAGACTTCGTCAATTACGTAAAAAATGAAGAGGACGCCCGATTTACCTTTTATCTCTCGAGTAAACAAGCCATGCATCTTGAAAAACAAGGCAAAAAACAAAAAATCCCCAAATCCGCATACCTTCGCCATCTTATTGATGCTGATATCAACATGCATCACCATGATGCATAGCGCCATGCACACCTTCACCTCTATACTTTCTTCCTATGGCAAGAGCGTTTCGTTTCGCACGGAGAGTATTTATCTATCCCACCACACGAGTGGTTTCACTGCACGTCTCTTTGTGGACATCACTTTTTGGAAAAGCGTGGGAGTCGTTGCGATTCGATGAACAACTGATTTACCTTTGGTTTGCAGCACAAACAATTGCCATCCTCACGCTCTTTGAGCTTATTCTTCTCAAATAATTTTTTTCTTGACAAGAGACTCTCTATCATTTACAGTAATAGTGCCTGTGTGGAGTTGTAGCATATTTTCCTCCACAAAAGCTTAACAATGAGGTATGTTTGATGAAAGTCAGACAAACAGGATTTTGTAGTTTAAAACCTTTGGGTTTTGACTCAATCCTTCCGTCGTCACTAATACGGGGAAAATACTTCAACTAAACACATGGCAGAACTTATTTACGTTTGTTTCCTCTTTCTTCCCTCTTATCAATCCCTTTGGTACAATTGATATTGAAGCGCCGTCTTAGCTCAGTGGTAGAGCTACTGTTTTGTAAACAGTAGGTCGTCGGTCCGATCCCGACAGACGGCTCTAGGAATTCTGACTCGCCTCGCTTAAAGCTTCGGCGAAGCGGGCTGGGGGCTCCAAAAGGGAGTATCTTTTGCTAATCGAGCTAATTTTTTAAACATCTTCTTCTCTAAAGAATACGCCATATGCTTTCCTACCCTATGCTTTTTTACCCAACCATGTTGTTCTAATACATTCAAATGATGAACCAACAGACTTTGTTTTATCCCTATCTTTTGCATTAAATCACGTGTTCGTAAAGACCCATGTGCTAACAAATACACGACCGCTAATCGATACGGATTCGAAATAGCGCGTAGCGCTATTACATACGACGCAAGCTTTGATTGTAACCGAATGCCCTCAGCCATGTACTCATCATAGCAAAAGCTGATTGCAGTGTACTAGTTCGATTTCGTATAATCACTTAGTATTCATTGCTGAGGTGCCGGAGTGGACAATCGGAGCAGTCTGTAAAACTGCCGCTCGAAAGGGCTACCTAAGTTCGAATCTTAGCCTCAGCACCCTTTGCCCAAAACGATATGAGACCAGTACACCCACCCATATGGGAACAACATTTAGGCCCATATGTATATAAATATACTATCCATCATATCAGTAACTATTGGGATATATACACGAATCCTTCTGGTAAAAAAGAAGGACGCTCTATTATAGTCGGTGAGCAAGAATCAAAGAACCGAAGAAATTTCTTTCATGAATTCGTTCCTGAAGTGAACAGAACAATTCAGAAAGAACCCTACCGAAAACCCAAAATACGTGAATGGGTGCTTATCGGATCAAGTCGTCCTGACATAAATCTTGCAAATGAAGGATCGGATGTCGATGTACTTGCCGTCATTGGTGAAGAATTTTCACAGACGTTATGGAAACACATTCAATATATATGCGCACTAACTGCTATTCGTATGAAAAGTCCTTTTACACCAGATTCCTATGTATTTCCTGAAAAAGCATTTCGACGTTGGAGCATTAATGTTGAACGGGAATAAACATTTATTTTCCCTACTTGAAATTGTATAAAATTTTCTCCATACTATTTTTATATGGAAAATGAAGAAACACAATCTCAACCCATGATGACCTACGTCATCAGTGCAGTCCTTATATTGATCGTTTTAGGCGGTGCCTGGTATTTCCGCTCTAAAACATCTCCATCACAACTATCGCAGACACCCCCTATCCAAACAGACCCAGTCGTGATGCCAACACCAGGCCCTATCACAAAGCTCGACTGTGATAAGCAGTACTTTAATCAAAAAGTAGGATTTAACGAATACTATCTCTCTGTAGAGGGTGGAGACGTCAGTCCTGCCAAAAACGTTTCGTGTGAATTCGTGGCAAAAGTAAAAGACAACGTGGTGGCAAGAGCAAACGCTGAAGGACCGCTTTCAGACTCTCCGCAGCGCGGCGGATCTACCTTTCGTTGTACGACAAAAGCAGTTGCAATAGACCCGAATGTCGTGACCACGATAGAGGTCAAATTAACCGACGATATAAAGAGTAGTTCAAGTTGCAGTGCCGACTTTACATTCACTTCTCTATAAAAGGCGCGAAGCACGAAATGAGGTACATTTGAAAAAGGTATTATTGATCGCTATCATGTGCTTAATGCTGCCTACGGTGGTTGCCGCACAAGCGAAAGAATTTACATTTACCAAAACAGGACCAACAACCGCAACTGGACCAATTATTACTCGAGCACATGCGTATGACACTGCCCCATCTGCTATACAGGAAGGCAATGAAATCAAGGTGTGGTACTGTGGTGGGGGCCAACCGGGTGATCCATATCGTGGTCATGACTCCATATACTACGCATCATATAATGCTACAACGGGAGCACCAATTACCCAACCTAGACGCGTTGTGTGGGTAACCCTAAATGACGCTTTTGACGATGGAGATATGGCATGTGCCGTTACCGTTATCAAACACCAAAACCCTTACATCGCAAACTTTAGCGGCGTTATGGGAGCCTCACAGTACAAAATGTGGTATGAATGCGCTCCTCGCACGTACCGTAAAGACAATGGTCAATTGCAAACCAGTTTTACCGAAATCTGCCATGCAGCAAGTGACGACGGCATCAATTGGCGCAAATATGAAGCATTAAGTGCATCAAGCTTTCGCTTTAATCAGCAGTCTACTGTTGTCCAAAATAATCCTGTAAAAGCGACAGCGGTCATTACTCTTTCTCAAGGAATTAAAAATAATCTGCAGCTAGAAAGAAGAAGTGATGGCAAGCTGTATGCTAATTTTGGTACGAACCCAAATAGCGGTGGCAATGACCTTGCCACTAACTATGGAGTCGGACACCCCACAGCAGTTGCGCTCCCGCCGGATGCCAACGGCTATCAGCGAATCCAACTTTGGTATTATGATTCTCAGGGTAGTTTTAATAATCGTGTAGAGATGCGTGTAGAAAGTGGCGATGGATTTCACTTTGAAACTCCCGTCAAAACCAACCTATTAAGTCCCAATAAAATTAAATACGTCAATGTCCCCGTCGGTGGACATTCCGGATTTTATCTCGCTACTACGGGTCCATTTTATCTAAATGTTTTTAATTATTCTTGGGATGGTATTAATTGGTTTTGGGGGGATGCTGGAAAAGGCGCTGATTTTTATACCAATTATCTGGCAAACAACTTCAACTTGGGTTCGGTCACTGGATGTACAACTGGTGGTGGAGTTATGGTAGGTGATCAATATGGACGAATTCAATCAATGCTTGGATTAAAGTATTTATCAACAGAGGGTGGATTTGGTATAAATGACAATCATCACCCAGGCGATCAGTGCTATAACGCAGATGAGGACAATGGGAGAGGAAATAGCATAGATATGTTTACCCTGACGGGCAATCTCACCTTTGTAGCACCAACAACTGCACCAACCTCCGCCCCCACCAGTACTCCAAGACCTACTGTGACAAGTGTACCACGGGTGACCAATACACCATACCCTACACAAAAGCCAGCTTTACAGGGAGATATAGCAGGTAGTAGAGGCGCTACTCCAGACGGAAAGGTTGATAGCTATGACGTAAACGCGCTTGTTTCTAGCTTTGGCAAAACTGGGGTAGCAGGGTTTATCCCTGCTGATATCAATAAAGATGGTAAAGTCAACATTTTTGACTATAGTATAGTGGTGGGAAATTTTGGGAAATGAGTTAATATATAAATAATGCCATATTTTAATAATTTGACTTTATAAAATATTATATTATTATATACATATGACCATAAAACGCGCTGTATTACGCGAGTTGATCGATCATCTCGATAAACCTGAAATAACGGTTATCATCGGTCCGCGGCAGGTCGGCAAAACCTATCTCATGAAGCAAATGCTCTCTCGTGCCGGAGAGGAGAACCAAAAAACCGTCTATTTGAACCTAGATATCGAGAACGATCGCCGCAATCTTGAGTCACAACGCACCTTCATTGACTATCTGCATTTACAACTCGGCGCCCAGAAAGGAGTCGTATTCCTCGATGAAATCCAGCGCAAAACAGACGCCGGTCTTTTTCTCAAGGGTCTTTATGATATGGGTCTTCCATACAAATTTGTCGTTTCCGGTTCAGGAAGCCTAGATATCAAGGCACATATCAAAGAATCTCTCGCGGGAAGAAAAAGAGTATTTGAGATACCTCCCATCTCTTTTGCCGAATTTCTCAATTTCAAAACAGCCTATCAGTACGAAGAGAAACTCACAGAGTACTGTACTGTAGAAAAATTTGCAGCCGTACGATTCCTTGAGGAGTACATGAAGTTCGGCGGGTATCCCAAAGTCATTGGGGCACAAACCGCCAAAGAAAAGAAGATAGAGATTGAAGAAATTTATTCCAGTTATGTAGAAAAAGATGTCATCGGTTTATTACGCATTGAAAAATCAGATGCATTTTCCTCACTCGTAAAAATTATTGCGTCGCAAATTGGCCAACTTACCAACATATCAGAATTGTCTTCAACTCTTGGCCTTTCGCATCAAACGATACAAAAATATCTCTGGTATCTCGAAGAAACCTACATTATTAGTAAATCTACACCGTTCCATACGAATATACGCTCAGAGATATCCAAATCTCCTGTCTATTATTTCACCGATATGGGTTTGAGAAATTATCTCCTTGGTCTTTTCGATATTCCTACAATACCTTCGCTTTTGACAGGTCATCTTTTTGAGAATACGATCTATAACCATCTTCAAAAGCCTGTTCATTTTTGGCGTACGACAGATAATGCAGAAGTGGACTTTATCACAAATGCACCATTGTTCCCCACCCCCATTGAAGCCAAATATCACAAATTCACCAAGCCCGTCATCAGCCGCTCCTATCAAAATTTTCTTTCAAAATACCACCCCAAGACGGGATACCTTGTCCATTTGGGAGAAGAAATGATCGAGCAAAAAAATCTCACTACTATCCAATTTCTTCCTTTCTGGAACGTACTCATTGACCCCACTATAGTACTGAAAAATTTTGGGAAGTAGAAATATGAAAAAAATAGTATTCATATCAATCGTAATAGTTTCCTTTATTAGCTTTGTTATACCAATGACAACGGTTCACGCACTCACAAGAAAAGGGCCACCTCCTGATCACATTACCAGTGCAGATGGCCACGTCACGGTCGGGTTTGAAAAAGAATGGGGTGGCGCTATCTCATATATTAAAGATGACCGTATACCAGATAGTACACCCGCGCAAGGAAATATGATCAATAATTCCAATGGTGGTGCGTTGTTGTCCACGGCCATCTGGACTCTCAAAAATTATCCGGCTAATGCAAATCGGGAAACTGGTTTGGGGTGGTGTGACAAAAGAACGAATAAATATTTTTCCAAAGCCACAGCAATCAATCTTAACGATTGGAATACTAATAAAATTGAATGTTATAAACTTAATTTGCCTAATTTAGTACTTGGTAGCCTACCTTTTAACAATCCAACCCAGGGAAGTACGAACCAAGATGCATGGAGCACTCCTTATGGTCGTAATCTCAACCCGACAACACTGACTATTTCTAATAATCATGCACATATTCTCACTCGCATGGTGAATTTTAATTATAGTTTTGAAGATGTGTTACCGTCATTGACTAATCCGGATGTACAAACGGATTTTTGGGTGGAAGAAGATGTATATTTTCATCCAGAATATAAGGATGTTCTGGTTGTGGATCAAAAAATTACCTATTGTCGCGACATGAATAGTGGATGTAAAAATACAAATATCAATAGCCAAGATCTTCAGCTCAGTACTCTTTTCCCAGCAACGACGACATATGGTCAACCCTTTTCTGGCCCTTTCGAAAAATTTGCGTTTCGGGAGGCGGGAAAATATGGTTTTATCGGACTTTCGGGAACGGGTTTTCCCAAAACCATAATTGAAAATTGGCAAACTGCGTTAACCAAGGATAATGTTGGAATTGGAGAGGCGGTATATAAATTTAGACGAGCAGGTCAGCAATATATTGGTAAAGGAGAGGGTTATGGAAATGGAGTTGGACCCACTGCTCTCGTTTCAAATTTTCCAGATTTGTTTGAATTCGAACATGCAGGAGTACAGCCACTTAGTACTACGGATCCACGTTTCACTTTCTCTCCGGGAGGCTGGTACAAATTTAGGACGTTTGTCACCACGGGCAATATAGGAGAAATCAGACGAAAATTATTGGCGGTGGCTGACTCGAAAATGAACCCCGATAATTTAACAAATATGACTCCGGTCAATCCAAATATCGTTGGGCATGCAAGCTTGGTAAGTTGTGGTGCGTTTGGTGGGTGGGCGACAGAAGCGGGCAAGGCATCTAATAAAATTACTGTAATGGCAGAGTTTAGAACTAGTGACGGAGCGTTTTTTACTAAGACGGGGGTGGCGGATATTGTTCGATCTGATTTAACTGGTGTGTGTCCGCCGGATGGAAAATGTGCCTATAGTTTTGCAACTGGTAATTTACCAAGTAATTTTCAAGGTAAAAAAATCACAGTAAAAGTATGGGGTAAATCGAGTGACGGAAGAGTAAATTTGTTGACTTATGAAGATCAAGCAGATTCAAAAATAGGGCTATGTGGAAATATTGTTGCCATAACTTCCGCCCCTACTTCAATCCCTACGACTATACCCACGAGTACCCCGAGACCAACTGCTACAAGCATACCGCGTGTGACCAATACGCCAAGACCCTCCTCTACCCCTACGGTTCTTCAGGGCGACATAGCAAACAGTAAGGGCTATGCTACTCCAGACGGGCATGTAGATAGCTATGACGTAAACGCCCTTGTGTCTAACTTTGGGAAAACGGGGTCTACAGGCTTTATCCTTTCGGATATCAATAGGGATGGCAAGGTCAACATTTTTGACTATAGTATAGTGGTGGGAAGTTATGGAAAGTAAATATATAGGGTCTAGAGTAGATTAGCACTAACCAAATACGGTAAAATGTTGCTATGACG
>CAYIBX010000032.1:0-10485 GCA_964361785.1 uncultured Gammaproteobacteria bacterium | reverse complement strand
AAGTCATGCTTCAACTCATACCCCGCTGGCTCTGCCGCGGGGTTCTTGATTGTTTCCATCCTATTGGTTTTTTTCCTTCAAACTGAACAATCGTCGGTTCATGAGAAAATCCAAGAATTTTTATACGTTTTTCTTGAAACGTGCTCCATATTCCGGGCCATGGATGAAATGCGCGAAATTTTCGTTTAATGCGTTCTGATTCGAGCGGATCTATTATTTTCATCCATGGTTCAAAGCCGTCTTGGCGAGTAAGCCTTCGTGCATACGGTTCCGCTTTTCCACCCTGCAAGCCTGCCTGCGCAGGCAGGGACTCTCCTCGTAGGTCTAAGTGATCGAGAGAAGCAACGAGAAGCTCGGCACCTATTTTAAATAAATGTGTGCGAAGTGGTAAAGATGTATCCGTGGGTTTTATAGGAATTTTTTTCTGTGCTAGGATAAGGCCCGCATCAAACGTTTCCGATAGTGTCACGACAGTGACACCTATTTGGTGATCGCCTGAAAGAATTGCCCACGGTACGGGATCGGCGCCTCTCCATCGGGGAAGGATCGATGGATGCACGTTTATGCCGCCGAGCGGCGCTTTTTGTATCGTTTGCCAAGGGATTTTTTGGCCGTAGGAAGCAGAGATCAAAATATCCGCCTGTATGGATTGCAGAGTATCTATAACTTGTTGTTCATCTTTGTAAAGCCAGGGCTTATCAGGATTACTTTCAAATGAAAGAACAGTTATATTATGTGCTTTTCCCCATACTTCTACAGGAGTTGGTGTTACGATTCGATCGCGTCCGATAGGACGAGGGGGTTGGGTCACTATACCAACGATACGAGAACTACGTAGTTTTTCTAGAACAATTACAGAATCAGTGGTTGAGCCAAAAAAGAGAATATTCATATTCATTTGTCATTGCGAGGATCCGTCAGCTGGCGGAGACGAAGCGATCCGGTTGTACGGGGATCGCCACGCTTCGCTCGCGATGACATCAGTGTAACTGTACTTCTTCAAACACCTCTTTCCCGTCTTCGTCAGTGACCACTTCAAATAATTTTCCTTTTTGCTCTAAAATGCGTTGGACAAAAAGGATGCCGTTTATATGATCCGTCTCGTGCTGAATGATGGTTGAGAGAAATCCGGTAAACGTTTCTTCTTTTATTATGCCATTTTCATTTTGAAATTTAAGCGTCACATCATTATTTCTTTTTACTTTTCCCCATAGATTTGGTACTGAAAGACATCCTTCCATTTTACTTGCCTCGCCGGATTCGCCAGCTGGCGGAGAAGGCGGGCCGTCAGTATTTTTTGATGTAATAACAATCGGATTTATAAATACTCGAATATCAGCTTTCTCAGTTGGTCTGGTTATAAAGATTCGTAATGGAAGGCCAATTTGCGGGGCAGCGAGGCCCACTCCTTTGGGATTTTTCGTCGCGATGAGAGAGGTTTTCATATCGAGAAGGATGGTATTGAGTTTCTTATCAAACACCTTTACCTCAGTTGCCATACCAGAGAGGACCTTGTTGGGGACGGTGACAATGGGTTTCATATTTTTACTTTATTCTTTCTTGAAAATCTTTATCATTGGGGTCTACAAGCGAGAGGTACTCAAGAAGTATTTGTTTGGCCTCAGTAGGTTTTTTGGCCTCAAGGTAAAAAACGTGCAGGGCATAGTATACATCACGATAATTTATTTTTAGTTTTTTGGCAGTCAGAAGCAGTGTAATAGCTTCTTCTGATTCATCCTGTCGACCGAGAAGGATAGCTAAATTATAATAAATTTTTGGATCATTGGGAGAGAGAGTGAGGGCTTTTTGGAGTGCAATGACGGCATCATTGTTGTATTCAGGATTAAGTTGGGACAGCGTGTAGAATACTTTGGTACGCGTTTTATAATAATTGACGTTTTTGGGAGACTGACGGATGGCTTTGTCGCTTTCTCCGATTGCAAGGGTAGCTAAGTTTGCTGCTTGTGAAGCATTTTTATTTTCAAACGATTCTAAAGAAAGGGAAGCGAGAGATTGTGCGTATTCGTCATGATAGCTTGGTTCTTTGGAAAAAAGAGTGGTGGCAGATAGTAAAAATGGTGCAGCTTTCACAAAAATCCCAGCGCGATTATTGCGATACCCTGATGCAAAAAGAGTATCTGCATACCAGTAGGTGCCGATTTGAAAAAGGACGCCAATGCTTAGAAAAAGTATAAGCCATCTGATCCAAACAGGGGGAGAAAATGCCACACGAATTGTTCGTTGGGTTTCTTCGGTTTGAGACAGGGCTATGCATATCGCCGGAAACAGAAAGAAAAATAGTTGCAGTATCACGACAGAAAAACCAAAAAAGTTGGTAACGAGGATGGAGAGCCAACCGGCAAAGAGGGCAATATTGATTGAGTTTTTTTGTATGTTTTTTATATACCAGAAAATAAACAATCCAACAAACAAAAGATAACTTCCTAATCCAACTATTCCCGTCGTTGCAAGATAATTTAAGTATTCGTTATGTGCCTTGTTATAGAGAAAATCCCACTCAGAGGTTAGATTATGCTCTACTGGTCGAAACTGGTAAAACGCAAAGGCAAATGTCTCGGTCCCTGTACCGATAAAAAGCGTTTTTGTCGTACTTTTCCATGCGGCAATTGCGCCCTGCCAGACATATTTGCGTATTGTTCCGGATTCCGTGCCACCGACTTCAAGTGCTGGACCAGTGGGTTGAGTTACGACTTCTTTTGCTTGCCCAGCGAAGCCTTGGCGAAGTTGGGTCCAGCCATTGAGCGTAACATATTTATCTACTGCAGGTGATCCAGTTCCCACAAAAAAGACAATAATAGCAAAGATAACATGGATAACGAGCGCAGACCGTAATATGCCTCTTTTTGCGAAAAGAATTCCCCAAAATACGACATCAGCTATCACAAATCCCAACAGCCCTGATCGAGATTTTGTAAAAAGAAGGGTGGTAAAGAGCAAAATACTTACTATCCAATATAATTTATTTTTGAATGCGAGAGCCATTGATAATGGGATGAGCGCGACTAAGTACGCTGCCAGCCAATTGGGCTGGCCAAGGGTAGAGAATACGCGGTTTTGTACGTCCTGCACCCAGAGATTTTTATCGATGCCGAGTCGTTCAAGGACGCCGTAGAAGGCGACAAGGGACCCTGCCATTAGACTTGTTTTTAGCAAATTAGTCCAATGGGTCATATTCGTCCAATGAGTCACATAAGCATAAAACAACAACACATAACAAATCACACTCCACATCCCTCCATTAAAGCGTGAGTAGTAGCCAAACCACGAGACGTGAGGATCCATAGAAAAAATAGAGCTAACCAATTGTGAAAGTACAAATAACGCTATCGGTATATCCAGTGGCGTCTTTGCAATAGCGATTTTTTTCTCGGAAAGCATTTTTATGATCCATGCGGAAGTAATAATGACGGTGAGGGTGTAGACACCAATCATTTTGTTAAATTCAAAGAGTTCGTAGTTCCAAGGGGTAAGAAGCAGTGGGATGAGGCTAAAAAGCAAATAAAATCCCAATTTGATCATGCGATCACACCAGAGGGTTATAGCTGTTTGATGCGTTTCTTTTTCGAGGTTTGGCGATAGGGATTCCGGCAACTGCTTCCTTTTCTTCATGGCATTTAGTATAGCACGGAGAGAAAGAGAGAGGAATTGTGGGATTTTAAGTTGATTTTTTTGCTAAAATATGCTATAGGATATAGTCTAACCCTATGAAACGTGCTCACAGAGCGTGGTATAGTTTTGCGGTAAAAATGCTCTTTGATGGAGTATGTATTGTGTTCAAAGAATGTCATTTAAGTAGTATGGCATGCGTTATTGATCGATGTACTATCAGCTGATCAGAGTCCTGATTACTATCAGGGCTCTGATCAGCTGATATAACAATCAGTTGTGAATTTTTTGTTGATCGAGGGTCCGGCTGAGCCGAGATTGCCCGAGGCAAAAAATGTATTTAAAAATTTAATCTTTGTTTTATACGATGAATCTTCATTTGCGAAGATATTTTTCGTGTGGGGCGAAGTGCACATTAAAAAGTGAACGAAGGAAATATAAAGATTAGGGAAGACCAAAAGAGGCCCTGAGCGAAAGTCGAATGGGGCAAGGTGCGTGGTGTTACAAAAAGGAATAGAAGTGTGCACGCGAACCATCAAACGAACGTGTGTTGCGCCAACAAAAAATGGATCCGCCTTGGGCAGTTTATCCGCCTTTGGAGGAAAAAGTAGCCATCTAGATGTATAGATTGAGTGAGTGATTTGAGTTTCTTGAGCAAGTTGTCATTTGCATATGCGGCCGCATAGGTAAAAGACAACATAGAAACAATAGAAATATCATTCATTTGCTCTATACATCTAGGGGATAAAAATATAATTTAGAATTAGAAAAGGTCGAAAGAAATTTTTTCGATAACATGTAAGAGTGGGAATACCAACATACGAGGGTGGATTAACAATTCACAAACAAGAGAATAAATTTAATTCATTAATAATTAATAATTTTAATGAAGTTTTGATAGCATCTCTCTATCAAATATACCTCGCCAATGGCGGGATGAATGTAAAATCCAAAGGATAAATTGAAAAATTAATCCGGAGGCTACTTAAAATCATTAGGCAGCAATTAGGCCTTCTGAAATCCAAACGAAAGGAGGGTGTGATCATGTCTTCGAAGACAACTCACCCGCCCAAGGAAAAGCGGAAAAAAAAGAAGCCATATAAATAGGCGTCTCCGCTGATCCAAAAGTCAGGCGCTGCACCATTAGCGGTGCCTGACCCTTTGAAATTTCAAGCCGACTGTGATCAGCCGAGCTTGTTAAGCTTTACCCTACGAGGAGAGTCCTTGTAGGTTAAATTCATCAAGAAGGAGAGTGCCCAATGGCACGGAAACGTAATTTGTACGACCGCGCCTTGAGTCTCTGGCTTTTTGGTGCGTTGATCTTGGCTCTCACGCCACCGTCGAGTGCGAAAGCACAAGACGCTTCTGGCGTCCTCTACTGCTACTACGCTCACACTAGCGGACCAGCAGATGGGATCAAAGTCGGGGATAGGGTTCGTCAGGGCGATCTCATTGCTCTTTCGGGCGACACAGGATATGGCACAGGGCCGCATCTGCATTTTGGGTGTAGTCCAATGCCTCCGGAAATCTTGGAAAACAATCTCAATGGCCCTTGGCCTTGGGTTGATCCAGATTATCGGAAGAATCTGGGGTGGATTGCTCCTGTAGAAAATCCAGTGGAAGTTGGTGCGGCTTACTATGCGAATAACCCCGCTGGCAATCAAGCACATCACACTGGAGATGACTATAGGGGTACATTTGGTACGCCACTTTATGCAGTTGCAGACGGCGAGATTGTTTGGGTGAGCCATTGGCCCACTTACACGGAGAACGTCGTTTGGTACCGCGATGGCGTGAAAATGGTCGGCACAGGACATGGGATAACCATTGTCTTAAAAATTGACGGCCAGGCGACCAAGTGGTCCTCGCAAAATACGCATACCACCAAGGTGGCGACGGGATGGACAGGAGCAAGTCTTCTGTTTCTTATCCCGATTGGACTTTTAGTTCTTCGTAAGAAGAACAAAAAAGCCTATTTGGCTACGATGCAGGGTCTGCAGACAATGGCAATGTATGGGCAATATGCTCTGCTTGTTTTTGACCATTTGACCTTTGGTATTACCCGCCCCGAAAGGCGACGGATGACCAGAGCGATTTGGTTGGGGACGGTCTTGGCATCAACCATGACCTGCTTTGTCATATTTGCATCGATTTTACCGGTGCTAAACGATAAGGGAGTTCCTGTCGCGAAAGTCATTTCTGAGGCGGATAAACTGTCTCCGATGCTGGATAATTTTCTCCAGTTTCAATGGGATGGAGAAGGTTTGCCCGTTTACCCATCAGCCTTTTCAGCGCCAGTGAATACCGGCGATGTCACGTACATCGGCGTGTATGGCGCGTTAAATGGATGGGGAACGTTGGGGGAGGCTAACGATGCAGTCGACGCGATTCGAAAAGCCCTTGCATACGCAGAGGCTGCGAAAAGTTGGCGAAGTGGAAACATTGTTCCTGTCGTCAATATTCGATACGCATCGGACACTGTTATCGAAAGCCTTGTTGGTTTATGCAGTGGCCGTTGTATTGTGATGGTTGATATCACACCTAACCAAGATGTGGCTGGGATTATCCAGAGATTAACTCCTTTGGGGGACAATGTCTGGTTCGATATCGATTTGGAACATCGGGGGGTGCCCACTCAAGCAAGCGAGTTTAACGCTTGGGCGAAACAGTATTTCGATAATCGCCAACAAAAAGGGTTTACGAGCTTGGGAGTCTTTGCATTTTATGACTTCCGCTCTGAGCCCTGGCTCACACCTCCTTCCGAGGTCGTGTGGTCATACGGTGAAAACGGCCTAGTAGTGCCCATTTTCGACGGGCATTGTTCAGGGGCTCCATGTTTGGAAAGTAAAATCGGCTCAACGCGAGCTGTGCTTTCTAATTATGTCGGTGCGAAAGCAACCGGCATCATGGAGTTTACAACCAAATGGGGTTGTGGCTCTCAGTACGGCGATTGCGGATTTAGCAATCAAGAGTACTTTGATGAGTTCAAGCCCCTAATATTCATGTCCCAGTAATGGAACATGCGAAAGGAGATGTGCCTGACAAATTTTCGTTTCGCATCGCAGTCGCGTGGATCTCGTGTGATACCTTCGCGAATTTCCTAATTCAAAAAATGTGTTATCACGGCTGATTGGGATTGACCTAATCAAGTGCGTGAGCACGGAGGTAATATCATGTCTGAATGGATTTCAAATTTGTTCGTCCCCGTAGTTTCTGGGCTCATAATTTGGTGGTTGCTTACAAACATCCCTCAGATAGCCCAACTCGGGTGGAAAGGCACGTTCACAGTTGTCGTGATCACCTACGCGCTTTTTTGGTTGTTCACGAACAACGATAGTCCGGCTAAAGTCGTCCCCGTCATTGACGGTGGATACACAGACGTCACAGGCCAGGTCGCAGAAAGTCAAATGGCAAATGACTTTGCGAAAATCCTGAAACCTATTGGCGTTGATCAGCAAACTTTAGGCTTAAGCACGTCAAATAACAATCTAGAGGCTCCCGTAGTCTCTGGTTTGGACTTAAATCCCAACGCGAGTGGTGACGCTTCTCAAGTCGTTGTGAATCCAGTTGCATCGGGTGCGTTTGGAGCCATGCGGTATACAATGACTTCGGATACTGTTATTCCAGCTCTGGATTCATCTGGTGCGCAAATCAATGTTAGCATTATGAACGGTCAGCAAGTTTGCGTTGACAGCTGGAGTAGCGATGGTTGGTTGAATGGTTGCGATAATCAATCGGGATATCGTTTGCAGTTTCAATCGTGGATGGCTGGATTGCCCTCCTCTCCGAGTCAAACGAATATAACCCAGTCCACCGTGCAACTGACCAATGAACAACTCGGACAATGCTGGATGGTGTTTGCATCCAAAAACTTGACAGGGGACGCTGAATTTGGCGCTCAAGCACTTCCTGCTGGAACAAGCTGGATGTTAAAAGGGCCAGGTGGCTTTGCTGATTTTGGTTCCTGGACAGGAAAAAAGGGTGAAGAATGGACACTGACAAATATTGATCTGGGAATTGAGAATTATCCCATCAATGGAAGTCTTGGGCGTTCTTTTCCTAATGCGGATGATTCTGGCTCCGTATTGGTATATGGTCAAAATGTTCAGATTCAGCCTGCTTGCGCGAAAGCGCTTCAGCGGTAAATTTCACCCGCGGCCACGGTCGCGGGATTCACCTAATGGGTTGCCCTTTCGGGGGCAACCTACTTTTGAATTATTGGTCCGATTTTACGGACCACCTTCGTTCACTCGCGACAGCGAGAAAGCCGCCCTTTTGGGGTTTTCTCGTTTGTCGCATTTGTATTTGTCGCAAAAACTAGCGGCACTGATGAGTCTTGTGGAAAGTAGAAGCTTATAGTAAAATAATTGCTTCGATCTCTCCTGTAGACGAAATACAAAATATGTCGTTACCGAAAGAAATACAAGATAGATTGCCGAAGCTTCAACCGCAATTTTGCGTTGGAGTGCGCGCTGTGCAACAGGTTGCAGAACTTGTTGACGATGATCAGATTGAGGGTGTACCGGTAGCTGATATTCGTCGTGCGATTCGAAATGGGAAAGCCCAAGATCGCGCTATGGAATTGAGAAAAAAAATAGCACCTCATGCGAAAGCAGAAAGACTTCATGATGTGAAGTCTATGTTGCTCAGGGAGCGGATTATGCGAGGGGAAACGAGATTTTCCCCAAAAGACGCAAAACAAGTCGAAATTTTACGGGCTGCGATCGAGCGGGAAAATTTAATTCCAGCGCCAACATCAAAAAACGGAGATGGTGATGATTTTTCCGGTAATATTAATTCGAATTTACGTCAACTTCATGACGGGTTACCTTCAAAAATACGGCTAAAACTAGCAGATCGTGGTAGCGTCTCTCATCATGAGGCAGTGCAACAAAAAGTCCTCGGGGTCCTTCGAAGTGTGAAAGCTTTGCACGATGCAGAAGAGGCAATTGGTGAGCATACAAAGGCAGGGAAACCCATCGGCATGGGGTTTCCGGGGTTTAGTACGCGGTTTGTGATAGGGGAATCTGGTATTAAAGTATTTGCAGGAGGGGTAGGTAAAAATGGGCAAAAGTCAGAAAACGGTGCGGATGAGACCATAGGATGGGAAGATCTGGCAAATGGTAATTACACGGTAGGGATAGCTCCTTCTTCCTTTGATGGATGGAAAGGGATTAGACGATTATTTACGAGCAAGCCTTCATCTGGTTTAGCGACGGTTGTCATAACAGAAAAAGACACAGGGAGAAATTGGCAAGTGACTGCACCAAAAGGCGAGAAACTGGCGGAAACATTACGAGTAAATGCCCGGACGCTAGCGAGAAAACCGTTTATCGAAGATGAACAAAGCGCCTTGATTGCTGATCCAGTAGACGGGGTAACGGTTCGTAAAATATTGAAGCGCTTAGATAATGGTTGACCTTATAATTATTTTGATATATACTATCGGCCTATGAAGAAAACATTTGAAAAAATGGAACCAGTGTATAGATTAGTTAAAGAAACAGCGACGGCTGCTACAACTGCTGTGAGACACGGTATTGAAGACCGACGTGCAAAACGTCAAGCGGTGGCTGATGCAGAGTTTACAGCCAAGCAAGAGCAGGAGCGTGCGCAAAAAGCGGTGTTAGGAAAACAGAGAACAGACGCAATTGCAGCCATTCGATCATTGGGAGGACAGAGGGCGACGACCAATAAAAGTGGTATTGCGCAGGTTATTGCTGAGAAAGCAACCACTGACCCTGTAGGAGCATTATCGGTAGCTAAACAAATTCAAAGTCGAGTTCGGGACTACAATGCGGCGGTCGTGCAAAAAGTTGAAGCGGATGCGATACAAGATGCAAACGCGGACGCAGAGCGTAGCAAATTAAATGCACAGCCGTATCGTGTCATTGGCACTAGTCGTACAGCTGACAAGTTTTTGTCGAAAGATAAGATAGCGGGGAGTGGTCGTTTGAAAAAAGTATTGCAGGTGGCAGGGAGGGCGGGGTTACTAGTGTTCGATGGAGCTTCAAATTTAACATCACGTGTATTAGCCGCTGGGATCCAAGGGGATATTAAATCTATTGGAGATGATATAGAAGTGAGAGGCGACAGAATAACATTGCGCTCTTCAGGTGATTTGCTCGCAAGCCAAGAATTTTCTCTGGAAGATTTTCAGGAAGGCGAAATTCAAGTGTCCCCAAGTTGGCCTAATTTTTTGGATAAAATAGTTGGTGTTTTAGGAGCAGTTATACCTCCTAGAATAGTAGAATTAGGCGTTCCATTTGGTCAAGTTGTCATGTATTCAAAAGGAAGAGATAAGCCATTGGCTCAGGTACCTGTCTGGCTACCCGCATGGAAAGCAGACGCTTTATCAGCGCTTGGAAGAAAAACGAGATATTCAGATGGAACAATGCCTCAGTTTTTACCAGATTTGCCCGATGATGAATTATTGGGTCCTGCGGCCAGAGCTCTCACCCCAGAGGATGAACAGGATTCAAATTCTCATAGATACGGGTCGCGTCGCCAGCCGTCCAGAATGAGTCAATTGCTTAAAGGTGGTAAGTAATTTTTTTGAAAGGCCAATATGAAATCTGAAATTAATGTCTATGTTTTGCAGAAAGCGACTGCGCGAGCGGGGGGGGGTAGAAAATTTACGAAAAACGAGTGGGTTTGTGTTTACCACCCGTCGGGTGGACTAGTGGACTAGCTTCGCACCTGTTCTTGACAACACGTTTTTCACGATACACACGTATGGGAGCGTGCTGATTTTATTCATTGTGGTATACTACTTTAAGTGAAATGTACACGGTTTACCACCCGTTTACCACCCGTCGGGTGGACTAGCTTCGCACCCGTTCTTGACAGACGAGTATT
>CAYIBX010000031.1:0-10552 GCA_964361785.1 uncultured Gammaproteobacteria bacterium | reverse complement strand
TGAAGAGTAAATATTTTTTTACCGAGAATGCACAAAATGTATTGACATATTACCGAAAAACACTGAATTTATGATCGCTTTGTCCCCCACTCGCGTAGGCGTCTTTCTCTACCCATTTGCAAATGTTCATTAACTCGCTGTAATAATCCGTCAGAATCTCGAACATCTCTCGCTAGTCCCAATAATTGAGCTCCTAATTCATAGCTATATTGCGCATGAAATCCTTTTTCAGTTAATCCTAATGTATATGCATGAAAAGAATGTGCAGTCCCTTTTGTGTCAGATCGCACATCAAAATCATGTGGATCTTCTATCCGAAAACGCAATGTAGACGTAATTCTTGGTGCAGATAAAAACCACATTGGTGGAAACAATAAACTACTTAGGTGAAGAGAATTATGTAAATATATATAACCGTCTCTTGGTACATCTTCATGGTCAAGCACAACTTGCCCAGCTCTCTCAATAACGCTATCTGCTCCAAAATCTCTCCAGACAGCTTTTAACACCTGCAACCTAGTAAGACTTACTCCAATTCCTCTTCGTTCAATATATGCGCCATTCATATTTCAACCAAATATATCCCTTATAGTATCAAAAGTCAAAAAAACAAAATAATCGTTGTCATACTACTACAATCGTCTAATTTATTATAACACTCAATTATTTTTACCCTTTCCATTACCCCATGGTTTCGTTTTTCTTTTATATTTTGATGTAGCATTAATTAAATCAAAAAATGTCGTTTGACGACGATCATATTTCCTTTTTCCCACTTCAAGCTCACGCAAAAGCACACCAAATCCCATATAAATCATCTTTCCCGTCACTGTATGAAGCGGTGATTTCTCTTGAAACATTGATAACCGCGTTAATCCTTGTTCTAAAAGAGCTCCGGCTATAGGAATCTGAAAAAGAATCCGCTGAGCACTCTCAAGAGTTGATCCGTTCACCCAATCATCCCATCCATCTATTCCCACAGTAATCGTATCTGCTCCTTTATCTGCAACTTCGTGAATAAATCCTCGCTTTCCAGTCAATTTTTCAATCAGCATATTGCCGAGTACCGATGCATATTTGTCATTCATCACCTCAAGAACTTTTTTCAACGCCTCTCTCATTGCCATATATTGTTTATCAGACGCATTGAATATAGGGAATATCTTATTAAAAGGCTTTTCGATTGCTTTACTAGTTCCCCAGTCAAATGCAGTGAATAGCCCAAGAACTCCCAACAATGTACTTATTCGCTGTAATCGCTCCTTCACATCCCCCGCATCTCTACCACCACGAAAGTCTTTATCTATAGCCATAATGTGTTCACCAATAGATTTTGAGGCTGGGTTTGCAAACGCTTCTTTTAACGCATCAAATTTTACTGGTCCTTTTTGTCTGTTATACAGTTCCTGATCACCTTTATCAAACATCTTCCGCCAAAACTTTTGTGATTCTGTTGGTTCTGGTTCGGGAAGTTTGGGGGCAACTGCATCTTTCTCGCCTTTAAGTACGGAAACTGCAGCGTCAACTCTATCCCAATTAATACCATCTGGTTTTTCGCGTTTTAATGCTTCAAAAAAAGATTCAGGGATGACGACTGGCTGCTCTCCCACCATCTTTTCTGTGGCTGGAAATTCAATATGTGTGACGTGTACTTCTTTATTCATAAAAAAAGCCCTCATCGGGCAGTATACAAGAGTATACCAAACCCTGGGAGCCTATAACAAGACTTACGAAGTTTTTGCAACCATCTCATCTCGAGCTTTTTCCACAGCTTTTATTCGAGAATTATAGATATGGAATCCCATAAGTGCTTTGTTAAATCCTTTGTTCACTAATTGTGCAATCTCGTTATGTTCAAGCATGTGATCCATTGCTTCCTTCATCCATTTAACTGGCTTATCAATCACCGGAATGTTTGAAAGAATTCGTAGTCCTGCTTCTACGTTTCCTGGACTCACAAAATTCATAGACTTTTCAGCCATGTACATACCCATAAATACTTTTGGATTCCCCTCTTTATCGACAAATCCTACCCATTTGTCACCAAAAAATACTTGCATGATGGCATTGGCATAATCAGATAAATTTTCTGCAAAAGGTTTTACATACGTATTCAAATTTTTACGTGCCCTCTCCCAATCCTGTTCTCCAATAGTATTATTATCGCCCAATTGAACATCTTGAAATCCAGTTATATGTTTATCAATAATTTTTTGTCCTCCCTTAGTGATTCCAATATCAGACGCCCATTCTTCTACATACTCGGCTGCTCCCTTTACACCCTCATGGACTCGAAGTGCATCACGAATGATCTGAATCTGAAGTTTATCTGCTATCTTTAGTTGTTCTTTTTGTAGAGGATCAATAGGGGTTTGATCTGCTGAGTGAACATTTCGTTCAGCTACCGCTTTATGAAGCTCTTTTTCTAATCGTTGTGCTTTTCCATCAAACACCCAACCACTCACAGCTCTATATATCTTACTCTCTGCTAAGTCTACAGTGGTATACGCCAAACCAATTGCCACGTTGGATAATATATTAGGAACTCTCCCGCCGGTTTCCTTAACAGCGTTTGCAAAATGATCTCTGATTGAGCTTGTTCTGATTTCCATAAATATAAAACACCTATTTAATAATAAAGGAGTATACCACACAAACTATCCTATAGCAAGCGGGCCTACGTCATAGCAAGATAAACTCTGTATATAATAATGAAGGTATATCCAAGGCTTAGCCTTGAAAAATTCACTTTGAAGTCAGAAGCCCCATCCCCACCACAATCTCTGCTATCGCCTCTTGATTAAGTTTTGCCTCTTCCTCGGTCATACCCTCCACCATTTCGCCCAAAAGCGCCTGCATTTCCGTCTTTCGTTTCGCCATGCGTTTAGTGTATTCGTGGTCAAACACGTCGATGCCAGCCTCAAGCTTCTTCTGATCAGCCTCACTCGCATCATCTAGCTTCACGAGAAGATCGACCTTCTGTGCATCAGAAAAAAGCCGTGTCTTTTGGATGGTATTACGAAGCTGCTTTAAGTTCATATTCCTCCTGTGCCTTTTGGTCATTACTCTTCCAATTGGATTTGCCATAATACACTTTATCCTTGTTCCCCTGCCACCTGCCACCCTGATCTCTGTTTCCCCACTCTTTCTTTTCATACTTTTTAGGCATATCCACGCTCTTACCCACAATCCCCTTTTCTTTTCTTACATTACGCACTTCTTTCCAGTTCTTTTTCAATTCCAAAACCCCACTCCACACCATGTCTATGCCAAGATGAGTCACGGGATTTGAAAGATTTAATATTGAAGTAAGTATATTTTTTCCAACCTCTTTATTCGCCGGCAAACCTACTCCAACAGCTTCGGCTGCTTTTGTAACCTTCGCATCACTTGGCGCATCAACGAGTGTTTTAGCTTTTTGTTGTTCAGTTGCTCCAAGACTCGGTGTTAGAAATGATTGTCCGGCGTCTATAGCTAATGATCGTAATAAATGTATAGCTTCAACTTTTTGAAGTATTGGCTGGGATCTAAATGCGATAATATTATTAAGAGCTCCAATAGCCAAGTCTTGCGACCCTTCACGTATGAAGTGGGCCATACGAGCACTATAAAAATATGGATCTTTTGAATCTGCAGCATATTTATTTACCTTAACACCAGTTTCTTTAGGCAATTTATATCTATCAATAAACTCAGTATTTCCACTCCAAATTCCCTCCCACATCATATCCGTAACCTTTTCCATTCCCGCACCTAACGCGATCGAAACTCCACCTCGCGCAGCTCTCATCAGCGCGCTATCGCCATCAAATGTATCTTTAGCCATTTTGCTCGCAGTATCGATATCCCGTACGATATCAGCAAGATTAGTCCCCATCCTCTCCACGATGGATTTTTCTTTCTTCCCCTTCTCCGGCGCCCTCCCTGCCTGTACTGGTCGGCCCCCACGCTCCCCATTTGATGATTGTGTATTGAGTATTGGAGATTGCTGTAGCCCTCGTTCATTCTGCATCATAACAATAATAAGTGTAGAGGTTTATTTATCGAGGGTCAAACTCAACACCTCGAGCCCTTTTACTCGTTTAAAATGCTTTGGATTGCCTGTTACCATAACGGCCCCTGCATTCATGGCCGAAGCGGCAATCAAGATATCCATATCATCAATTTGCTCCCCTCTTTTTGCTAACTCTGCACAAATATTTCCAGCAATAACGGCATCTGCAGAGGTAAACGGTAGTACCCGCGACAAGGATGTCAACAACGCGTGCATTGCGTCTCTCTTTTTTTCAATAACGCTTGGATCACTTCGTTCAATGCCGCTTGTTAATTCAAATACGCACACCGAACTCGTTATCAATATTTCTACCTGATGATGCTGAACAAACGAAATACTTGGCTCTTTTGTCCGCAATAGATCGATAAGTACCGAGGTATCCAAAAAATAGTTCATGGAATAATCCCCAAATTTTTCCTATTTTTTCGTTTCAACACTTTCTTCCAAAATGCATCATCATCCAGGTCCGTCCCTTTCCAACCACCAATGGCTTTCATGAGATGCTGATTTTTCACTTCAGGCATAGCTCGGACACTGGCATATGGCCTCCCGTCTCTCGTAAGAATTAACTCATCTATAATAGGAAGCATATCTGCATACATGCCAAACTTTCGTATAAAATCACTAATCGGCAATATTTTTGTATTCATACTCCTATCCTACAACCTTAATACATATCTTGTCAAGTATTAAAATATGTATTAGGATATGTATATCAACTTCTCTATCTGATCTCTCGCTTTCGCTAATAACGCCGCCCTCTTCCCTTCCTCTACTCTGTCTTTTATTAGTTCATCTTCAAGTTTAGCATACGCCTCTTCCAACTTTTTTTTCAAATAATTTTGTCGTGCTTTGGAATGTTCGTCAAACGTTGTTAAAATTACAGAAACTTTTTCTTTGTACTCTTTGGGTAGCTTGTCACTGACTGCCACCAAATCCCGTTTCTCTTCCGCATTTAATGCCCGGCTCTTTTCAATAATTTTTATAAACTGTTTCTTCATATCTCCTTATCATTCACTATGATATGTATTTGGTGTTTCTCCCAACATGACTCTATTTGGCTTTTCAGCCTTTCCTTTACTCCCAAAATCCACATATCCAAATTTTGTATACAACATCCGCGAAAGGGTTAAATAGGATAGGTATAATCCTCCATTTTCATTCTTTAATTTTTCATTGAGCGCTGTATATATTTTTTCTACCCCCGCGCCAAATAATGGAATAGCTACCAGTGAACGAAGTGATCCTTCTATAACCCCTGGGTTTATCGCTGAACTAATTATTCTTCTTGTCAGGCTTGCATTAGGCTGATTCCACCCACCAATAGCTGTTGCTAAATTCCCCATTTCACTTATGGTGTTGGCTAATTGTGACGGATACCGCACATTTTTTTCGTGAGTCATAGCTTTCACTGCCTCATTTGCACCATACCCAACTGCCTTATCTGCAGCAAACTCGAGTCCATCCCGAAGAATAAATTTATTTTCATCGGTAAACGACATAACTTTATTTAATGGAAAGGGAAAGCTATCTCTTCTTCCGTGGTTCACTAGTCTGTCAACGCCAATATCTGCTCCGTAATCGATCACAAACGAACCTGCTTCTATCACACCATTTAAAAATACACGCCCTAATCGATGTGGCACGTCTTTGCCTCCACGCCACACAAAATCCAAATCACTTCCCAATCGTTTCCAATCCTTGTGTTTCTCAAACTCCTCCCATGGCTTCATTTTTTTAGCAAGTTCTACTCCAGTAAGAAGTGCCAATTCTCCCTGCACCGTAGCCTGTTCCCCAAGTTCTTGATAAAGGACTGGCTCTGCAACATCAAACACTTCTTTCAAAAATTGGGTATACTTTCCCTCCGCAGGGTCGATTTCTTTTTTGGGCACCACCGGCACATACCGCGCTTCTCCGACGAGAATTTGTTTTCTCCCTATTGCCTGTTGCATGCCTATTTCTGCCATAGTGTTAAAAGGCCACTCCCTTGCCCGAGCTTGCGAAGGTGCAAGCAAGGGGTGGCCTTATGAAATTTTGTTTTCAATTATTTTCACTGTGCCCCTCATAGTCTGGCTCAGCCAGACGACGTGGGGTTAACTTGATTTCCCTGCCTGCGCAGGCAGGCCCATCCCAACATACACAGTATTTGCCGCCTCTATCTTCTCCCCCACTATTTCACTCAACACTTTTTCTACTCCCTTTTGTATATCCTCTGGGAATTCCTCACGTATCTTTTCCTCTGTTGCCAAAAATGCCCCGAGTGCATCTATTTGTTCTTCTGAAAGCTTCGGAAACTCATCAATAATATCCAACTTCTGTTCATAGGAAAGAAGAATACTCTCTTCAATAAGTATGAGCAGTGCATCTTGCTTCTGTCGTAATGTTTTTTTCATATGCTACTTGCCCCGCGAAGTCCCGCCTCTGGCGTGGACGAAGTGGGGAACACCTCCACTGCTCCTTGCCTCTCTACTATTTTCCTCATCCCCCTCTTGGCGGTATATGCCAATACATCCAGCGCCATATCCTTTGAAACTTTTATTTGCTGATATCGATCGATCCCCATCTGCATGACAGCGGGTACTGCATCAATGCCATGCGCGCCCAAAAATTCCATCACTCCAGTCGTTGTTGAAAGCCAGACCGGCACATCTGGGGTCAGATTAAGCCATCGGTCAAAAAAAGCATGAAACTTACCAAATTTGGTGGCCTCAATTGCTGTTGGTGCAGCCCTCTTTACTCCACCCTCAACCCATCGTTCAACACCTTTTTTATAACCAGGAATGCTTCTTGCTACCTCAATCGTCACTTGTTTTCCTGCTTCCTTGCCAGCTTTGATTGAGGCAAGCCGCCCGACGATTTCGCCTTTGGCTGACCTTGCCCACCGGGCGGGAAATTTCCACCACTCGCTTTGCACTGCATTTTTTCCTGCAACTATCTGCTTAACTTTTATATACGCTTCTGCTTTCGCTATAGCTTTTGCATGTTGTGCAACCTGAATACCATCCACACCTAATTTTGTAGCCATTATTTTTGCTCCCTCTCCAGCGCTTTTGCTAAAGTCCTCTCCAAGCGACGAAAGCGCACCGTGTTTTATATTTAGCGGTGATGTGAGTATGCTAAAAATATCTTTCGCCTTTCTCATTTCACCTTGAATAACTGACTTTATTCTCCCAGGTGCTTTATATGCTTTTTCGGGTCTCACATGCGCAATAAGCGTTGCCACTTCATTTGCAACAGGGGTGTGTTTAACTATCTGATTAACAGAACGACCAGAATGATAGGCACTTTTTGCATATTCCCCCGCTTTTTTTAATCGTACAAATGGCTCAAATTTTATAGCTTTTTCGACCGCTTCACCTTTCTTTACCGTTATCCCCAATAACCCTGTCCCCAATCCTTTCCCCTCTCCCAATACAGGAATGAGACTCAACGCCAATGAGGCATTCGCTTTCAATTCCTTAAACATGATTTCTTTTTGCGCTTTCAAATGTGGCTTCACGGTCTCTTTGAGCCCCTCAAAAAAACCCATCTCATCTATGCTGCGGGTGACCACGTGTTGTGGACTCATCGCCTCTGCCTGCATCCGTTCACGAAGCGAAAGAAGTTTTTCTTGTTGCTCAGGTGTTAGCTTTTGAAACTCCGGCATATCCTCCAAACGTGGTTGGGGTTTTAATTGCTCTAGGGCTACTCCCTGTGGTGACATTTCCCCTATCTCACTCATAGCTCTAGTATGCGGAAAATGCCCTCATTTTGCAACTCTTACCAAGGCTAACCTTAATTGATGCGTCCAGTGTTCCCGCTTGAAGATTTTTCGAATCGTTTCTTACCGAAAGACACGCGTGTGGAAATTCCGCTTTTCTCAAAGCGGAGAGGAACCACCGCATTGTCCGAGGTTAGAAACGATAAAAAATCTTCACTGTGGCTCTCTTTCTTTGCTTCGTTTCTTTGAGTGAGCAAAGAAATGAAGAGTTATGTTACAAATAAAACAATAGATATAAAAATCAACTCATCCTCACGGCTTTGCCATGCCCTCAAGCACCTGGTGTGGACCTAATTGCATTACTCGTTCATTCTTTTTATTCAACTCTGAAAAATCTATCATTTGTTCTGCAATCTTTTCGAAACTTGGATCGTGGGTTATCGCAATCACGGTCATCTCTGGCCTCTTTTTTCGAAGCGAAGAAATAATATCTATCACTTGCTGGGCCGACCGCTCATCCAAGCTTGCTGTGGGTTCATCTAAAAATAGTATGGATGGATTCTGAAGAAGTGCCCGTGCAATACCAATCCGCACCCGCTCCCCACCTGATAGGTGTTTATTTTCCGAATCAAGCCTCTCTGCCAAATGATCCAAATTCAGATCTGATAACGTTTGCCGTACTTCTTCATCGGGCACCGATCTTCGCACCCACTGGGTAAGATTTTCTCGAAGTGTGAGGCTCTCAAAAAACTTCACATCCTGATTGGCGTACCCAATTTTGGTAAACAATGATTCATCGCCATATTTTTTAATATTTTCAAGGGGAATACCACCAATTTTTACCGTATTTTCCGGCAAATCATAAAGATTAAGAAGGGAGCGCATAAACGTCGTTTTGCCAATGCCAGACGTTCCTTTGATCGTCACAAATGTGCCTTGTGGGATATCCACCGAAACATCTGTCAATATATTTTTGTAGTTCAAGTTTGATACAGAAAGTGAAAAATCCTTCACCTCACGTACTGGAATTCGTTTCGCTTCTCTCGGCCCCTCCGGCCTATCTAATTTATCATAAGGACCTAGCAAATCCTCCATTTTTTGAATATCATCTAAAAGTGGTAATATTTTATTGACATAAAGCCCTGTCAACTGTCCAAACTTGGCTTCTATCCCTTCCTGTGTAGCTTTAGCTATCCCAAATTTTAAATATCGCTCTCCAGCCTGCGCTAACATCCCTGTCCAAGGAAATATATTATTCAACACATTCTGTAACTGAGGATTCTCTGAAAATTGATATCCAAAAATATCTTTTTCTGCTTGTTTATTCGCAATAAAATCTATGAACTCTTTCGACTCAAACAACGTTTGCAACTTTTTTTCCGAAATCACATCGTTCTCAAACACGTCATTGATATCTTTTCCACCCTGTGTAAACCAAGAAAAAACTTTTTTCTGATTTTCAACACCTGTATCAAACATTTTCTTCCCTATTCTCGAAAAATGCCATAATTGCTCCATCGCTGGAATACCAATATTTAATATCTTAAATAACTTCTGTTCCGGTTCTTCTACTCCAAGTCTTTTTCGAAGCGCGCCACTTAAAATCACATCTTTATACTCCATATTTTCAGCCAAGCTACTACTTGCTTTATCCATGGCTGGAGACGTTTTAATCGTTTCTAAGTTTGAAATGGTTGTAAGCACTTGCGCGTTTACTTTATTCCATTGCTCCAGTTCACGCCTTCGATCAGATAAAAGCTCTGTTGCTTGTCGCCGAGACATGGTAAGTAAAAAAGGTATTTTAGAAGCACCATGTATGACATCCAGTGGCCCAAGCCCTATTAAATTTGCAAAATACGTTGCACCGTCAGCCAAGAGAGGAAAAAATTCTTCATGCATGACGCGGTAATATTCAAGCGTCGATTTTTTCCCTCGCTCAATCGTAGACATAATTTCAGAAGCAGGCATGTCCTGTATTCGCATCAAATCATTCATGACGACTGATTCACCCACCCGTTGATTTATTTTTTGCTGAAGGCCAACGTATGCTGTATCAATTTTTTTCGCTGCGAAATTTTGAAGCCATGAAGCTGGAAGCTTAGCGACAAGTGGCACCCACACAGGCCAAGACAATTTTAGCAAGCCTTGAACCGCGGATTTGTTTAATGTTCTAAAATCTAAAGAGCTCAGCTTCAATTCTTTTACTTTGGCCATAAATTTATCTTTTTGTACTCCATCATGCCAATTAAAAAAGAACTTCCACATACCACCTGCTATGTTTCCCCAAGCATCGTTGATAGCATAAGCGCTAGCGGCGGTATTCCAGCCTGCCTTTTCCTGATCATATGTTTTATTGAGGACATTAAGTGTTTTCGTTATCCGTCCAAAATCAAAAGGATCGACATCGACGTCTTTTCCTTTAAGGGGTTCAACTTGTGGAGGATCTTTTGGAGAAATGATATCGTGGACTTCCTCCGCCCATTTTTTCTCACCATCTTGGGACAACTTCAAGCCTTCTTTCTCAAAATCTTTTGCTATCGCCTCGGCTAATTTTTTTTCATGAGGAGGAGTAGCTTTCCCCTCTTTTACCATGTCTTCCACAATATTCGTCGCCGCTTCTAATGTCTTCTCAGAGACTCTCAATGCCTCCTCCACGCGCCTCACTTCTGGCGCATTAAAATGAACTTTCGTAGATGGTTTGACTGCCTCCGCTCCCATACTCCTATTATACCGTAATTTGCTATAATAGACGTGTTGCGATATAGCTTCATTCAGTAGCCGTGACGAGAGGTTTTTGG
>CAYIBX010000030.1:0-11000 GCA_964361785.1 uncultured Gammaproteobacteria bacterium | reverse complement strand
TCGGCCTTCGGCCTCGCTATGCTTCAGCGCGGCGCCCCCACCCGCCGCGCCTCCGAAACTGTCGGCTCGCAAAAGTCGCTGAAAGCGACTAAAAGAAAAAACGCAAAAATTTTAAAGAACTTTTTCTGGTATAATGTCAAACAATAGTAACAAATGGTAAGTTAAAAAACAATGACTAAGAAGCAAGAATTATCAGAACTTCTGACGCTTAAAGAAGTTTGCGAGATTTTAAAAGTACATCCTAATACGCTACGCCAGTGGGATGAAAAAGGGATATTAAAAGCCATCCGTTTTGGTCAGAGGAGAGATAGAAAATATAAAAGGGAAGATATTTTTAAACTACTTAATGCAATAAAATGAATAAACATCCGTCAATAGTGACTCACCCCGTTCTTATAAATGAATGGTTTCAAGAAATGAATAGAAGTATTACTCCTGATAAATTTACACTTGGTAGTGGTAAAAAAGTTTGGTGGAAATGTAGCAAAGATGAGAGTCATATTTGGAAAGCCGTCATAGCAAGCAGAACTTCTGGCGTTGGGTGTCCCTTTTGTGCAAATAAGAGAATTTCTAGTACCAACTCATTAGACAAACAATTCCCACAATTAGTAGCTGAGTGGCATCAAACCAAGAATGGGTTTCTGAAACCTTCAGATGTTGTTGCAGGAACACATAGAAAAGTCTGGTGGAAATGTGATAAAGGCAGTGACCACGAATGGGAAGCAGATATAAATAATCGTTCCAAAGGGGTTGGGTGTCCTGTTTGTCGAGGTCTAAAGGTTGTAAAATCTAATTGTTTAGCGACAATGCATCCGGCTATTGCTCGTCAGTGGCATACCACCAAAAACTTACCTCTTACTCCTTTTAAAGTAACTAGAGGCAGTCATAAAAGAGCGTGGTGGCAATGTTCTATTTATCCTGAACATATTTGGCAAACCGCAGTTAGTCATAGAGTTAACGGAACAGGATGTCCATATTGTGCAAATCAAAAAGTCAGTATTACAAATTCTTTAGCAACAATTAGACCAGACCTCATTAAAGAGTGGCATCCCAGCAAAAATGGTAACTTAAAACCATCTAATATTACAGCGGGGGGTAATAAAAAAGTCTGGTGGAAATGCTCAAAAGCAGGACATGAATGGGAGACTAAAATTCGAAGTAGAGTAAGTAGAAATTTGAACTGTCCCCTATGTTCTAATCAAAGAGTTAGCGAAACTAATAATGTATTGGTAATGCGACCTGATTTAGCTAAACAATGGCGTCCTACAAAAAATGGGAAATTATTACCTAAAGATGTAGTTTATGGAAGTAACTGGCATATTTGGTGGCAGTGCCCCAAAGCAGGTGATCACGTATGGGAAGCAAGCGTTGCCGAAAGAAAAAGTGGAAATAACTGTCCATATTGCTCTAATCAAAAACTGTCTACTTCTAATAGTCTTCTTGCGCTTTATCCTAATTTAGCGAAAGAGTGGCATCCTGGTAAAAATGGTAATTTAAAACCAGAAAAGATTGTAGCTGGCGGTAATAAAAAACACTGGTGGTTTTGTTCAAAAGGAACTGATCACGAATGGGAAAGTTCAATATATAATCGAATAATTGGTAAAGGCTGTCCAGTATGCCAAGGTTTAAAAGTTGTTTTGTCCAATAGTTTATTCACCACCCATCCTGAAATTGCAAATCAATGGCATCCTACAAAAAATGAGACTCTTTCTCCTAAAGATGTCGTTGCCGCAAGTATGAAAAAGGTTTGGTGGCAGTGTCCTACGGTAAAAGAGCACAACTGGAAGGCAATTATAGACAATCGGACGAGGAAGGGCTACGGTTGCCCAGAATGCGGAGTAAAACTAGATATCTCACAAAAGAAACTTTTTGAAATAGTAAAGAAAATATTTATTGATATTGATAAAGAGATTCTCTATAGGCACCGACCTACGTGGTTAAAAAGAATGGAATTGGATATTTTTGTACCTACACATAATTTAGCTTTTGAATATCAAGGACGACAGCACTTGGAACCTACTCCTTTTTTTGGTGGTGAAAAAGCTTATGTGGAACAAGTAGCAAGGGATAAATTAAAACGTGAGTTGTGTAGGGAGAATGACATAACACTTATATATGTGGACTATACGGATAAATTAGATGAAGCCTCTATTAGAGATAAAATTATCAAGACAGGTTTATACTCCAAATTTTAAAATATTTAGTATCTTTTTCAAAACAGATTTCTATTATTTTTTTGAAAAAAGTATTCGTATTATTTCTTCATCCTGGAAGTGATTGCAGATTTTTCCCAAACATAGTTCCCGAAGATATGCCCTTAGAGCTATTGCAAGACCTGCAAAGTGGTTGTATGTTTCTAATCGAATGAGCGCCTTCTTTTGAAACAGGAACAATATGGTCTTGTGTCAAAGGCAATTCTTCACAACATACTAAGCATTTATTCTTAACTCTTTTTTTCAGATCTTCCCACCCTCTTGTGGTAATAGCTTCGTTTGCATGATTCTTTTTCCATTCTCGTATTACTTTTTGTCTGTTATACGTCATAATTAAATTGTCTTGCAAGCTAATTATTAACTTTTTTATCCCTTGCAATATATATTGTATTTTATCAAAATTAGGGAGAAATTTCCGCGCACGGGTGGGGGGGCAAGGAAAACTATAAATTCTTTCCTTACTCGCCCGAAGGGCGAGAAAATCGAGCGCGCAAAAAATAGCGGAGGCGCGGCGGGTGGGGGCGCCGCGCTGAAGCATAGCGAGGCCGAAGGCCGAGCTAATCAAATGAAGTTCGACATTTTTTGTAAACGGCCAGCACAAATGTATTAACAGAAATTGCTTCAATAATCATTTTGTATCAAACTTAATTGGCTTACCCGATTGTATTTGTATTACTACATACGCTGTTTGCTCTGATGGCGCCAACGCATAAGCATTTTTTGCAGCGACTAATGCCTCCTCATTTGCGTTAAGTGCATAATTTGATAATGCTAATACTTCCCATAATGTAGAATTTTGATGATACAGTTTAATCGACTCACTTATAAATTCTTTTGCTTCTTTTGGATTCTTTTCACTAAAGTATAGTACTTTAGCAATATTTTCATACGATAAATAATAGCTGCCATTATCTATAGCAGTATAGTAGTATTTTTTTGCCATTGGTATATTATTTTCGCGTTCATAGATGGCACCTAAATTATTCCAATTTATCCACCAATATGGGGCAAGAATTGTAGATTGTTCAAAGTGTTTTTTCGCTTCTTGTATGTTCCCTATTCTAAAAAGTTCCACCCCTAAGTTATTTTCTAAATCAAAGCTCAAGGTCCTTTGCGCATCTTTCGTGTAAAGCGCTAAGCCATTTTTCCAATCATAAGATCTGTACACTGTCCTGATAGAAAGAATAATCAATACACAAAGAGCTAGAACTACGACGTATCGGGAATAGTTCAAGATTTTTTGCTTGATATGTAAGACAACTACGGCCATCATGCCAAGTAATCCCACTTCAGCTACATAAAACCATCTGTCTGCTACCGTCATGTCTAACGGATACAACTGGCTATGAAAACAAATCCCTACAATAAACCAACACGCAAAGAAGAAATATAATTGGCTTTTCGCTTTGTTTAATTTACGTAAGTATAAGTAATACCAAAAAATAAGAAGTGTAAATAATAGGACACTAAATAATGGCACATAGAAATCTGTTATTGTAGGTGATCTGACGACCCAATGCTGGCTTATAGATAAAAATTTTGGAAAGAAGAATGTCGTTATATAATAATAAATAATTTTAGGAATTGAATAGAGTCTTTCTCCTAACGATATTCGTGCGATTGGAGCGACGGTATTCGTACTAAAAAATACATGCCCCACAATAAATCGCAACAGAGCATATACGGATAAGGCTGCCCCAATTGATGTAAGGAGAGGTTTGAGTGTGTATTTTTGAAAAAAAACACTATAGAGAATAGTCACGGGGATAAACAGTACCCCCGTTTCTTTTGATAATAATGACAAAAGAAATAATACGCTTAGAAAAAGCATATTTATCATCGATAGTTTTTTTGTTATAAGAACGAGTAAAGAAAGTAAGCCAAAAAACATATACATCACATCTTGTAGTGAAGAAGAATACACAATTGCTTCTACATTTATGGGATGCAGTAAAAATACGAGACTAAGAAAGAACGGCACGGTATAGGTATCTTTTCTACTTTCTGGAAATATTGTTGTAAACAATAGAAAAATTAGATACGCATTTATACTATGGAGTATAAGCTGGAAAAGATGGAAAAAGAACGGATTTGCATCAAAAGCCCAGTGCAACACAGAAAAACATACGATCATGAGAGGTTTATAAAAACTTCCCTGTAGTGTACCCGTGCCTCCGGTGTTAAAGGTGCTTCCCGTAAATATCTGTGGAAGATTTGTTATAGATCGAATGATGGTATTATTTACGATTTGTTCTTCATCGTCCCAGGCGAATGTATTGGATAAAGAAGATCCATAGACGACAAAACCTATTGCGATAAATACTATCCACGCATGGACAACTATAAATTTTATGTATTTCATATCATTCTATAGTATATGGGTAATAAATGCATAACTACTATACTGTAGCATGCTAAATATATACAAATAGCATACGTTGTATAATTGGTATATGAAAATATCATCAGCCACTTTTATCAAAGGGATTACAGGATCTGATCCTATTCTTTATGATGGCAAATTTCATGTCGTATTTATCGGTAGATCAAATGTAGGAAAATCGACGCTTATTAATTCTCTTACTAGATTGCCTTCGTTATCTAGAACAAGTTCAACTCCCGGAAAAACGATACGTATGGACTTTTTTCTTATAAACAAGTCTTTTTATTTTCTAGACTTTCCCGGATATGGGTACGCCAGAAGAACTCCTGCTCAGCGTGAAAAATTAGCAAAAATGATTTTATGGTATCTGCAATATTCGCAGGTAGCCAAACGCTTAATTATTCTTGTCATCGATGCGAAAGTGGGTGTAACCCCATTTGATATTGATATTTTACGGACACTTCGCAAAGAAAACATAGAGCATATAATAGTCGCCAATAAAATTGATAACGTGCCCATGCGTATAAAAGAGAAACAATTAGCCACAATTAAAGCGGCATATGGTGACTCGTTGGTATATCAATATTCTTCAAAAGCACATGTTGGTCGCATGGAAGTACTATCTAAGATAGCCTCTGTAGTTTCACCAATTGTATTACCCTCTTGACGAACGAACGAATCTCGTAAATAGTAGTATAGTAATTATTATTAACACTGCCCCAAAAAAGTTTTCCAAAAAAATAATGTATTCATGAAAAATTCAAAAGTACGTGTGCGAGCAAAACACAAAACAATCGCGCTTCTTTACCATTTTGTATCACTGTCGCCAAAAGATACCTATTATAGTAAAGAACATGCATTGGTAGATAATCAGACAGATGAAATAGTTGAGTACATGAAATTATTGTTTAGAAAACATGGATATGGCGTACAAATTATCAAAGTCAAGCCAGAAGATTTGTCAGAACTTAAAAAGTTAAAAGCGGATTTTATATTCAATCTTGTCGATAGCAAAAAAATGTCCCTTGAAATTGCGCATATTCTCGCCAAATTAAAAATTCCCTATTCTGGATCTGATTTCAAGGCGCTTCAGATTTCTGATAATAAGCTTAGAACAAAATGGTTGTTGCATAAAAATAATTTACCGACACCAGCATATACGGCTATACGTAAAACGGATAGAATTTCTCGTGCTTTACTCCCCAGCAAATTTCCTGTCATCGTGAAGCCCGCATTTGAACACTGCAGTATAGGAATAACAAATAAATCGATTGCAGAAACCTACAGTCAGTTTAAAGCTATTATTAAAACGCTTCGCAAGGATTACTCACAATCCTTACTGGCTGAGGAATTTATCGCAGGAAAAGAGCTTCAAGTGACCGTTCTAGAAACTCCAGAAAAGACGTACGCATTGCCCATAGCTGAAATAGCATTTAAGGGTAAGGTAAAAAATAGATGGAATATATATGGATTCGATGAAAAATGGATGAAGCACTCTCCCCTGTATAAAAGTTGTCATTTTATCTCTCCTCCTAAAAATCTTCGGGAGGATTTGGACATACAGATAAAAAGGGATGCGATTCGCGCATTCTACACGCTCGGTATGCGTGACTATGCCCGCTTTGATTTGCGATACAATACTACACGTAAACAATGGTATTTTTTGGAAGTGAACGCGAACGCCGGATTTGACCCGAGTCCTCGTGACGCGATGACTGCTTCCATAGAAGCTCATGGCATGACGCTTGATGACTTTATCCTGCAGATTGTAAAAAACTCACTTCATGAAAAACTCTCTTCAAAAAGTTTATGAGATGATATAATAGAGTTAGAGCCGGGGTGTCTCGCGAAGCGAGATCTGGCTTCGCCAGAGCGAGGACGATATGATTAGCAACATGTGTTTTATGTGTATGTGTTATTAAGTACGGTAAATAGAGATGTATACGTAGGATTTAGCACAGATTTAAGAGTGAGATTTAGTGAACATAATGCTGGGAAGGTAAAATCGACAAAAGGATATCGACCATGGAAACTTATTTACTATGAAGCGTATGCGAGTAGACAAGATGCAACGAGAAGAGAAAAACAACTTAAAATGCATAAGGCTAAATTGGATTTAAAACAACAAGTACGATATAGTTTAGAATAGAAAAATGCCGGGGTGGCGAAACTGGTAGACGCGCACGCTTGAGGTGCGTGTGGGGCAACCCTTGCAGGTTCAAGTCCTGTCCTCGGCACCATACAGAACTTTTTAAATAGCTTTTCAGATTAGATCGATCTGACGGGCTATTTTTAGGTTCAAGCGGTCCACTTTTATCATTACTCATTTTTGCACCCTCCTTTAACTTCAAAAAGATAAATCTAGGCTGATATTCCAATTTTTGATCTAGTAAGATCGGGTTCAAGCCAATTGCCTTAAAAATGACTTTTTTGTCTTCGGAATCGCCATTTTCAAATCGTTGATTAGCCAGTAACGCAAACTCGAATGAGTCTTTGGCTATGTCTGCCCAATCAGAGCCATTGTTATTTGCCTGAGCCAGTTGTCGGGTAATGTTGTCCTTCTCGATCATGAGCTCCCGTTTTCTATCCGCAAACTCAGTATCAGACAGTAAACTCCCATCGTTCTCCGGTGAAATCTTAAGTGCTATCAGATTATCAATCCTCCGGTTTACCCCGTCTAAAGCGGTCTGGAGAGCCTCTGAGCTATTTTTATTGACCTCTTGGTTCTTGTCTTTTGTTTCATCCAAGGCTTCGTAGGCCCAATCTACAAATTCTTTTTCCTCAATCTTAAAATTAAAGAGGTCATTCGCAAACTGTCCCTCAAGTTTGGTGGTAGCTACGTACGGTTGATTACATTTAATTTCACCCTTTTTGGTACAGTTATAATAGCCAAAAATTTGTTCAGTACCATTCTTATATTTCTTCTTGTGTTCCTGAGCTGTAATACAATACTGACACTCGCCACACTTCATAATGCCGTTAAGGGCAAAATCGTGTTTCTGAAGTCTTCCTTTTGATCTCCCGTCTAAGATGTCTTGCAAAAGATTAAATTCTGCTTCTGTCAGCATCGCCGGATGCTGTCCTTGATACAGTTTACCCCCGTACATGAATTTTCCAGTATAAAACGGGTCTCTCAAAAGTCTATGCATCCAGCTTTTCACAATAGGCTTACTAGACTTTGAACTTCTAATCCCCAAGATATTTGCTTCTCGAACAAGTGCTTGTACGCTGTAATTTCCTGTTAAGGCTAGATCAAATAGTTTTCTCATGAGAGGAAAATTAACAGTGTGGGCAGAGATATCGCGCAGCCCCTGAGGTTTTTCGTGGTTATTTCTATATCCCGGCCTTGCTTTGCCTGGAAACACGCCACGTTCCGCTTTAAGTTTTAACGCTTCTGTAACATTGACGCTTTTGTTGTCGTTTTCCAATTTTGCCTGAGTGCAAAGCAGATTCAACATAAACTTATCGTTAGGATTATTCCGAAATGATTGATATGGGGTTACGACCTCAAGAAGCTTCCCCTGATCCATGAGGTAAATGATTCTTCCGGTGTCGATTGTATTTCTTGATAGGCGCGATGGATTTAAAAGGACAATGGTGTTTACCTCTCCGTCCTCGATCATCTGGACTAGTTGGCCAAAAATAGGTCTGCCGGGACTTTTGGCGGTTCTCTGCTCCTGCAAAGGTTCACCAACTAATTCAACACCTCTTTGAATGATTAGGGCTGTTAGATTTGTTATCTGATCTGGCAGGGATTGAATTTGTCTCTCATCAGATTCGCTGCTTTTCCGACAATACATCATGTAACGTGGTGTAATAGGAAGTTCGCTAATGTTTTTCGTGTTATATTCTCCCAGTCGCATGTTGCCTCCCTTCTGATACGTAAACTTGGCTGTTCTGTGTATTTACTTGTTTAGTTTTAGGTTTGGGTCTAATAAGTATTTCCATTAGGTTTAAAAAATGTGTTGCCAGTTCAGTTGTTTCCTCATCAGATAGAGTAATGTTGTATTTATCCTTATATAGCTTCCTGAACTTATCGAGATACGCTTTACTTATCATGGATGGTATTTTATTAACTACAACTATAGTTATAGAATAGCAATTATAGTTATAGATGTCAAGCATATTTTAAGGCTAAATTACAACTATAGCTGTAGGCCGTATTTAGGCACAAATGATGTCCTATAACTTGATGAAAAGGAGATTGTTTGATAAACTACCGTAAAGTTACGAGTGATATACTACGATTATGAATGTTATTCCAGACGAAAAAAGCCAGCGAGTATTTGGTAAAAACCTACGTTCAACACGAGAAGATAAAAATCTCTCTCAAGAAGAGGTTGCTCTGCTGAGTAAGATTTCCACTACGCATTATGCAGGTATTGAACGTGGGGAAGAAAATCCTACGTTTTCAGTCATAGAAAGTATTTGTAAAGCACTCAAGGTTAAATCTTCTCAAGTCCTCCCTTTCTAACTTTTTGCCCTTACCCAACACTTGCTGTATACTCCTAATTAAATCCTGCCTGAAATAGGTCGGATTATGGAAAATTTTAAATCACTTCAACAACTCCTTATACCCACATACAACCGCGTTGTTGCTCTATTTCATACCTACGCCGTCCCTGCTTTGATCGTTATCGGCATACTGACGCTTTTTTACCTCATCTATCAGATCGCTCGACTGATTCTTCATCTTCAACAACTCAAGGAAAAATATATTCTCTTTGAACTCCAACCACTCAAAAACACGGAACAAGCTGCCTACACGACAGAACAACTATTTACGGTCATTCATGGTTTAGCCAAGCAACGATCTTTTATCTACCGCTTATTTAATGTGTACAAACACTTTTCTTTTGAGATAGCGTCTACGAAAGAGGGAGGAATAACGTACTATGCACGGATTAACCAAGACGATGCTGATCTTGTGAAGAAAACACTGCTTTCCTATTTACCCGGACTTAGTATTAAAGAAACGTCTGATTATGTTGATTCACTTACTAAGCAATACAAACGTGTCACTAACTTCCGGTTATCTCGTCATTTTGCGTATCCACTCAAACATCAGGAAGAACTTGATCAACATGACCCGATTGCTTACTTAACTGGAAGCATGACCAAGTTAAGCGGTGACGACATGGTAGCCTTTCAACTGGTTCTCTCGCCACTCAACAAATCTACGGTTCCCGCAATATCTCGAATATCCCGACTTATATACTCAGGGAAAGACCTTGTAGGTAATATCAATGATGATTTATCTGGTAATCCTGTGTTTGCTGTTGCTAAATTTGCCCTCCTGTTGGTTCTAAGAATACTGCTTTTACCGATAGGGATCGTTATCTTTCTAGCTAGTGATGGGAGAGATGGGCCATTCCTGACCTTGGGTGGCAACAAACTACAAGAGAAAACTCCTAATCCGTATCAACTTGAACTTGAACAGCTCGTAAAGCGCAAGCTCGATCAACAGCTATTCTCAGCCTCCATACGACTCTTGGTGGCCAGTAATAACTACGGAGAGCTTCGTAGTCGGGAGCGAGGCTTTCGCTCGGCTCTAGCTTCTTTGAATAATTCGGATTATCAAGCACTCATAGCTTCTATGCGATTAAGGTTTAAAGCCTTTGACCGGATAAAAGAATATTTGTACACCCAAAGAGTATTAGCTCCGTTTGGATCACTTGTTCTCTCCTCAACCGAGGTATCTGATCTCTATCACTTTCCCTATACGAGTATGACCAAGACAGAGGACATATTGAAACAACACAGTAAAGAACTTCCGGCGCCGCTCTCACTCAAGCAAAAAAAAGCACTCGACATATATTTTGCGAAAAATACCTACGGAGGCACCGAAACAAAAATAGGATTAACTGCGGATGAACGTCGACGTCATGTCTATATCCTTGGAGCTACCGGAACCGGAAAATCCACGATGCTTCTCTCTATGGTTGAACAAGACTTGAAAAACAATAAAGGCCTTTGTTTAATTGACCCTCATGGGGACTTAATAGAACAAGCGTTATCAATAATTCCTAGAGAGCGTATACCAGATGTGGTGTACTTTAATCCTGATGACATTAGTTATCCTATGGGAATTAACTTACTTGAACTCACTCCTGGCCTCAGTTCAGAAAATGCAGTGAGAGAGAAAGAATTTATAGCCGAAAGCATTATCTCGGTTTTTCATAAAATCTACTCTGATAAATATTCGGGCCCCAGAATGGAATATATTTTGCGAAATACGATCCATACTGCTTTTACCGTACCGGATGCAACATTATTCACTGTCTACAAATTACTTATCAATACTTCATATAGGAAAGGGGTCACCAGAGGACTCACTGATGAAAATCTCAAAGATTTCTGGAAGTATGAATTTGCCAAAGCTGGTGACTATCAAAAGGTGAAGA
>CAYIBX010000029.1:0-11268 GCA_964361785.1 uncultured Gammaproteobacteria bacterium | reverse complement strand
CACTCTAAGGATTGGTTGTTTCACAGAATGCACAAAATGTATCGTACCGTTTACGTTCACGTACGAAGGCCACATTTACACGCTGGTTAAAAATCGCTATCATATATCTATGCAAACAAAAAAGGTACTGCTCACGGTAATAATATTTCTTGCAGGAGCTATAGCAGCGTATATTTTTCTTACAAGAAATTCTCCAACCGTCAATTCTCCTGCTGTTGTCCCGCTTCCCACATCAATACAAGTCACTCCCTCACCTATAATTGTTATTGCGACGCCAACCAACTCGCCCATCCCCACGCCTTCCCTTGCCGCCGACTGGCGTACATACACCAACACGACACTCGGATTTTCTATTTCCTATCCGCCAAAATATAAGGCTCTTGATGATAAAGAAAATCTCTATGGCTGGAAAAATGGCGTCGTTCTTATGTATAAAGGCGGACAATCCTATGACCTTGTTATTCAACAGTGGAAAAGCGAAGCTGAATACAAAGCCCAATACCCAAACACCACATCCGACCTCACGGTCTACAAAATTGGATCTACATTTATCACGTTATTAAACAGTAATAAAGACGCCGAAGTCTCCACGATCATCAATACGTTCAAACAATTGTAACTTCCTCATGAAAAAGAAATCGTATAAACTCCCAAAGTATATGACCACGGTGACGCCGTTTTCTAAAATGCTCGCGTTAAGTGTACTCGTCTTATTCCCAATCCTTGGCTTTTATTTCGGCAAAATATACCAAAAAGCTTCCACTATACAAGCCTGTCAACCACAACAACAAACTCCATGAAAATCATTTTCATCCACGGCTATACCTCGTCTCCCAACGCCGATTGGTATCCTAACATCGTGCCAGAATTAGCCGCAAAAAATATAGAGTATGCTATCCCCACACTCTCTGGTGGTGATACGCCGCATGCTGACGATTGGATACAAGAGGTTCATGCCGAGGTAGAAAAGGTACAAGGTCCTGTCATTCTTATCGGTCACAGCTTGGGAACAAGAGCTGCGCTTCTCTACCTTGAAAAACATCCAATGCCAAATCTATATGCGTTGATATTAGTCGCAACATTTAACAACTCACTAGAAAATGCCAAAAGAAAAGATGAGCAGTATGCAGACTTTTTTACCCATGAAATTGACATCAAAAAGATTCAATCGCTTACCAAAACACGCATCATCATGCACTCGATGGATGATGAATCAATTCCCTACCAACAAGCCCGTGATATGACGCGGGATCTCAATGCCACACTTCTCACCTACCGTGATCGCGGCCACTTTTCTGATCCAGAAAACTATTCCTATATCTTGGACGTCATCCAAAATATAGTAAACATGAAATAATAAATCTCTACTATAAATCAATCGATTGATTTGTAGTAAACAGGAACGTTATACAACAATTACAGAAACACAGTTGCGTTCATATAATTTCATGATAAAATATGTTTCATGGAAATATTTATTCTAAATGATGGAAAAAAAGTCGAGGTAAATTCGCCTCAACAAGCAAGGAACCTATTAGCTTTTATCACAGATGGAAGCAGATCTTTCGAGTTGACAGCGAAAGGAGCGCAACAACACAGAAAACTGCTTGATTTAAGTGTAGTAGATATGGGTGAAAAATTTCATGCTGGTGATGCAAAACGTGCAGAACGATCTTGGGCTCAAAATATGCGCAAACGACGATCTGGAAGTCGAAAAGGTTAATCTATGTTTCAAAATATCTCCACCATTCTTATCTGGTCAGAAGATTTTCGAAAGCTCTCTGATTGGTACCTGAAGACCTTTGATCTCAAAGTCGTCGAAGAACTTGATCACCCACAAGACACAGGAGTACTCATGGAATTCCCCAATGGTGGTCCATGGCTCTGGGTCGGCCAACATTCAGAAATTCATGGCAAAAACAAAGATCCATTACGTATTATGTTCAACATAACGGTTGATTCAATCGATAACGCGTATAAACATCTCCTTTCAAAAAAGGTACCCATCATCGCCAAACCATTCAAGGCGCCAACGTTTGATAAATGGTTTGCCACATTTTCTGATCCGGACGGGAATACCATCCAGTTAATTGGACCACGATAATATATACGCAATGATATAATGGTGTAATGAACAAACCACCCATCACATCCCCCTTTGGCAAATATATTTCCATCCTTGAAAAAGCGGATGCGGATTTAAAACACAAAGAAGAATTTGGATCGTTTCTTATCCTCTCTTTGGTAGAAGAAGTCGGCGAAATGGCTCGTGCGTATCTTGCCAAACACGGAAGGAAACCGACTAACATAGCCGCCCAAGAAGATGAGACATACGAGCAGGAATTAGGGGATATCATCGTCTCGGTCCTTCGATTTGCCAGAATTAAAAACATTGACCTTCATAAACGCGTGATGTACACCTTACATAAAATAGAAAAGCGCCAGACAACTCCAAAACGCTAATACATATGACTACTCTTTCTCATGTCGCCGTAGGCTATCTTATCTCACGATACCTCGTAGTACGAGGCATACTGCCGCACGAACACACAACGTATATCATGGGCATCGTCTTTGCAAACTTACCTGATATCGACGGCGCGCTGTCGTTAAAACAAGTATACAATCATCAAAATCATTTACAGTCTATCTCGCATTACCCCGCTAATTGGCTCTTGGTACTCGTTTTCTTTTTTCTTCTTTCTCTTCCGTTTACAGATACGACATTATTTGAATTTACCTTCTTGGCCAGCGCATGCATCCTTTCTCATTTTGTCTTAGATACATTTTCTATCTATGGCGGAATCGCGTGGTTAGGGCCGTGGATCAAAAAACGCTATAGCTTTATACGCATCCTGCCGATAACACCAAACAACAATCACGAATGGGTACATTGGTACTTAAAGCATTGGATAAAATATTTGGAAATTGCACTTTGGGCTGTCTCAATACTTACAATGCTCAAGGCCAAACATGGTATAGTACCCTAAATGACTACCCCTACTCACATTGCAATTGGCTATTTTATCGCACGAGGGTTTGCCACCTTTGGGCTATTACCAGATACCAATAGCACCTACCTTGTGAGCATGGTTTTATCCAACGCTCCAGATATAGATGGGCTCTACAATTTTCATAAGCTTTTTGCCCATCGAGAAAAATATTTTGCACTTTCTCACTATCCCGTGACGTGGTTTGTATTGTATGGCATCGCCTATCTATTTACCGTAAATTACTCTCCTCAACTTCTCCACTATATTTTCATGTCCGGCATTTGTGTAGCATCCCATTTTGTCCTAGATACCTTCGACTACTTTGATGGCATAGCGTGGTTGGGACCATGGATAAAACGAAAATTTAGTTTTGTGTATCGTACCAAGTCGCCCCTCACTAGTAATGCCGAGTGGAGTATGCTTTATAAAACGCATTGGCTGTTTTATATTGAGTTAGGCATTTGCATACTGGCGTTTGCACTGGCATTTGTCACCTAAAATCTTCCCCACCGTTTCCAATTAGGATTTAAGTTCCCGAGCTGAATAAAATCATCCGCAATATCAAAAAGGTAATGAGAGACCATTGCCCCAAAAAGTACCACTCCCACCTGCCAGTCGACGATAGAACAAACAAACGAAAATATCACCAAACCACAAACAGTATATAAATTATGGTACGCCAAACTCGTATTATGCTTGTGCCCCACTGCTATAAACTGAAATACTTGCCGCCAATGATGATGTTTTATAAGACGTAGCACCTCTTTAGCATAGGCATCCTGTTTGCCGTACCCTAAAAAGTAATAGATGTGTTCTACATCTGGCATGACTGATCCTATAACTGCCGTACTAATCCACTTGGGATTAAACTCACCCCATCGCTCGCGCAAAAACCACGTCCACAAAAGCCCTATCATGACATGATACACCATGTGTCGCGATTGCCATACGATATATCCTAACCCCTTTACCCGTAAAAATGCGCGCCCCATATTGCAAATCATACAACAAGGGCAGTATAGTAGAAAGAAGATGTCTGATATGTCACGAGCAGGCCTTTCTTCAGTCGTACCGAGTATGATCGGATTGCTCGTTCTTTTTATCGGTGCACTTGCACTTGTAGCTATTCCATTAAAGCAACTCTCGCATACCAATGAACCCCTTGCTGATTCTTTTTCTTTGCAACAGATGATGCTCGGTAAAACGCTCCCGACACCCGTAGAAGACCTGACACCTGCAGTGTTTCATGCGCATACCGTGTTTCCCCCAAGTATAGCATCCCTTACTGTCCAATCGCTGATTCTTGGCGTCACCTCAGATCCTCTAGAAATGACAGAAAAACGGATAGAAGTAGACCTTACGCATCAAAAAGTATACGCATTTGAGGGGCAAACGCGCGTATATGAGTTCACCGTCTCTACGGGAAAATGGGGCAGGACACCGACCGGAGAATTTCGTATTTGGACGAAGGTAAAAAGCCAGCTAATGAAAGGCGGAAATAAAGATCTGGGTACATATTATTATCTCCCAAATGTACCGTGGGTCATGTTCTTTTATAATGATAGTATTGCCAAAATGCGTGGGTTTTCTTTCCACGGCACGTATTGGCATAATAATTTCGGGCATCCGATGAGTCATGGGTGCGTCAACATGAAAATAGATGAAGCCAAATTACTCTACGACTGGGCAACGCCGGTTGTCACCAATACGAAAGCGTGGTCAACGCTGGCAACTACAGAGAATGCAGGGACGAAAGTACTCATCTACGGAGAAGCACCGCAGGAATGATTAAAGCTTGAGACTTTTGAGATAGTCGCGAAACTCACCATTTAAATCTTTGTGCAAAAGCGCAAATTCTACGACGGTTTTTAAATACTCAATTTTATTGCCTGTATCGTAATACCTACCATTTTTCACTTCACAGGCATAGACTGGACGCAATTTCATAAGCTCTCGTATCGCATCCGTCAACCAAATCTCGCCACTTTTCCCCGGCTTTAACGTTTCTAATATGGGAAATATATCAGACGTGAGCACATAGCATCCATGTGCTGCAAGGTTACTGGGCGCTTCATCAAGCTTTGGCTTTTCAATAAGATTTTTGATTTGATAAATGTGATCCTCCACTTTGGTCGCTTCTACTATGCCATAGCGCGAGACATCCGCTTTATCTACTTGAATCGCAGAAATCACCGGATCGCCATATTTTTGAAAAACATCAATACACTGTTTGGCCCGTGGTGGATCGGCATAAATGAATTCATCTCCCCAAATCGCCACAAACGGCTCATCACCAATGATGTTTTTTGCACAAAGGACCGGTGTCCCATTGCCATACGGTCCTTTTTGACGAATATAGATAAAATTTGCAAGCTCGGCCGTTTTTCGCACCTCATCGATCAAATGTTCTTTGCCTTGATCTTTGAGCGTTTGAATGAGTTCATTTGGGTAATCAAAATGATCCTCAATCGAACGTTTATTCCAACCAGTGACGATAACAATGTCTGTAATGCCTGATGCGACCAGCTCTTCAACGACATATTGGATGACAGGCTTATCGACAATCGGAAGCATTTCCTTTGGCATTGCCTTGGTTTGCGGCAAGAATCGTGTGCCAAAACCCGCCGCTGGGATTACTGCTTTCCTTATAGTTTGATTTTTTTTCATGACGCATGTGCAATTGTACTGTCCATGAATTTCATTTGTCAATTTGGTAAGATGAATGTATGCTCAGACGCTTGGCCCTCAGTCTTATTTTTGGATTCTTTTTGCTTCTCCCTGTTATTCATGTAAACGCATCTGTAGAAGATAGTGGAGGAAAAGATCTCCCAGAAACATATTTTCGCGGTCCGTATGACTTTGCAGTGACAAAATTAGGCGATGCAGCACTTATAAAAGTTCTTGAAGGCACTCCGTTTGGATATATCGTATCAGATTTAATTACGCCAATATTTCATAAAACGCAACAAATTGCGATGCCTGTGCTCACGCCCTACAAAGAACTTGGTGAAAAATTTGTACAATTTTTAAATCCTCAAGTCGTTCGTGATAACTCTATCCCTTACACATCCGAAAATCTCATTTATGCTATTTTTTGTGCCGTCTCAACAAATACAGAAAAATACTCAGGCTTTATACGAGAAGATGTCCCCGCCTCCAAACCACAAATTTCCGAAAACTGGGAAGATTCTCAAGGCGCTATGCAAACCGCATATAATGCAAATGCACTGTTGGGATTAGTCCAAAAAACGCCAAAAAACGATAAATATAATTGGGATCGACCACCTATAAAAATAAATGATGCTGATCCAACCAAATTCTGCGACTATCGAGAATCCGCAAAGCCCCATCCTCCCGTAGAAACCGATATCACAAGTCTTGGTGCATTTTTACAGGAAGTATGGGTATATCTAAGGATGCCAATAACTATTATTATTTCTGGCAGCGAAGCAGACGGTGATGCAGAATATGAAAAATCCAAAGCAAAATATGCAGTACGATTAACCGAAGAAAAAGTAGATGCTCACTCTATGGAATTTGCACACGTCGGCGACGCAACAGCAAAAGAAGTGGAAAAATCACCATTTCCCGAGACTATCCAAGCTGCGACTTCACGTGGCTGGGCATTTAACTTTCTTCCAGAATTTATGAGTAAGAAAAAAGTAGTAGGTAATGCCATGACCACGTATGAATATTGTGTAAAATTTTTTGACAACTGCTCAGAAATTGAAAGCCCGACAAATTTGGTAAACAACATGAAAACCCGCATGTCACAAGCAGGATGTGCCGTAACACCTGATGGAATAGGAGCGGCTCTTGGGTCTGGCGATACTGCCGTACCACTTGAATGTGACAAAAAACCACTCCAGTGTCCGATAGATGTAATCAAAGAAAAAGCGCAAAAACCAAGCGATAACAAATGCTCTATCGCAAATCAAAGCAGTGCTAAATCTTTTATGTCTTCAGATCAACAAGCCGTATTCGGCTCAGGACTCTCACCTCTTGCTATAAAAGTATTGGAAACTGCTGCTGATACCTACAAAGTGCCTGCATCAGTTCTCTTAGCTACTATGTATCACGAAGGCGCATTTAACCACAGTGAATGGAATTGGTCTGATGACAAAGCCATTGAAGAATATAGCGATTGCAATAATCAAGATCCCATGCCAAGTTGCCAAGAATTCGCTGGTGGAGAAGGTGCCGTCGGACCATTTGGATTTATCCAATCATGGTGGGATCAATATATGGAAGATGGAAAAAATCCGTATGACGGAAAATATTTTCAAGTTAAGGTAGAAGGAATGGATGAAGTAGTAAAGGCACTAGATCCTTCTTCATTTAATCCCTGCAATTTTACGGATGCAGCATTTATGGCTGCAAGAGAAATTTCTGAGGATCAAAGCCATGCATACGAAGAAGTTCCGAATTCTTGTGTGTCTCCACAATTTGGACCTATAAATTTTTATACAGGCAATCTACGACCAGAATCATGCAGTGCTTGGACCGGAGACAGAGTTGCAACCACAAGGCTTCAGTATGCCGAAGGAATAGATGAAGGAGCCTGTGTGGATCCAGCAATAACCAACGACATTGGCCGCATGGTGAAAATGTTTGAAGCATTGACCCCATAACCTATTTCCCAATTTACATCCTTTGTCAGATTTGATATAGTTAGTTTTGTCCCCAATGAGGGGGCTTGTTTTATATGGACAAACCTGTCGCGCCGAGATTGCCAAATATTGCACCGACGAAATTCTTTTCTGAAGTGGTAAGTGAGCTGTCCAAAGTAACATGGCCGACGAGGGCTGAAGCGACACGACTTACAGCCGCAGTGATCGTGATATCATTGGCTGTCGGACTCTTTATCGGCGGACTCGATATACTATTTTTAAAAATAACATCAACAGTCTTTAAATAACCTATGACAGATATACTCGCAACTGATCCAATAGACTCTTCTGCAGGACGATGGTACGTCGTGCACACGTATTCAGGACATGAAAACAAAGTAGCCGCGAATTTAAAGCAACGCATAGAGACGCAAAAATTGGCCCACAAAATTTTTGATATCGTTGTCCCTACCCGCAATATCGTCAAAGTCTCACACGGAAAAAAAGAAGAAATCAAAGAAAAAATTTTCCCCGGATATATTTTAGTAAAAATGATTTTAGCAGATGATTCGTGGCTAGCAGTTCGTACGACTCAAGGTGTCACGGCATTTGTAGGAGCTGGTAACAAACCCACACCCATTTCCGAAAAAGAAGTAGACGCCATCCGTAAATTCATGGAAATGGAAGCGCCGCGCTACAAAGCGGCATTTGTGGTAAATGAAGCAGTAAAGATTGTCGACGGTCCATTTGCAGACTTCTTGGGCAGTATCGAATCAATCGATGATGAGAAAGGCAAAGTGAAAGTGCTTGTATCAATATTTGGAAGAGAAACCCCAGTCGAACTCGACTTTTTACAAATCGCGAAACTTTAATAATATATCTATGACAGCAAGCTCTGCTGAACGAATAACAAGATATATCCTTGGTCCTCGCCCTCTCCGCATTGTCACAGAAGATCCTAAAAAAATTGAATTTCCAACAAACCCCACAGCATATACTGCACTCAAGGCACAAGGATTTGATGACGATGATATTTTTAATTCAGAAATACGACGAATACAACCTATGACCGACTACAGTATGGGAGGTGGACCTATCACAGTCTATGAATTTTCTGGGATGGCACTTGAGAGAGTAAGTCGATTAATTCCACTTAATAAATTAAGTGATGAGCAACGAATATTCATAGAAGAGCATGGATTCACCGAAGTAGCAGAATTGACACGCCATGATAGAAATATGCGCATTTGGGTTCCTGTACGAACTCGCCCTATCATAAATGACTCACCTATTGGATAGGTTATCATCGTTTCATAAATCAAATAATCCCATGTTGTCTTTTACCTATGCGGCCGCTCTAGCAAAAGACAACATAGAAAATACTGGTTTAATTATTTTATACGCTCGTTCCCCGATCCACTTCTTTTCAAGGAGTGCAAATGGCAATTGCGGATCATCCTTTAAAATAGCTAAATACTCACAAAATCCTTTATACCCGATAACGGATATTGATCCCCCTTCATATTTTTCCAACCATTCTCTATACCGATCTTCCAATCCTTGAAGGTTATAAATCCTAAAAACAAGCTCTTGTATTGTCTCATCGCCGATGGATGCATCTATGCCAAGATTTGACACGATGACGGTCCCCTCAATTTCTTTTTCTTTAATAAATTGTCGAATAATATCGATAGGATCATACGGCGTCAACCAGACTGACGCCTGAAGTTTTGCACACCCAATCTGCTTAAGATACATCCTCAATACATCTCGCGTATGCTTTTTCTTTTCTGGTATATCATAGGTCACGATGTGCAGCCGTTTGTCCCACATACGAATTTCGTCATAGGATGGAATCACAGAAGATAATCGTTTCATCCCCGCTTTCGTAATTTCCGGCATTGCATGACGTTTACGTTTGATAAATCCATGTTTACTTGCAGTAATAAGTGCATATTTAATTGCATCATAATTTACTGTCCGAAGAAATTTTTCAGACTCAATTCGTGCATGAAATGGTGCGCTAAACTGAGTTTGAATATCCCCAAATGCGACCAAATACGCCACAACCGCAAGCGTCGCATCCACTGCATGAGAAAATACCAATTCAGAAATTTCTAAAAGTTGTTTGCTCACGATTTTTCGTACTCGCATCGCTTACACCTCCATACAATTACTATTTAACTCTGTAATTATATAAATTTCAATGTTGTCAATTACTAATGCGGCCGCTAGTGTAAAAGACAACATGGGAATTCATAAAGAATTTCATGTGTAAAATAAGCTGGATATAACATTCCCTAAAGCTGAATATAACAGGTCCTAAAGCTGGATATAAGACATTCTGGATAGAACATATCCTAAAGACCGGTATTATAACTAAGGGCACAGAGAACTACTGATTTGATTTCCAGAAGACGTAGCCACCGAAGCCGACGGCTATGATGATCATGGCAAGAAGGATCATGCCAAACGGATTACTCTTTCCCCCACCTTTGACGGTAAATTCTTTCGAAATCTGGCCTTGTGCCCCTTCTTTAGTCGCAACGACGAGAATGCTTTTGGGTCCTGCAGTCAACTTTTTCGTCGGCTTAAACGACCATTTGCCATTTTTATCGGCATATACTTCTGCCCCAATTCCATCTGGATATATAGTAATCGTAATTTTGGCATCTGGCTCTGACGTACCAGAAATCGCCGGTTGAACTCCTGTCTGAGATTTACTATCCGTAAAACCACCGATAGAAACGGGCAATACCCGTAATGAACCGCTGGAACCTACAAATGGCGTAGGGGTAGCAAAAAGAAATGGATTATTCCCCTCGCCGCACGTGCATCCCGTATTTTCCTGACACAAGCGGTTGCGACAAGCCTTCAAGGTGCTAAAAACGGTCGCACACGTTAACCCCAACTGACAATCGCTATCAGAAGTACATGACTTTCCGCACACTGACGAGAGCGCTGGGATAGGAGTGGGAGTCGGAGTCTTGGTCGGCGTACGAGTACTAGTAGGACGCGGCGTACTGGTGGGGCGAGGCGTACTGGTGGGACGCGGTGTCGCGGTGATATTTGGCGCATTCGTGGGATACGGGGTATAGGTAGGATATGGAGTATAGGTAGGATAATTTGTCGGAGCTTTAGTCGCGGTGGGGGCAGAAGTCGGACTGTTGGCCGTTGGGCATGCGCTCATATTGGTCGTCCATTGTTGCCCAGCACTCGGACAACAATATGGTGTGCCACCACAGGTAGCAGCTCTACCGCTATAGGAACACAATTCCTGATCCCCGTCCGGATCAGTCGTACCGGTAAAGTTGGTAATCATCCAATAATTTCCATTGAGACACTGATTGCAATTGCTTGTGTCACATTGTGCTGCTTTGCCTGTAGGTGGTGTAGGACGAAGCGCAGCAAAAACAGACAAAATGACGCCGATAAAAATAATAACGAGAACAAAAAGAGATGACCAACTAAAACGCGACAGAATTCCACGCGTACGTAAACGGGGCGTTTTGAAAACGCGCTTTTTTTGCTTTTTGGCTTTCCCCATACCTTCCTATCATGAAATAAAACGTGATCTTTGACAAGGGCGGAAATACAACGCGCAACTTATTATTAGACGTGTTGCGTAATTCCCCATAATCAGGCACACTAAAGGGATATGAACA
>CAYIBX010000028.1:0-12683 GCA_964361785.1 uncultured Gammaproteobacteria bacterium | reverse complement strand
AGAGTTTGCTCAAGAATTTTAGAGAAAATCCGCTCTAAAGTACTCTAGACCCTTGCATTATTATAGATATTTTGTATAATGTCGGAATAGAAAGGGACATTTTTGTATGGCTGTAGGAAAATCTAAACAATTAAGTTATAGAAAAGAGTTGCACCCTTTAACGAGAGCGACAGGTTCACCATTTCGACCAGCAGAGTTTCATTTGAAAGGCACTTCAGAAGCACAAGATTTTGCAGGAAGTCTTATTGGCCACCCAAATCTTGTTAGTGGTGTTACTCTTGGGGAGGAAACTATTATTATATCCAAATCTACAAGAGCTGCAGATATTATTGAAACCATGCTTAAAAAAGGAAAATATCCTCGTCCAACGCGATTGACCAATGCACTTGAGCCTTCCGATGATGTTGTAATCTCTACAAGATTATAATTTGGAGAAGTATTTCTCCATACATTTTGCTTTTGATGCTTTGTTTAGCCTCCATTTTTGTCGTGCTTCAACGACGATATTTCCCCAGCTAGTTGTTCGGATTTGCGCTTTCGTACAGTCTTTTACAGGGCAGCCATTATTACACCATGTTGAAAGAATAATATCTCGTGCGGTTTCTGCTGATCCTTGTGTGGCAAACCGTGACCCAAAAAAGTGCTGGTCACTTTGTGCAAACCTTATGCCAAAAGCATTTTCATTTGTGAGATCTATAAGTATCCGATGGACGACAACGTGTATATCTTTTTTCATAAGTCACCTATTGTAGCCCATACAGACGGGGCTAGCAAGAAATGGTAGAATACACACATGGAATCAGCTGCAGATACGCAAAAACATATTCGAAATTTCTGCGTTATTGCCCACATAGATCATGGGAAATCAACTCTTGCCGATAGGATGCTTGAGATGACGGGGACGGTTGCGTTTCGTGATATGCAGGCGCAACTATTAGACAGTAATCCGATTGAACGTGAGCGAGGAATCACCATTAAGTTAGCGCCAGTCAGGATGCACTGGAAAAGCTATATTTTAAATCTGATAGATACGCCAGGACATGTCGACTTTGGGTATGAAGTATCACGCAGTTTAGCCGCGTGTGAAGGAGCGCTTCTTGTCGTAGACGCCACACAAGGTGTGCAAGCACAGACCCTTGCCAACCTTCATCAAGCGCGGGTTCATAACCTGACGATTATTCCGATTATCAATAAAATAGACATGCCGAATGCTCGGATAGAGGAGACGGGAAGGGAGCTTGAAGCATTGGGGTTTCCCCCAATCTCCCCAATAACCCCGAATTCCCCAATACTTGTTTCTGCCAAAACTGGTGAACATGTCGAAAAAGTGTTGGAAGCCGTGATTCATCGGATTCCGTCGCCGCAAGGCGCGCCGGACAAGCCCCTCCGTGCTCTTATTTTTTCCTCGCACTTCGATACGCACAAAGGAGTGGTTGTGTTTGTACGAGTGGTTGATGGATCGATACAGTATGATCCTAGTCTTCGCGTGCGATGTTTAGCGACTAATGCAGATATTGCACCGATTGAATTGGGAGTTTTTTCACCGCACATGGTGACTCAAAAAACATTGTTGTGTGGGGAAGTGGGGTATGTAGCGACAGGGCTAAAAAATGTCAAACTTGCTCGCGTAGGAGATACGGTTACAAACGCAGCATTGCCGTCGACTGATCAACTTGCAGGCTACAAAGAGCCCAAGTCCATGGTTTTTCTCGGATTATTCCCTATGGCAGCTGATGATTATCAAGAGAGTCGGGAAGCGATGGAAAAGCTGCAACTTTCTGATAGTGCTTTTACGTTTCGTCCTATTTCTTCTCTTGCGTTAGGGAATGGATTTCATTGTGGATTTTTAGGGCTTCTTCATGCAGAAGTGGTGCAAGAAAGAATCCTTCGGGAATTTGATTTAACAATGCTCGCTACCGCGCCATCGGTTGAGTATCGCGTGACGTTTAAAATGGGCGTTGATTATCATAAGTTAGGGTTTACCCTAAATCATGTGGTCAACGAAGAGAATGGGTTTGTAACGATTAGCATTCAGTCTGCAGGAGAATTACCAGAGCCTACATTTGTCGAAAAAGTAGAAGAGCCTGTGATGCATGTATCGCTTTACAGTCCAAAACGATTTGTGGGAGCCATTATGCAGCTCGCGCAAGAAAAAAGGGCAGAATATGTAGATCTTACCTACGTTGGAGAGCAAGCGCAGTTTCAATATTTGATACCGCTTTCTGAGATGATTGTAGATTTTTTCGATAGGTTAAAGTCAGTGACAGAAGGATATGCTAGTTTAGATTATGAATTTTTTGATTGGCAACGCGTAGCAGTTTCCAAAGTCGATATTTTAGTAAATAAAGAAAAGGTCGATGCGTTTTCATTTTTAGTTATAGAAGATCAGGCGCACTATAGAAGTAAAGATATCGTCGAGCGGTTGGCAGCAGTGATCCCGCGTCAGCAATTTGAGATACCGATTCAGGCAGCCATTGGAGGTACTGTTATCGCCAGATCCGATGTGAAGGCGTTTCGTAAAGACGTAACGAAAAAGCTCTACGGTGGAGACAGAACGAGAAAAGATAAATTATTAAAAAAACAGAAAAAGGGGAAAGCGAAGATGAAGATGGTCGGCAATGTTGAAATTCCGCAAAGTGCGTTCTTTGCAGTACTCAAGCGCACGTGATTCTTGACACTGATAGGTTTGAGATATATAGTTTGGGTGAATTGGAGGATATATGCCTAGTGCGCAAATTATTGGATCACAAGTTACAATTACGTGACTTGGAAAAATGAGTGTTTCTACAAAAGAAAGAGACGCGATACGTGTCGTTTTAGGAAAGCAAGCAGCGTTAGAATCGGTGTCTGATGCATATTATAAACACCCAAGAGGGATACGATTATTAGCTGACGAGCAAGGGCAGGTTGAAGTAGATGGCATTCATTTATTTGGCGGTTTTTCATTGAGTTCTCGGGGTAAGCCGGCTGTTTTTGAGTTAAAAAAGCCACGCCGTACGAAACCACGCTCTACTAAATTTTCTGGTGTATTGACTGAGGGCGGCTGACAGAAATCCTCTTGACAATCATTGTATGGAATACATACAATCTTTGTATGAATACAACAATAAACATCTCTCTTCCTACTTCCATGTATACGGACATGAAAAAGGCGCTTGTGAAGCGTAGCTATACTTCTGTGAGTGAATTAATCAGAGAGGCTGTGCGTACTCTGCTGTATCCATCTAAATTAACGGTCAATGGATTTACAAAGGAATTTGAGGATCAGGTCTTGGCTGCAAGTAAATCGTCGCATAAGAACGATATTCAATTGAAATCTAATAAAGCTATACAAAATTACTTTGAACATTTGGTTATTCCGAAAAAAAATAAATAATCTAATTCATGATTATTGAATTATCTGGTCAATATCATCTGATGTATCAAACCTTTATTGGTAAACATGCTGATCTAAAACAAACGGTCATTGAGAGAGTCAAATTTTTTCGTAATAATCCGAATGATACTAGATTGAGGACTCATGCGTTAAGAAAACGGTTAAAAGGTACGTTTTCTTTTTCTATTACAAATGATATTCGTATAGTTTTTGAGTGGGTGGGAAAGACCAAAGTACGATTTTTAGCAATTGGATCGCATAAAAATGTCTATGGTAAGAAATAGAAGTTTATCTCCCCACAAGTTTTCTCCCACTTAGTTTTTCTGCGATTGTTATCGCGCTAAACGAGAGTGCAAAGACTGCGAGATTAAATCCCACGATGTATCCTATGCTTGTCGTGAGTGTAGAGAGTGTACTCGTTATATTCTCAATCCACGATGCTGGCAGATCCACGGAAATTCCCGAAAAATATGCAGCGATTGCGATAAGAGAGAGGGCGATTGCCACCGCAGGGAATCCCTCCATATCCTCGGGCGATGAAAACATGGTGTTACTGACAGCAAACAATACCCAATACCCAATACCCAATACCCAATACGAAAAAGCAAATTGAGGCAACAAATAGGAAATGGTAAACAGCGCTCCCAGGCCTACAAATACGGGGGCCACACCGATTACTGCTCGTCGTATCGGATCAGTTCGGCTTATCATGACGCTCCCAGATCGTACATTGGTTTCTTCTAATCCTTCTGGTGAGAGTGTCAAACCACTGGTGTGCACCCCTAATATTTCGGCCACAAAAAGATGTGAAAGTTCATGGATGACCGTGCCGGGAAAAAAAATAAAAGAAATAATACTTATCGCGACAGGGCGAGACCTTGTCAGCAAAAAGAGAGACACATACAAATTTTGGGTCAATTTTCGCGTAATAAGCCACAAGACAATGAGTTCAAAAACAAAAAGAATGGTGAGCATAAAAATTAGTGTCCTCCTTGTTGTTGGCCTTCTGGTGCGGCCATTTGGCTGACAAACATGACGGTCAAAGCACCCACAAGAGCCCCAGACATGAGTTTTCCCGTCAGGTCAGGTTTTTCTTTGATGGGGAGTGCGGAGGCAAAGATTGCTTTTGCTTTCTTCATATTTTCATCATTTACCTCAATACCAGCAAGTTTGAGCATGATATCAGGTTGAGGATTAAACCCTTTAAATTCTTCTTTCCCCGTCAGTTCTTTCCACACAATTTGAGCAAGCGGCTGATTGGACTGCAAAATTTGAGCAATAAGCTCAGGAGATTTTACATCACCTGATTGGATTTGAGAAAGAAGTTCTTCAGGCACGCGCGAATCAGGATGGGTGATGTTGAACTGCTGAATCGTAGAAATAAGTGGATTGTCTAGAGGATTTGCGTCTGGAATTGGTAACGCAGTGAGTTTGGTTTGTAATGCGGTAAGTCGCAGCGCTAGATCTGGGGAAACGCCATCAACAGGAATTTCTTTGAGCATCCGCAGTGTCTCCATTTGCATCTCTTTCCCCAGCGGCGTGTCTGCCGCTTGAGTAGCGATGCTACTTACCAGCAATCGTAAATCTTTCATATCCAAAAGAAGGGCATTGGCTTCGTTTAATAGTTGCATCGCCTGTTCGCGGCGTACGGTTTGCTCGGCAACAGTCTCGAGTACCGGTTTTCCCGCTGCGATATCTTCTAACTGTTTTCTGGCAACCCCAGTTGGGTGTGTTTCTTTTGGTGCTGGTAAGGGTTTTTCTTTTGGTACAGGTGCCACTTTTGGCATTTCCGTGTTTGGGGGGAGTGAGTGAATTTCTATTGGTGTTGCTGCCATAGATCTAGTATAGGCAGATATAGGCCATGTTCGTCAACTAAGACTGGGGTTTGACAAATGCTCATCATTCTACTATCCTATACATATATGTACAGAATAAAGAAACTACTAGCCTTGGATCGTAAAATATTTCATACGCAGGATTTGGCTCTTTTGTGGGGAATCACGAATGCCAATACGCTTTACACGACCATTAGTCGCCATATAAAAGCGGGAGTATTACACCCTGTGCAGAAAGGGTTGTATTCAACACAGCCGATCTCAAAAGTAGATCCCTACGATCTTGGTGTCGCACTTTCGCATGATTTTACCTATGTATCGTGTGAGACAGTGTTGGCTAATGCAGGTGTCATATCTCAAAGTCTAAATGCAATCACATTTATCTCAACATTTTCAAAAACAATAGAGAAAGTGGGGTACAGGTTTCGTTTTCGGCAATTAGCGGATCAGTTTTTGTACCAAAGTATTGGTATTGAGATAAAAGATGAGGTATTATGGGCAACAGCTGAGCGTGCAATGGCTGACATGTTGTACTTTACACCCCATTACCACGTAGATAATCGTTCACAAATTGATTGGAAGAAGGTACACTTTATTCAGAGAGAAATGGGATACGTATGATTTCAATTCGCCCGATAGATGTACGTCATAAAATGATTCTTATTCGTACACTCATAGCGATTTCGGATACGTCGAAACTCTCACGAAATTTGCGATTTAAGGGTGGCACATGTGCTGCAATGTCTGGATTTTTAGATCGGATGTCTGTGGATTTGGATTTTGATGTAGTTTTCGATGCAAACATTGAAGATATGAGGGGTTTGTTTCATCAAGTATTTAAAAAAATTGGGATGAGTGTTTCAGATGAAAGTAAAAAGGCACTCACATTTCTTGTAAAATACGAAAGCAACAAAGGTGAACGAAATACTATGAAAATAGATGCTCTCGAGCGTGGATGGAAGGCAAATATCTATGAAATGCGGTATCTGTCAGAGATTGATCGAAGCATTTTTTGTCAGACGAAAGAAACAATGGTATCAAATAAACTTGTATCACCTCTTGACCGGTATAGAATTCATAAAAATATAGCAGGAAGAGATATCTATGACATCTATTATTTTTTGTCGCATGGGTATGGGTTTATTCCAGAAATAATTAGGGAGCGAACCGGAAAAACGATGCCGGATTTTTTTGATACACTCATTGAATTTGTGAAAAAAAGAGTCAATAAACAAATAATCGATGAGGACCTCAATACACTCTTGCCGTACGATACGTTTCGTACGATTCGTGGGAGTTTGAAAGAAGAGGTGATAAGCTTGTTGGAAGAAGAAAAGAAGGTATAATGTCTGATATGAACTACACACAACTCTTTGAGCGTTGGGTGGCGCTTACGACGCTGTCAGAAGACGATCGCAAGCAGCTTATCGACAGGTTGCACGAGAGTGTTGTTACCTCTGTACAGGCACTCGCAGGGCTTGCTAGTAGTGAGATGGCACATATCCTTGATGAAGCCAAATTTGAAAAACGTGATGAGTATTTGAAAACTGCTGCACCGATTATGGCACTCGGAGCACTGGATGGATATCTTTTGTCTTTGATGGTCAGCGGTATAAATCCGGAGACTGCTGATCTTTCCAAAAATGATGCAGTGAAGGGCATAGCTGATATATGGGGAAAGTCGTATGAAAAGGATCAAAATATGTCGTATCTAAACAAAGTAGATCCGATTATAGGATTATTTCTCGGAAAAATTACAGAACTTCGTATCAATCAAGCACTTGCTATGTACCCAACTATCGTAGATTTGCCATATAAGACGACGGAGAAACTCCATCAATACATCGGTTGGAGCGTGCATCAAGGGTTTGTATTGGGGGCAATAGAAGAGGAACTAAGTCATGGGTGAACTACCAGTAGGCGTTGCACATCATGAGCATAGACATGTGCTCAAAAGCAAAGAAGGAGGATCCCTCAGCTTTGCATATTCAAAAGATGGTATCTTAGCAAACACGGTCGGTCATGTATTAGCAGTTCCTATTGTCCATTTGCCACTTCTTACGTTAAAAGACGCGTTTCATAATCCTCCGGAAGAATTAGTCAAAACACTCTCTGATAGGTGGAAAGATGTGCCGTTTAAGGGTGATGTGTTGGTGCGTGTGGGGCACGCGTCGGTCATTGGGGATATTAAAAGGTTATTGGCTACCAATGATGAAATAAAGGGTAGGGTAAAGTTTTCAACGACTGCCAAATGGCTCGATCGAGCAGCGAGGTATCCGTATATCCCGCTTCAAGTATTAAAAACGTTATTTGTAAAAATGATGCGTCTTGATAATTATAATCCGATTACCAATACCATTTCAGTGTTTCATCGCAATAAAGCTGTCGGTATGCATGAAATAGGGCATGGAGAATTTTTTTCTTCGAAAGAAAATCCTACAAATTGGTATATGGCATATGGGTATCTTCCGTTTGCTCAACCATATGTAGAATATAAAGCAACGGAAAATGCCATGAAGCACTTTGCACATGACGTTGAGCGAAAACAAGCACTCAAGGTACTTGAGCCAGCGTTTGCTTCATATATGGTACCAAGCGTATTAGGTTTCTTTGCACCACGTTTAGCATATATGAAAGCCGGAGGTATAATTGCTGGCCACATCATGGCCAGAAATCCTAATCTTCGATTGTCCAACCAATACGAGCGGTTTGGGTATGTTTTTTCAGAAAAATCTCCTGCAAAAAAAGCGTTTTTTCATGGACCGACGAAGGAGCACAAGAATATAGATACCAATCAGGTGCTGGTAGGGTCATCATCGAGCGAAAGAAAACACCCAGCTGCATATCAAGGTATCGCAAGCGGCGCATCGGCACGGCTTTTTCGATGACCAGCATCAGTGAACGCATGAAAAGTGATAAATCGTTATAATTTGGGCACCTGTGGTAACCTTTGTAAGAGGTTTGAGAGTTGCTTCGTAAGCTTTGGAAGTTCTGTTTGACATATTTCCCATACGCGACCCATGGATACATGCGCATAATTGTGTATGACGACATTTCTAAATCCGATGATTGTTCTCCATGGAATATCTGTGGCTTGTTTTTTAATCTCCTCTGGAATTTTTGTGGCTGCTTCACCAATTATCATGAGTCTATATATAACCGCATCTTGTGTTTCTTTATCTCGAGAAAATTCTTCCTCTGTACAATTTTTAAGATATTGTTGAACGAGAGAAATAGCCTCGAGCATATCTTCAATATAAAAATTGGGAATTTTCATGCATTTATAGAATAAAAAATGCGTTCATCATGTAAAATATATGGTTTTAGTCTGGGTTTTATTGCATCATATTCGACAAGGTCCACTTTTTTTTCAAGTGCATCTTCTAATGCAAGTTGTATATCAATAAATTGAAATAAGCTTGTTGATTTGGGGAGTTCAACAAGGATATCTATATCGCTTTTGGGCGTTGTTTCGCCACGTACGACCGAACCAAAGAGTGCGGCTTTTTTCACTCCATATCGTTTAAGGATGGGTGTCGCGCGCGCGATAATCGTTTGGATATCCATAAGAAGAGTATAACATATAGATAAAAGCGATGACCAATACTCCTAATCCTACCCACTCCAACACCTGTGGCCAGAAGTCGCCTCATCGGCGACCCGCCGACGAGGCGGGAAGATGATGATGATTAATGTGATGGCTAGTATTCCAAGCCCTATCCATTCTAATAACTGCGGGTAAAAGAAGATTACAATTGTTGTTTGCCCCGCGGGTACAATCCATCCGTTGCTCCAATTATTTACCATCACATGTGGCAAGAATTGTTTGGTTTGGAGAGAAAAAGCGAGCCAGCCTTTGTTAAATGATTGAGAAAGGATAAGTGTTTGTTCCGCATTTGATTGACCCAGTGTTATTTTGTAATACGCAGGATTTGGGTGACTCACGGATTTGATTGAATTTGTGGTTTTTGATAAAGAAATATCACGAGTAATAATTTTTGTATTTGTCATTTCCTGATACGGTATTGTATAGAAATCGATGCTTTTGATACTGTTTATCGTTTCATTTTTCCCTATACTGTCATTGGCAAAATATACCGTATACCCAAGCCCATCGGGAGCAAGGGGAGGCAGGATAAAGTAATTGGCGGCATTTTGTAATATAGTTTCTATTTCTACATGTTTTGCTGTGTTGTTAATAATGGCCATGGTGAGCGGTCTACCCTTTATATTTTTCGTTTCAACTTTCACATGATAACCATCATTATGAGAAAGATTGGGAGCGCCAATTGATATACACGCACGTTGATCTAGGGCACGTATTTCAAGTGCATCGTCTACAATCTCACTTGAAATGACTCCCTGTTTTAGCGCTCCGCATGGATTGACTGCTTGTGGGATAAGTGTTGAGCTTGTTGAAGCTTCAAACACATGCGCTGTTATTTTATCTATTACGTCAGGTATATTAAATTCCCGTTCCTCTACAGATCGCTTTGTAAATAATGATCTATATGGATAAATGTAATCTGCAGATGAAGATGCGATGTAGTCTCCAATCTGTTTATAAGCCACATCATTATCAGTCCACGTATAGGGATTGATAATTGGAAGAGTGTTTGTTGTTCTAATAAATGCTTTCGTATCTAATTTGCGTTCGTAGACAGTGATGTTATCTAGTTGGTTAATACTATTTATAGAAGGCAATGAAGCAAGAAGTGTTGGCAAGTCTTGACCGAGTAACGAGCGGTCGTTACTTTGTGCCCAGATATTTTTGTCATAGATAATGTATTGAATATCATATTTAGAAAAAACAGCCTCAAGTTCTTCGGAGATATTGCGGTATAAAGCATTACTTAGTTCCCAGTAGTAGTTTTCATTGACGTTGCTCCACGGATCAAACGCTCGGTCCATAATGGGCTGGGGTAATCCATACCAAATAAATCCGCTTCCGACGAGTCCGAAGTTATAATGTTTCCAGCTCCAGTAGCTTGGTTGGGGAAGATACGCAACGCGTCCATCGTGATTTTGTTTGTCCATGAATGTGAATAGTTTTATATAATCCTTTGGAAGTTTTACACGTAATGCATCATAAAAGAATTGTCCTTGAAATACCGGAAATGCAGTCAATAATATAAGTGAAATTAAAATTAGTCCCGCCTTTTTGGCGGGGCTAAAAAACTTCATGATCAATATTGTACTTGCGAATCCGTAAAGAAGTCCAAATTTAGTAAATGGAAAGCGATACGCTTCAGCAAAAAGGGGGATATGGAGTCTCAACCATTCCATGACGTTTGATAGATAGGGTGTATTATTCGCAAGAAGGATAAAAGAAAGTAGCCAGATCACTTTAAATCCAGAAGTAGTCAACGAAGCACCGGTCGGTGTCAAGTTGACTACTTTCGTGAAAAGTCCAGCGATGATGCAGAGAGCAAAAAATACTCCAATATATTTTATGAGTGGTTGATCTACCCACGTTCTCCACGTATCCATCACAAATATTGGTTGGCTGTCAGTGTTTACATCTTCAAAATCCAGCATAAATCCGCGCATCAATAGTACGTTTTGGACATCGCCAAAGGCTTGGTTTCGTACGTACACCTCTTGAGAACTCATCTGGTTTATTTTGGCATTCTTAATAATCGGTGCGTTAAAAGGGAGATGGTATATATATGGAAGTAACCAAAATGCGTTTATACAATGAAACAGAGCTCCTGCCGTAAGCACTCGCTTCCATTGTTTGATAAACGGCATTGAAATTGCGACAAGAAGCAGTGTCGTTGGTAGAAGAAATGTTGGGATGAAAAATTGTGGGGTAGAGAGCAGGACAACTATCCCAAAGTGTATCAAATGATTTTTGTTTGGAATTTGATAATAGCGTATAAGCGTCAGGGCAAGCCACGGCAAAGCGGCAAAGTGTACAGAAAATGCTTCCAAAGGGGTATAGAACATTTGGATAGTGATAAGGTTGAGGCCATAAAAGAGTGCACCAATAATCGCCAAGGCTTTCGTTTTAAACATTTGTTTGAGAAGTGCATACATCCCAAACATCCCCGTCAAATGCATAAGAAATTGAAATACATATCGCAATACACTTTGTGGGAGTGCGAATGAAAGTATCCAAAGAAATGCAGTATGTACAAGATTTGCTGCATGCCCCATACCGTCAGGAAGACCGACGCCACGATGCTCTTGCCATACGCCAAAAATGTTGGTGATAAACGCTTGTTTGAAGTTAAATTCCGGCATGACACTGTCCCAGCCTATCAGAAACGTTCCGGGTGTGTAGTTGGTGATAGCAAGGGTAAGCTCCAAGACAACGAGGGCCAGCAAAGGCCAGAATCGGATCACCCATTGTTTTATCTTTTTGTCCATAGTATAGTAATTGAGGTATGACTCCTCAAAAAAATTCTCCAGTTACTGAAGAACTTATTCGAAAAGTGGTGAAGGAAGAGATTCGTGATCTTCCCACAAAAGCATATATTGAAGAACGATTGAATGAACTTGAGGGAAAAATAGAAGCAAAAATTAAAGGGCTTCCCACAAAAGATCATTTCGATACGCGTATGGACGAACTTATGAAAGAAGTGCAAGATATGCGTGAAGAACAAACTCTTCATCAAGGTCAACACGATGAGATTACCGAACGCCTTGATACGATCGAACAAAAGATTGGCATTCAACCTCTATAATATTTTTTTGTAAAAGAGCAATTCTCCTCACGCTAAAAATGTAGCTGCATAGTACCGTAGTTTCGCAAACGTAAATTCAGGGAATTTGAAATGAAATGTTATCTTTTTAATCCCTCTGATATAGTAAAAAAGTTCACGCAACATATTTTCTGGCAACACACTCACAATTACTGTTTGAAGAACCATGATTGGGAACGCTATAAATGGCGCTTGATAGTTTAATTTCGTAATCGCCTCAATCCGAATTTTGGTAATCGCCCAAAAATGTTCTTTGAGGTGCGTAAGCGATGAGTTGTGGCTGTGCACGCGGTAGTTAAGAAGCGCTTGGGAAAGATTAGCAAATTTTCCGTGTGACAAGAGTTTAAAAAATGCGTAGTAATCATCATTGACGCCGTATTTACACGTATACAATACGTTGGGATTTGGTAATAAAGCACGGTTAATCATTACAGATGGATGTACCATAGGGTGGACGATGGCAAATTGTTTGTATATCGTATCGTGATCAAGCGGCATAGATTTTTTGCCCGTTATTTTTCCTTTGGCATTAATAATGGTTGCTTGTGTGCCCAATACAATGGTTTGAGGATTATTTTGAAGATAGTCTACCTGAGATGCAATACGATGTGTATGAGACACGTCATCTGCATCCATCATAGCGATGTAGTGCCCTTTAGCTTTCTCTAGTGCGTAGTTTGAAGCGAAAAACGCGCCTTTATTGGATGTAAACGTATATACTTTTATACGGTTGGTACATTGTTTTTGAAACGACTCAAGTACACT
>CAYIBX010000027.1:0-13017 GCA_964361785.1 uncultured Gammaproteobacteria bacterium | reverse complement strand
GCGTCATAGCAACATTTTACCGTATTTGGTTAGTGCTAATCTACTCTAGACCCTTAATATATCAATTCTTTAACATTCTTTTTAATTTTCTTCCAATCATATGAAGGTTGAAGAATTTTTTCAGGATTTTTCCATTCTGGCTTTTGCCGCGCATATCCAGAAACAAGTATTGCTAAACGAATCGGACTTGTTAACTTTTCAATGACACTTAATGCAAGTGGGCACCCTGCAGAATGACCAATAACGACTGTGTCTTTTGTATAAGAACCTTCTTGTGCAACTGGTAGCCAATTTTTTAAATCTGGATGGTCAGCATTTGGCAATAAAGGAATCCACACCTTATAACATCTCTCTAATTCTCTCTTTACATACGGAAACCAAAAAGAATTTGGCGTGCAACCAGTTCCATGAAAGATATTCACATTTTTCATATCCGTATTCTACTATATTAATACAAAAATTATATGAGTGCGGCAAGCTTTGTTTGAAATTTTCCTCGTGTCGAACTGATAAGTATCAATGTTGTTAACCCTAAAAGTACTCCGGAAATACCCACTGTCATACGTGGCCCGACTGCTGCCACACCAATACTTCCCAACAGTCCTCCAAATGGCATACCGCCGATTAAAACGAGTGAATAAAAACTGGCAATGCGTCCACGAAGCCTAGAAGGAACGGTGGTTTGCAAAAGCGTATTACAAAACGTAATCACCGTAATGACTGCCCAACCGCCGATAAATTGCAGCAATAGTGACAGGAAAAAAATCGTTGAGAGTGAAAAAAGAATTTGCGTCATGGCAGCAAGTGAAATTGCAATCACAAGAAATCGATATATATTTTTTGTCAACGTAAATATTTTATAAAATAACAATGCCGCTACCAGTGCCCCCATGCCAAAAAATGCATGAAGAAGTCCAAATCCTAATTCATCCATATGAAATATATCATGGGCAAAAACCGGAAGTAATGTCGCAAGCGGCCACGTAAACAACGTCAAACAAAATAATATACCCAACAACACGGCAAGCACTTTATTGGTTCGGATATAATTAATTCCCTCATAAAAACCCATCTTAAACGGTGTATGGACTACAATCTCCGTCTTTTTTGAAACCTGTATGGCTCGCACGCCAAAAATGAGGGCAAAAAAACTAATACTATTAATCAAATACGCTGTTGAAATGCCAATCGTTGCTATAAGAACTCCAGCTATAGCGGGCCCGATAGCGCGAGCCGCATTAAATATGGCGGCATTAAGTCCGATAGCACTGCTGAAATATTTCTTCTCAACAAGCTCAATCATAAACGACTGACGAAATGGCATATCAAATGCAAACACGACACCTGTCATAAATGTCGCAACCATGACATGCCAAACTGCAATGGACTTTGTCACAATTAAAAACCACAAAATAAATGCAATGAGTGCAAATGCTGACTGTGTCGCTATAAGCCCCTTTTTTCTACTTACGCGATCAACGAGCACCCCTGCAAATAGGGAAAGCATTACAGTCGGAATAAGATTGACAAAGCTTACTATACCAAGAAGAGATTTATTGTTGGTCAACACAGGATAAATAAGCCATGACTGAGCAATATCCTGCATCCACGTCCCGACGAGGGAGATGCCTTGACCCCAAAAATATAACCTATAATTTGGCGACCTGAGAGCCGGCAAAAATTCTCCAACCGTATGTTTTATTTTTGTTAACATGATTTTCTCTCAATCGTCTGGGGCATCAATTGATTGCGTTTGTGAAAGCTTTTGTCCCAACAAACTAAATGCGCCTGAAACAGAACTCATGGAATTATACGCATTATTGACATGCTTTCCCAACACGCTGATATTTTCTTCAACTTTCGTATAATCTTTTTGGATGGCACGAAGAAGCCTAAATACCTCTCGTGATTTTTGTTCCAAATCTTTCCCCTGAAAACTTAAAAGCAACACTTGTAAATGTGCATAGAGCGTATTGGGAGAGACCGGATATACGCGTTGCTTACGGGCATAATCCATAAGGTCTTCCATATTGGCAATTTCGTAGTACACGGATTCTGAAGGAATATACATGAGAGCAAAATCTAACGTTTTCTCTTCTGGTAAGATATACTTTTTACTGATATCGCTCACATGTTTTTTCACGTCGATCATAAACTGCTTTTTGGCGATCGCACGCGCATTTTCAGTCTCTCCCTTATGCATCAAGGTAAAATTTTCCATTGGAAATTTGGAGTCAATACACAAAAGCCCTGCATCGGTTTTTAATACTGCATCTACTTTCATTCCTGATTTAAATGCATACTGCAGATGAAACGAATTTTTGGGAAACGTTTGCCCGATCATATCCTGCAACACTTGTTCGCCGATGTTGCCGCGAAGTTTAGGCGACTGCAAAAATTCCTGTAAACTTTTTATCCCTTTTCCTACCTCAGACATCTCGCCTAAATTTTGCTTCAGGTCGCCAATCACCCTCGCAGCAGTATCTAATCGTTCATTTAAATCTTTACTATTTACCTGCAGCATCTTGGCCACATCACCTGTTTGTCCACGCATACTATCATTTAATGCTTTATTCGTATTTTCTATAGATTCTTGCATAGACCGAAGCCAGGCTGTAAGTGTTGATGTATCAGTGACCGAAGCTTCTTTGGTCAATTCCTTTTTTATTAAGAAAAAAAGCACAACAAATCCAATAATGAGAGTAATAATAATGATGAGAAGATCAAAAGTCATAGCAAGCGTTATTGTATCAAATGACAGAAAGGCCATACAATGAAACTATGTTAACCATAAATCGAGATTTCCGTTGGGCACTTCTTGGTATATCGGCCTTAAGCGGATTGGGGTATGTAATCTCTACTTATACACCAGATACGCCGCTGTTAATTTTCATATTTTTGTTCCTTTTAGCTATCGCTACATACAGCTGGTCGCTTTTTATAATCCCCAATAATCGTATTGCGCTTCTTGCCACTCTCTTTGTAGTCGCGCTTCTATTATTACGACTATTTCATCTTCGCCATCCGCTATATGCCGTATTATTGTTAGCAAGTCTTATAGCTCAAAAATATTTTTGGAAATAAGCTCCACAAATATGGCTTACATCTGGAAAATAAAATACTATCAATCTCCATCAGGCAACGAGCCTGTGTATCGCTTCATTGAATCACTCCCGATAAAGACAAAGGCTAAAATTTATAATACATTTGAATTACTTCTCGAATACGGAATACAACTTGGACTTCCTCATGTTAAGAAACTTGCTAGTACTCCTTTGTGGGAATTACGAATATTAGGCACGAATAATATTCGCGTCATGTATGTAGCTCTCACGGAAAAAACGTTCCTGTTTCTTCACGGATGTATAAAAAAGAAACAAAAAACACCAATAAAAGACATCACTACGGCTGTTGCCCGATTTCGAGAGTATATGGCTCGATATTGACAATATTACAATATTGTGATATTTTATATTCAAGGAGAACCATATGGACTGGAATACACACAAAAAACATTTACTTAAAAATGCTGAGTTTCGCCAAGCACTCAAAGACGTAGAGCTTGAATATCGAATTGCACGAGAAGTAATTGCACAACGCATCAAACACAAATTGACACAAAAACAGTTGGCGACAAAAATGAAAACGCGGCAATCTGTTATTTCTCGCGTGGAAAACGCAAAAACTACCACTTCTCTTTCATTTCTCAAACGCCTCGCAGAGGAATTTGACACAACACTTCAAGTATCGTTTAATGCATAGCATGAACAAATTCTATATAACAACAACAATTTATTATGTAAATGACGTACCACATGTTGGGCATGCATATACCACGCTTGCAGCTGATATTATTGCTCGGTATAAACAGTTACTATCTGGTAAAGAAAATGTATTTTTTCTCACAGGAACTGATGAGCATGGTGCAAATATCGCACAAGCGGCTGAAAAACATGGTAAGAAACCAAAGGAATTCGCTGATGAAGTGTCCCAACGTTTTGCAGATGCATGGAAGTCCTTAAATATTAACTATGATTTTTTTATTCGCACGACTGACCCAAGACACGAAAAAATTGCTCAACAAGTACTACAACGCATATATGACAATGGGTATATTTATAAAGGTGTATATGAGGGTTGGTACTGTGTCGGATGTGAAAAATTTCTAACGGAAACAGACATGGTTGATGGGAAATGTCCTCTCCATCCAACAAGAGAAGCTATATACCAAAAAGAAAATAATTACTTCTTTAAACTTAAAGAGCTATCAAAAAAAGTTCTATCAAAAATTGAACAACACGAATATACAATTCTTCCACAAGAACGATATAACGAAATAGTGAGCAGGCTCAAACAAGGTGTTGAAGATATATCTATCTCTAGAGCAGGTGTTTCATGGGGTATTCCCGTACCATGGGATAGTAACCAAACAATTTATGTCTGGGTAGAGGCACTTTTAAACTATTATACAGCACCACATTTTTTACCAAACAAATCATCATTTTGGCCACCAGATATACAACTTATTGGAAAAGACATCGTTTGGTTTCATACTGTAATCTGGCAGGCTTTACTTATTGCCGCTGATATAAAAGATCTTCCAAAAACAATATTCGCTCACGGATTTTTTACTATCGACGGACAAAAAATGTCTAAATCACTCGGAAATGTAATCTCTCCAAAACAGCTTGTAGATAAATATGGCGCGGATGGGACACGGTATCTATTAATCTCTGCCGTACAATTTGGAAATGATGGTGATTTATCTATAATGAAATTTACCGCGCAATACAACGCAGATTTGGCTAACGGTTTGGGAAACCTAATCTCGAGAGTTGCCAAAATGTGCGAAGGGTTGACATTTGCTCCATTCAAATCACCTACAATTGCAGATACTCCTCTTATAGAATTCGAAAAGTCATTTCAATTCGATGTGACCTTGAAGTTTATTTTTGAAAAAATTAAAGCATGTGATGTGCTCGTCAACGAAAAACAAGTGTGGGCATTAAAGGGAAATGAAAAACAAACAGTGCTCCAAACACTTGTTGATGATATCCGAGTCATTGGATACTGTCTCCAACCATTCTTACCAGAGACTGCTGACAAAATACTCAAACAATTTTCGGGATCAAAGATATCTGTAGAACCATCTCTGTTCCCCCGTCTTAAATAGAGCGGTGTTTTTTTGTTATTTTCGTCAATTTGTCTGGCGAAGCCAGATCCTGCTACGCAGGATTAATTTGTTATGTATATCGATACCCACTGTCATTTGCAATTTTCACACTTCGATTCGGATCGGCAAATGGTTATAGGAAACGCCAAAAAGGCCGGAGTCAAAAAATTTATTGTACCCGGTGTTGATATGCGCTCAAATACGGATGCTGTCAGACTTGCGTCTATTCATCCAGGCATTGTGTTTGCAAGTATTGGTTTTCATCCCTATGAAGCCCAAACCACCCGCCCTGAAACAGCATACAAAGAACTTGAAGCACTTCTTACATCCTCACATAATGGTATTGTCGCAATTGGAGAATGCGGACTTGATTATCATCTCTATAAAAATGAAAATGCGACAAGCAAAAAACGTATTCAAAAAGAATTATTTATCGAACAGCTGATCCTTGCATCAAAAAATAATCTTCCAGCTATTATCCATGTACGCGATGCCTATGAAGATTTTTTTGACACATATGATTCGATGAATGAAAAACCAACTGGTGTCATTCATTGTTTTTCAGGCGGACTTCAAGAAGCGCGAATGGCCAAAGAACGTGGGTTATTCGTAGGAATTGATGGAAACGTCACCTATTCTAAAACATTGCAGCGAATCGTTGGCGAAATACCAATTTCCATGCTTCTTTTAGAAACCGACACTCCCTATTTAACTCCATTTCCACACAGAGGAGAACGCAACGAACCTAAGTATATTCCGCTCATTGCTATTTGTATAGCCGAACTTCACCACACAACCCCTGATGTGATCATGACCGCTACGACAGAAAACACCAAACGGCTCTTTCAAATGGTATAATTTAGCTTGATAGTCTCTCTATGCATAATTTATTTTTGCGGTACCCCAACAAAAGCATTCGCGTTTTTGAAATATTGATCCCCGCGACGTCGTGGTTTATTATCACCATGCCGATATGGTTATCTTTTTACCATCCAGCATTTGTAGCGTACCTTATCATTACCTTCGACGTGTATTGGTTTTATAAATCAGTCGCACTCGTTACTTACGCATTACGATCATTCGTCACCTATACAGCTCACGCCACAGTCAATTGGAAACAGTTAAGCAGTCAACTTCCACACTACAACGATCTTTATCACGTGGTGATCATCCCTGAATACAACGAGCCTATTCATATCCTGCGTCGCACACTCGAAAATCTCAAAAACCAAGACTTCCCTGCCAAACGCCTCCTTGTTGTCCTAGCCACTGAATCCAAAGACGAAAAAGCTATAGAAACCACAATGCAACTTATACGCGAGTTTCAAGACGTTTTTTATCATGTATTGATTACGAAACATATCCTTGTTCGCGGTGAAATATCCGGTAAATCATCTAATATGGCGTTTGCTGCCAAAGCGGTAGTCGCGTATATGAAAAGCCATGCATTGCCATTTACATGGACCACCGTGACGTCTTGCGATGCGGATGCTCTCCCGCATTCCAAATATTTTTCTGCCCTTTCGTATCAATTCCTTCTCGATAAAGATCGAGAATTTCACTTCTATCAAGGAAGCATTATGTTTTATAACAACATCTGGCGCATCCCACTTCCTAATAGATTTATGAACACCTTAAATAGTATTTGGAATTTAGCGGTCCTTTCTCAAAAAAATAGACTAATTAATTTTTCGACATATTCTCTATCACTTCAAACTGCCATAGATGTGGGATATTGGTCTGTCGATGTAATTCCTGAAGACTATCACATGTTCTTTAAAGTATATTTTGCAAAAGGCGAAAAGGTTGAGGTTCGACCAATTTATCTTCCTATACTTGTAGATGCAGCAGAAAGTCACAGCTTTTTAAACACCTTCATCAACCATTATGAACAAAATAAACGGTGGGCATGGGGCGTTTCTGATATTCCATACGTTATTCGCCAAGCAGTGCTTACGACAAACATCCCATTGTTAAACAGGTTCTCCAAAATTTCCAATCTGTTAGAACACCACATATTATGGCCTGTAAATTGGTTTCTCATCACTATAGGAAGCGCTGTGCCTTCCCTTATCAACCCGCAATTTGGACGCACAGTCTTAGGACACAATCTATCACGGATATCATCGGGAATCTTGACCCTGTCTACTATTTTCCTTGTCATTGTATTTATAATCGATTGGCGCATAAAGCCGCCGCCGCCGAAAGACTATCCCCGATGGAAGATTCCTCTTCTTTATTTACAATGGGTGACCTTGCCGTTTATTTCATTTTTTCTCTCAGCGCTTCCGGGACTGGACGCACACACCAGATTAATGCTTGGAAAACGACTAGAATATCGCGTGACAGAGAAGGTATAATACAGATATGTTTCAATATCTGCTTTCGCATTCTCCGCTTTTCTATCTTGTCCAAAGCCTTTGGCGCGATGAGGCCTTCTCAATACTCGCATCAGAGCGTTCAATTCCATTTATCATCACCAAATTAGGGTTCGAGCCGCCGCTATATTACACGATGCTTCATCTGTGGATGAAGATTTTTGGTGAATCTGAAATAGCTGCTCGCGGATTGTCACTTCTTGGATTTACATTAGCCACCATTATCGTACTTGAATGGGCGGCTCACCTATTTAAAAAACACTGGCTTTCGATCTTTCTCCCGCTTTCGTTTTTCTTAAATCCGATGCTTTTGTATTACGCATTTGAAGTTCGCACGTATGGATGGTATATATTTTTTTCAACTGCAATACTGTATACCTACGCTACTAAAAAATGGTTTTGGTTTGTGCTTTCTTCCTTAGTAGGATTTTACACCCACGTTTATATGGGGTTTCTTTTTGCGAGTATTGGCGTCCATTTATTTCTCACAGAGTTCTCTTTTGAAAAAATGACGTGGAAAAGGCTGCTTTCTCATCCTGCAGTAGTATCGTTTAGCGCTATTACACTTGGTATATTACCATGGATTATACGAATCGTTCTTTTATCCAAACAGCTTGCCAACTCATGGTATTACCCTGTAGACATCCAGTTGATAATCTCGGTTCTAGGCAACATGTTCATAGGGTTTGAAGGAACTCCTTGGTTTGGATGGATATATACCAAATTCCTTTCTATAATCCTTCTGGGATTTTTCATCCTTTCATTACGCGTACCCAAAACTCGATTGAGGAATGGACTCTTTCTTTCAGTTGTTGTGGTGCCACTTTTTCTTGTAATCGGAGTATCTTTTTTCAAACCATTATTTGTGAATCGCTATCTTATTTTTGTCACCATCGGTGAGGTTTTTCTCATCGCTTTTGCGATACAATCCATATCCAAACTCTGGGTACAAAAAGCCGCCGCGTGTACTATACTACTCTTCCTTTTTTGGTTTAATGCATGGTACCCGACACAGCACGCCAAATTCCCCATACGCCCTGTTATAGAAGAAATAAACGCACTTATGAGTCCATCTGATGTTATTTATGCTGATGATCCCATCATATATATGGAAACGAAATATTATGCCGCGGATCGTAAACGCATGTTTATGTACAACCCATCAAATAATCCATTTCCTTGGTACATAGGTGATGCAATTGTCTCAAAGGAAAATATGAAGACCGACCTCCCAACCTATCCTATAAAAGCATTTGTGGTTCATGGCAATGGCACATATACGATTATGTACCAGTCACCACTTATTCAATAAACATGAAATTTACTCTTCCAAAGATCTTACGGCTTGAAGAAGCGAATAACTCTTATCAACAACTATGGGTATACAAAATCGCGACGATTACAAACTTGACCCAAAGCATAGTGGGGACAAGTATAATACTTTGGTATTGGCGTAAATTACCCACAAAAATTCCGCTTTGGTTTAGTAGGCCTTGGGGAGAAGAGCGACTCACACATCCTGCACTCCTTCTTATACCAATTCTTGTAAGCGTCTTGGTCTATGTTGGCAACATCATGGCTGCAAATAAATTTACACTCGAACATCCACTGTTTACTCGCATATTATTTCTTACGTCTACAACGGTTTCGCTCATGAGTATGTACATCATACTTAAAATTCTGACGCTCATACTATGATCCTTGCTATCATCTCTTCATTTGTCGTAGCTATGCTTATGACCTTTATTGTAAGCCCGTTTGTCATAAAATTTGCTATAAAAATGAAGTTGGTAGATGACCCCACTATTCGATTTCATCCGGCAAACACACACAAAGGAACAATTCCTAGAGCTGGTGGATTAGCGCTTTTTATCGGCACGACAATAGCTATGATCACGTTTCTTCCACTTACTATACATACGATAGGAATTATCATAGGTGCGTTCATTTTGACCATCGTTGGTTTAGCTGATGATAAAAAAGATGTAAATCCATACACACGACTTGTCATAAATGTGTTTGTAGCTATGATCGTTGTTTTCTCGGGAAGCGTCATTCCTTTTATCACCAATCCACTCTCAAACGGCATCCTTGATCTCTCACAGTGGAGTCTCTCCATTCCTTTGTGGGGTGTACCATTCTCATTTGGCATCTCTCAAATCTTAGCTATCCTCTGGATTGTTTGGACTATGAATATAGTCGGGTGGTCTGCAGGAGTTGATGGTCAAATGCCGGGATATGTCTCGATATCTGCTTTTGTATTAGGATTGTTATCCTTGCGCTACAGCATCTCTGACCCTACACAACTCTGGATTACCTTACTCGCGTTTATGGTAAGCGGCGCGTTCTTAGGATTTCTTCCGTGGAACTTTTATCCACAAAAAATAATGCCTGGATATGGAGGAAAAACGCTCGCGGGATTTTTCCTCGCATTGTTGGGAATCCTCTCATACGCCAAAGTCGGCACCGCTATTCTTGTTCTTGGCATCCCGATGATGGATGCTTTATTCACACTTGTTCGACGCATCAGCACAAAAAAATCACCTGTACGCGCTGATCGCGGACACTTACATCACAAACTCCTCGATCTTGGATGGGGCAAACGAAGGATCGCCTTGTTTTACTGGTGCGTGTCGGCTATACTGGGGCTGGTCTCGCTTATCGTGACGAGTAAATTAAAAGTTTTTGCATTCATAATCGTTGCGGTAACGCTTGCCATGTTTCTTGTATGGGTAAGCTACTTTACGCAATTCTCAAAGCGGCAAGGCCGCGACAATGGTTAAAAAACGTAGCGCTTTTTACCACCGTATTTTTTACCGGTCAACTATTCCATCCCCAACCGTTTTTTACGACACTCTTAGGATTTATAGCATTTTGTCTTTTGTCATCATCAAACTATATTTTTAATGATGTTTTGGATGTCGAGGCCGACCGTAAGCACCCATTTAAAAAATTCAGACCGGTAGCAAGTGGAAAATTACCGGTCAACCTAGCACTTTTCACCTCATTTGTATTGCTTTCAATGGGACTTCTCTTAAGTAAATATATCGGTCAATCATTTTTTATATTTTCCATTTTGTTTATCACTCTTCAATACACCTATTCAGTATTATTTAAAAAAATATCCGTCATCGACATCATTGCTATAACAGTGGGATACGTACTTCGCGTGTATGCCGGAGAGGCGGCAACAGGTTCTCATATATCCATTTGGTTAGCGCTTGCAGCCCTCTCGTTAGCACTCTTTTTGGCCATTGGCAAACGCCGCGCAGAATTAACGCTCATGCAGAGCTATCAAGGGGTCTTGCCAAAAGACACTCGGGCCAGTCTTTCACACTATTCTGAGAAGTTACTTGATGCATATACGTCTATGTTTGCGACGTCTACATTTATATCCTATACGTACTACACTTTTTTAGCACGACCCATAAATGAAGGTCTAATTTTTAAAAATTATAGCGACTTTATTACTGATTTTCCTGAACGCAAATGGATGATGGTAACAATTCCGTTTGTTTTATATGGAATCATGCGCTATATGCAGCTTATTTATCATGGGAAAGGCGAATCACCTGAACAAGTCCTCACTACAGATGCCCCTCTCTTAGCAACCGTTGTCTTATGGACGCTGACGACTATGGTAATAGTCTATGGAATTGGCGGGTAAAAGTAAACTTTTTACTCCACTTTCTCCGCATACTGGCCGGAGATCCATCCATCTTTATTGGGCTCATAAGTTATTTCAAACCATCCGGATTTCTCACTTACCAAGTGATACTTCTCACCAGGATTAACCCGTGCCGCTTCAGTAGCGCTCGTAGAAGGTTCTTCTCTCACACGCAAAAATCCCGTCGGCGTATCTTTAATGATGACAAATGGCTTTTTAGGATCCGACGTGGCGGACGATGATGCAGCCTTTGTGGGTGTCACCTTTAACGTTGGTGATGGTGTACCAGATACTGTCATGTCCGGCGTCGCTTCAGGCGTAGGCACTGCACCGGAAAGTGCCAATTTAAATGATGCAATAAGTTTAAATCCAGGAGTAAGACGGACTTTCATCGTACGTGTCAAAAACCCATGGGAGGCGATAGTAAGCGTTTCTTCGCCTGAATCAAGATCTGAGATAGTTGTGGGTGTCACTCCTTTTGACGTGTCGTTTATAAGCACCGTAGCTCCGTCAGGATTCGTAATAACGGATAATTCTGGCTTTTTGGAAACGCTTTTTTCAAGCCACAATATATCTATAGCAGATGAAAGTTCACTATCAGATAGGATAGCATTCACGTAGGTTAATAGATTCGGGCTTATGATTATTTTTCCTTGCCATGAGGAAGTCTCGCTCGTATTTGTTTCAGGCACCAGTCGCAGTGTATATTCACCTGCCGTTACTTTCTCTTTAAATGGGGTTCTGCCCATGTGTTTATTGTCCAAAAAAACGCTGACAGTGGGCGAACTCTCAACGCGTAATTCACCTTCTTTTGGCGTACGCGAGGAGATAAATTTCATCACTCCAGCAATGAGAAGAAGAAAACCAACAAAGAGTACAATAAAGAAGGCTTTACGTTTCATAAAGTAGCCTCGATCATACCACACGTACTCAAGCCTCGCAATGACTTTAACCTATAGTTATTTGACTATAGGCCGTCTTTCTGCTACTATACATAGTATTGCACTCCCTACTTGGGAGTCTTTTTTTATGAAACATTCAATTAGATGGCTTCTTCAATCTCGATATGGCAGCAATAACCTAAGTCGATTTCTGCGAACGCATCTTGAGAATTTTTCTCTTAGAGAAATAATTGGTTTCCACTTAGCCATTCTTACGTTTGTAGCCGTGTTTATTTTGCCACAAATGCAACAGGTGAGAGCCTCTATGGCCATGTACTACACAGCAGAAAAAACAGATATAAACGGTATCATAGCCCCCTCACGGTTTCGCTGGCCACTTTCTACATTTGGCATTTCTCAAAACTTTTCTAGTGGCCACTCAGGACTGGATTTACAAGCTGATTATGGCACATCCGTTTATCCAGTACATGACGGCACCGTCGCATGGACGTCTCTTCTTTCTTTAGGGTACGGCAGACATATACTCATCAAACATACCGATGAACTCACGTCGCTGTATGGCCATTTATCAAAAATTACTGTTAAACAAGGTGACGCGGTGACGAAATCTACTAAAATCGGTGAAGTGGGATCCACAGGCTGGTCAACCGGAAATCATTTACATCTAGAAATTAGACAATATGATGTCACACTTAATCCGAAGGAAATATTACCGCAACTTAATTGAAATAAAACGACAAAATGTTGGCATCTTTTTCCCCAAATCTGCGCTTAAAATATCCAGCTTTTATAAAATTCCTGTGTAACAAAAACTGTTCAAGCGGGCTATCTATTTCAGTATAAATATGGGTCTAGAGTACTTTAGAGCGGATTTTCTCTAAAATTCTTGAGCAAACT
>CAYIBX010000026.1:0-13547 GCA_964361785.1 uncultured Gammaproteobacteria bacterium | reverse complement strand
AAGGAATATCCATTTTTCTCTCTAATATTTCCAATAGCTATGCAAAATATTTCAATATCCGTCATAAACGGACGGGGTCACTGTGGCAACGGCCATTTAAAGCAGTGAGAATAGAGAGTGATGAGCAATTTCTTCATGTATCACGATATATTCACTTAAATCCAGTTTCATCGCACGTTATTAAACAAGAAGTTCTTGATACGTATCCTTGGACATCACTGCCGGAATATCTGAGTACTGTGCGTAATGGAATTTGCCACACTGAAGCATTACAAGGTCGTTTTAAAACGGTTGATGCTCATAGATCATTTATTCATGATCACATTGATTACGCGAAGCAACTTGAGAAGATAAAACATTTGTCGGTGGATGGGGAAGATTGGGGATGAGAATGGGTGTCAACCCAAATCCACCCGACGGGTGGACTACGGGTGGACTAACGGGTGGACTACTATTTCCTACAACGATGTGTCCTATTCTTGCTTCTGGTTGAGGTGAAATTACAAGCCATGGATTCTTACATTGCTTCCATGGCGCTTCCATTTCTGTCTCAAATCCGTGCTCCGTTGGATCACCAGCGGATAAGTCTTTTAGAGATTCATATCGTTCTTTTCGAGCTGTATTCACACTATTATTATACCGTATCGAGCAAGTTTTATTAGAATTGTAGTTCTTCATTCGTATCCATAGTTTCCTGTGGTACAATTCGTGTATGTTTGATTGGATTTATAGCCTTTTTTCGCATGATTTGGGGATTGATTTAGGTACGGCAAATACGTTGGTTTTCGTGCGTGGAAAAGGCATTATGATCCGTGAACCATCCGTCGTAGCTCGCCATAAAAAAACCAAACAAGTCATCGCTATAGGGCGAGAAGCCAAACGCATGCTTGGACGCACCCCCGATACGATTGAAGCATTGCGACCATTAAAAGACGGCGTGATAGCAGACTTTGACGCAACGGCTGCCATGCTTACCCATTACATAAAACTTATTCATGAGCAACCAAAGAGAAAGGGCTTTCCGAGTATTCCTCGCCCAAAAGTGGTCGTGGGCATCCCATCAGGAGTCACTGAAGTAGAAAGAAGAGCTGCAGCAGAAGCTGCTATTATGGCGGGAGCCAGAGAAGCATATCTTATAGAAGAGCCGATGGCAGCAGCCATTGGCGCGAATTTGCCGATTCAAGAAAGTAGAGGTTCATTTATTTGCGATATAGGAGGCGGGACAAGTGAAATCGCAGTGTTATCTTTAGGTGGCATTGTGGTAAACCGAAGCATCCGCACAGCAGGAGATGAGATAGATGAGGCAATTGTTTCTTTTGTCCGACTAAAGCATGCACTTCTTATTGGAGAACCCACCGCAGAAGAGGTAAAAATTGCTATCGGTAGCGCGTATCCTACGCAAAAGCAGGAACGGCAAACAGTGGTAAGAGGCAGAGATATCGAAACTGGGCTGCCTCGATCTGTGCGTCTTTCTGAGGCAGAGATACGTGAAGCAATTGCGCCAGTTGTCTCTGAAATTATTGATGGAATACGCGAGACGATAGAAGAGACGCCGCCTGAGCTTATCGGAGACCTTATGGAGCATGGTATCGTGTTGGCAGGCGGCGGCGCGCAACTTAGAGGCATTGATAAACTGATCGCTACAGAGCTTAAAATGCCTGTGTGGATTACTGATGATCCGCAAACTGCCGTTGTACGCGGATGCGGCAAATTACTTGATGACCCTGTGCTTTTGGCGAAAGTAAAGATTGCAGCGAGGAAAGTGTAATTTATGAACTTAATAGCACTGCAGATATCCTATATTTTTGAGCCGATGATTATAATCTACGTGTTGGCGCTTTTGGGAGGCTCCTATGCAGGATTGACGGGTTCTTTGTGGAGTATCTATATAGCGTCATTGACATTTTTTGTTGGACTTGCGACTCTCGTACGATTGTATTTTACACGAAAGGATAAGACGAATTGGGATGTGTCTGTCAAAAAAAAGCGTTTTGTGCCGCTTTTTGTCCTTACGCTTTTTTTCGGCATTCAGTATTTTGTGATCAGAAATTTTGATAGTAATATTCTTTCTTCGTTATTTTTTCTTTTATTTATGTGGAATATAGGTTTTTTTCTTATTACGCTAAAGATCAAATTATCAGGTCATCTTAGTATTCTCACGCTTGCGGTTTTTCAACTGGTATCTTGGTATGGCCCCGTGGCGACACCATTATTTATATTGATTCCGTTTCTTTCATGGTCACGTATGCAACTAAAGCGACATACGTTTAAAGAAGTTCTCATTGGAATTGGCTACTCAAGTATTATTTTTTTATGGTTAAATTAGGTTCCGCATTTTCTGATACTCTTATTTCGTCTACGCGTTCTATATCTCGTCGTACACATGACGATGTGCCGTGGTGGGCGGGTAGCGGGAGAGTTCTCATGTTTGCGACCCTTCTTTTTGTCAGTTTTTTTATACTTTTATGGAGGCTTTTTGATTTGACTATTGTCCACGGTGTGGAATATAGACGGTTAGCAGATGGTAATAGAACAAGAGAATTAGTTCGCCATGCACCACGGGGGATGCTTTTGGATCGCACCGGAAAAGTATTGGTAGAAAATATTCCTCAATATCGTTTGATAAAGCCGTGTGCACAAGGGTCGAGAGAATGTACTGAAATAATTTCTGAAGAAGTGGGAAAACGTCTGTCAGCAGGCGGGCTTTCGAATGGGCAATTTTTGGAAGTGGATTATCAGCGTAATTATTTAATAAATGACGCAATGGCTCACGTATTAGGATATACGGGTGAGCTTTCAGAGGATGAATTAAAAAGTGAATATTATTCTCTGCGAAATTACGGACTGGGAGATAGAGTGGGCCGCATGGGGATTGAAGCTGTTTTTAACGACAGACTTAAAGGAAGAAATGGTAAAGAGTTGGTGGAGGTGGATGCGTCTGGGGAAATATTACGCACCTTGGGTCGAGAAGAAGCGATGATGGGCGAAGACATCATGCTTTCGCTAGATAGCGGATTATCAGTTGTTGCAAAAAATGCGTTTCCTGAGGGAGAAAAAGGAGCAATTATCGTAAGTAAACCAAGTACGGGAGAAATATTAGCCCTTTACTCGAGTCCTTTTTTTTCGCCAAACGCATTTTCTCAAGGCATGAGTCAACAAGACTATGATGCTCTGATCAATAATATTGATCTGCCTATGTTTAATCGGGCAATTGGCGGCACGTACCCCCCCGGTTCTACATTTAAACTCGTACCAGCGCTTGCTGCTCTTTCCGAAAAAATTATTACACCATCATGGACTGTTGAGGATGTAGGAATACTTAAAATCGGACCGTACACATTTCCAAACTGGTACTTTTTGCAGTATGGCAAGACCGATGGCATTGTGGATATTTATAAAGCATTACAAAGAAGTAATGACATATACTTTTACAAAGTTGGGGAAGCGCTTGGGATTACAAAATTTGCAACTTGGGCCAAAAAAGTAGGACTAGGAAAGCCATTGGGCATAGAGCTTTCGGGTGAAGCAGGAGGACTCATGCCGGATCCAGAGTGGAAAAATGCGCAATTTAATACAGAGAAGGATAAAGAGCAAAGAAACAATGATTGGTATGTGGGAGATACATACCATGTCGCGATTGGGCAAGGGTATCTTCTCACGACGCCGTTACAAGTAAATTTTTGGACTAATCTTATCGCAAATGGCGGAGAAAAATGTGTGCCGACTTTGGAGAAAGAAACGCGCGTGCATAAGAAAAACTGTACACCTATTGGTATAAGCCGCGAAACCATTGCTACTATTACCGAAGGTATGAGACGAGCGTGTGACACAGGGGGGACGGGATGGCCGTTGTTTAATTTCGGAATACACAAATTAGACCAATCAGACCAATTGGTCAAATCGGACCAATTTGTTAGTATTCCCATAGCCTGTAAAACAGGGACAGCGGAATTTGGTGATCCCAATAAAAACAAAACGCATGCGTGGTTTACCGCATTCGCGCCTTTGCCCGCCGATTTACCCGCCGTAGCTTCAGCGAAGGAGGGAGCCAGTGAGAGAGGTGAAACTATTATCACAGGTGAGCCAGAGATTTCTGTCACTGTATTGGTTGAGGGTGGTGGAGAAGGATCAAACGTCGCTGCACCGGTTGCCAAAAAGATTTTTGAGGAGTGGTTTGGGAGATAGAACTACCGAATGTCTGCAAATCTTTTTTCAGATATATATTGTTTGAGAATACATGTTCGAAAATAATTGCCAAGGCTTTCACCAAGATATCTAAATATTCTATCCTTTACTCTACGATCTTCCGTTTTTATATATAGATTCGGTAGATATTGAATTGATCCTTTTTTTGAAGCTCGCATACTGAGTTCCACATCATCAAATTCTCGAGTTTTTGTGTTAACACCCCCAATACTTTTAAGAGCTATATTTGTTATTGCGCAGTTACTTGCTCGAAATGGATAATGTCCGTGAATCATGCGAAAATAGTTATCAGTAATTGGCATAGAAACCCTTCGTAATCCTTCATATAATGGAGTAGAGTTTATAAATGTATATCTTCCAACAACACCGATTATTTTTAGATTTTTGTTAAAAGTTTCAACTATGGTTTCTATCCAATTTTCTGGTACGATACAATCGGCTTCAGTAAAACAAATAATTTTTCCTTTCGCATGTTCTGTTCCAGTTTTTCGTGCGATGTTTCTACCAGATATTGGTTCATGAATGATTATGCAATTGTATTTTTCTGCGATAGAAATTGTATTATCCGTCGATTTTGTATCCACAATGATTATTTCATATAAATATTTAGTTTTTTGATTCATTAATGCATCTAAACATGCTTTTAATCTCGATTCTTCATTTCTAGTCGGGACGATGACTGATGCATAAATTATCTTCTCTGCTTTCTTTTTCATAGAGGATTAGTATATCATGAAAAGACTTAAAAATATGAAAAAAGTTATTGTCACGACAACAATAAATCCAGTTACAGAATCAATCAACAGATTTCAGCACATGAAAGGGTGGGAACTCGTTGTTGTTGGAGATAAAAAAACTCCATCTGATTATTACTTGGATAACGGTCTTTATATTACGCCAGAGATGCAAGAAAAATATGATAAAGCATTGTCTGATGCCATAGGGTGGAATTGTATACAACGACGAAATATAGGCTATCTTTGGGCATATGATATGGGTGCTGACATAATTGCGACAGTTGATGACGATAATGTCGCACTTGATGGATGGGGTGAAGATTTAATCGTCGGAACCGAGGTTGATGTCGCATACTATAACAGTAGTGATCCTGTTTTTGATCCAATAGGGTTAACGAACTACCCCCATTTGTGGCATAGAGGATTTCCATTGCAAAATGTTGCAAAGCGCGTATATCCTACAAAGGAAATAAAAAAAATACGTGTTGATGTACAGGCAGATTTCTGGAATGGTGATCCTGATATAGATGCAGTATGTCGGATGATTTATGCACCCAATTGTACGTTTGATAATACGTATTTTCCGTTTGCGACAAATACTATGTCACCGTTTAATTCACAAAACACATTCCTTCATAGATCGGTGATGAAGGATTATTTTTTGTTTCCTGGTGTCGGGCGAATGGATGATATTTGGGCTGCGTATTATATAGAATCCCTTGGGTATCACGTTGCATACCAGAAGGCTTCAGTGCGACAGGATCGAAATGAGCATGATTTAACAAAGGATATGAAGGCTGAATATTTAGGTTACGAACATAATCTTAATATGGTTTCAGATTTGAAGTCAGACCCGCAAGCCATAAAAAAATATATTCCTGAGAGTGCGTTGCGGAGTTTTGAACTATACCAAAAACACTTTCAATAAATTATTTTACCTTTTGGACCTGTTTTTCTATCCACTCATACGTCGTGGTTAATCCATCCTTGAGTTTGCTTGTGGGTTTCCAGCCGAGTTTCTTTTTGATAAGTCGATTATCTGATGATCGACCACGGACTCCTAACGGTCCTTTAATGTGTTTGATTTTTAGTTTTTTGCCTGCTATGTTCATTATCATGCGTGCGAGTTGATTTAACGAGACCATTTCCTCAGAGCCAATGTTGACAGGCCCTGTGAAGTCAGAACTCATGAGCTTACGTACACCGTTTAGACATTCATCGATAAATAGGTATGATCGCGTTTGTGTACCATCTCCCCACATTTCTATAGTCCCGCCGTCTTTAGCCTGTGCTACTTTTCTACATATAGCAGCAGGTGATTTTTCCTTACCATTATTCCAGCTTCCTTCTGGACCAAATATGTTGTGGAATCGTGCAATATGTACGTTCATCTTGTAATTTCTTTTGTATGCCAGAAACATGCGCTCTCCAAACAGTTTTTCCCACCCATATTCACTATCAGGTGCTGCAGGGTAGGCTGAGGATTCTTCGCAATTTGGATTATGGGGATCGAGCTGATTTCGTTCTGGATAAATACACGCAGACGATGAGAAGAAAATATTTTTGATTTTAGAAAGGTGTCCGTAGTGGAGGATATTTAACGTGATTTGTGCTGAATTATGCATCACATCTGCATCATGATCACCCGTGAATATGTAGCCTGCCCCTCCCATGTCTGCTGCTAATTGATACACTTCGTCAAACGGACGATCAAGAATTTTTTTGCATATGGTTTGATTGCGAAGATCCCCGACGATAAATTCATCAGCCATAGTTTTACTGTATTCTGGTTTTTTAATATCCACGCCTCTCACCCAGAATCCTTCAGTTTTTAATCGTTTGACAAGATGCGAACCGATGAATCCGCCAGCGCCGAGGACAAGAGCAGTTTTTTGTGTAGATGTTTTCATAAAGAGAGATACCGACTATACTAGGTGAAAATGAATGAAGAATCAAGCTATTGGATAGCATTTTCTGTATTTCCTGGCATTGGGCCCGTGCGGTTTCGATTACTTCGTGAGTATTTCGGCACGGTAAAGGCTTCGTGGAGTGCCACTGTTTCTGATCTTTCAAAAACTGGATTAGGGGATAAACTCGTCGCATCGTTTGATAAATTTCGTCATGAGTTTGATATAAGCGGCTATCAGAAGAAATTGGAAGACCTAAAAGTTACAGCGCTCACCCTTGATGATCCACGGTATCCCAAACGATTGCATGAAATTTCTGATGCGCCGATTGTATTATACGTGTTGGGTCACGGAACAAAAATAAATTTAGAAAAAACTATCGCAATCGTCGGAACAAGAAACGTGACACCGTATGGTAGAGAAGTTACAAAAACTATTACGAAAGAATTGGTGAATGCCGGGTATACCATTGTTTCGGGATTGGCATACGGAGTAGATACTGTGGCACATCAAACCGCTATAGATGAAGGAGGAAAAACAATAGCAGTGTTGGGGTGTGGCATTGACATTTCCGCACCCGCCAGTAATGCTAGACTGTATCGCGATATCATAAATGGGCATGGAGCAATTGTTTCAGAGATGCCATTAGGATTACGACCAGACAAAGGATTGTTTGTGACAAGAAATAGAATTATTAGTGGATTAAGTAGAGGAATTGTGGTGACTGAGGGGGCGTTTGATAGTGGAGCGCTTATTACTGCACGATTCGCGGCAGAGCAAGGAAGAGACGTGTTTGCAGTGCCCGGTCCGATTACCAGTGCGTATAGCAAAGGGACGGCAAAACTTTTGAAAAATGGAGCAAAGCTGGTAGAATCTGCCAGTGATATTATAGAAGAGTTATGAAATTAATTATTGTAGAATCACCAACCAAGGCAAAGACATTGTCCAAATTTTTAGGCAAAGCGTACAATATAGAATCCTCGATGGGGCATGTGCGTGATTTGCCCAAAAGCACACTTGGGGTCGATACTGAGCACGATTTTTTGCCGAGTTATATCATTCCTCGTGATAAGGTAAAGCACGCCAATGTGTTGAAAAAAATTGCTAAAAAAGCGGACGAGATTATATTGGCGACAGACCCAGATCGTGAAGGAGAAGCGATTGCATGGCATGTGGCGGAGATCCTTACCGATGCGAGTAAAAAGTTTTCAAGGATTGTGTTTCATGAAATAACCGAGACCGCGATAAAAGAAGCACTCCTTCATCCGAAAACGATTGATTTGCCGCTTGTTGATGCACAGCAAGCACGAAGAATTTTAGATCGATTGGTTGGATACAAGCTGTCTCCGTTGTTGTGGAAAAAGTTATCCAAGCGGTGGTTGTCTGCAGGACGTGTGCAGTCGGTCGCCGTGAGACTTATCGTTGAGCGTGAACGGGAAATAGAAAAATTTAAGAGTGTGGAGTACGTTACTATTGATGGGGTATTTGAAAACCAGATTACTGCCTCGTTAGTTTCAAAAGATGGTGTGAAGTATGAAAGCATGCTCTCGTTTGATTTATTTGATGGAAAGTACACGACGACTGTTACGTCAATTCAAAATGAACAACAAGCGAAAGATCTAATTAAGGATTTTCAAAAACCATTTACTGTTACGTCTGTAGATAAAAAAGAAGTTCACAGAAGTCCATCTGCTCCGTATACGACGAGTACCCTGCAACAGGATGCAGGTCGTAAGCTGTATTTTTCATCGAAAAAAACCATGCAGTTGGCGCAAAAATTATATGAAGAAGGGTTTATAACGTATCATCGGACAGATAGTGTGAATTTAGCAGAAAAATTTATCGGAGAAGTTCGTGAATTTATTTCATCCACACATGGCATTGATTATGTTCCTAAGGCAGCACGACTATTTAAAACAAAATCAAAGGTAGCACAAGAAGCGCATGAAGCAGTGAGACCGACGAGTGTGACAGTTAACAGTTCACAATTAACAGGAAACAATGGTGATATAAATAGAGACCATGTACGACTGTACGAGCTTATTTGGAAACGGGTGGTTGCATGTCAGTCTAGTGATGCGGTCTTTGATGCGACAACGGTAGATATACAAAGTAGCAACGGATATGTATTCGAAACAAGTGGGTCAATTATCAAATTTGATGGGTATTTGCGCATCATCGGTCGCGAGGTGGAGGATAAAGTAATTCCCAATGTAGCAGTAGGGGACGTGTTACGTCTTGAAGCGTTTACCCCTCTTGCGCATACGAGTAATCCTCCTCCTCGATATACGGAAGCGAGTTTAGTGAAAACACTTGAAGAAAAAGATATTGGCAGGCCAAGTACGTATGCACCTATTATTTCGACCATTATAGATAGGCAATATGTCACGCGAGAGGAAAAAAAGTTGGCGCCGACTGAACTAGGGATGATGGTCACTGATTTTCTCGTAAAATATTTTTCATCCATTATCGATTTGCTGTTTACTGCACGAATGGAAGATGAACTCGACGCAATTGCCAATGGGGAAAAGGCATGGCAGCCAGTGATTGCCGAGTTTTATGAGCCATTTGCCAAAATTTTGGCTACGACGTATGAAACGGCAGAAAAGGTGAAATTGACTGAAGAAGCAATTGATGAAAAATGCCCAAATTGTACGAGTCCATTGGTAATAAGATCAGGCAAGTTTGGAAAATTTGTGGCATGTACAAATTTCCCGACCTGTACATATACCAGACAGTATGGAGAAAAAATAGATGTGCAGTGCCCTAAATGCGGGGGCGACATGGTGGTCAAAAAAAGTAAAAGAGGGAAGCAGTTTTATGGATGCAGTACCTATCCCACGTGCACATTTGCGGCGTGGAAGAAGGAGGATATAAAGTGACATTCTTATGTCATCCCGAGTACCATCGAGGGATCTTTTTGATACAATTATTGGTAGTATTTGATATTTGGTAGTATTATCAAAGTATGGATGACAGACGAAAAACAATTGCCGCTCTCACCCTTATTACAGGATTCGTGATTTTAATCGTTGTGGTCTTTGGTGTCGTTATGTCCAGAGGAAAAATACTTTCTCCGGTTCCTGACGAAAGTGTCATTCGTGTCATATTTATTTCACCCACGCCAGTCGTCGTATCTTCTCCCACAGCAGTTCCTACAGAAGTGATTACGAAAAAGCCAACACCGACCAAAAAACCAGTCGTTGCCACTGGTACGCCAAAGCCTACTATAGCTACGACCCCCACGCTATCGACAACTCCGACAACTCCTACGACGACTCCGACGAAAGGCGTAACGCCGATGCCGTAACAATTTTGTATGTTTACCCCTCCTGTTCCGTACCATCTGACGTTAGATGATAGGCTTTTTCTTTTTATCAATTACCTACCTCACACGGTATTACTTGATACAATCGCTGTTACCGTATCAGGATTAGGAACAGGTGGAATTATTTGGTTATTGCTTGCGCTTTGGATCTTTGTTCGGGAAGAGCACAAAGATCATTGGTTTTTTATACCGGTTATCGCTGCAGGTATAACAAGTTGGGGTTTGGCCGAGTTGCTTCTTAAACCCCTCATAGCGCGTCCGAGGCCAGGAGACATTATCGGTGTATGGCGCATAATCAATGATCCGGTCAGTTTTTCTTTTCCTTCGAGTCATGCCACTATCGCGTTTGCGATGGCGACGGTATTGTCTGCGTATGAACCAACGTTTCGTTGGACCTTTTACGTATTAGCCATTTTCATTTCTTTATCTCGGATATATATAGGAGCTCATTATCCGACCGATGTGATTTTTGGTGCAATGCTCGGATGGGGAATTGGATGGGCCAGTTTATTTCTCAGGAGACGAACATCCAAAATATCGCGGCCGCGATGACACGGTAGACGCCAAAAGAAGCGAAAGAATGGGTCTTCACGTAGGTAAGGAATTTTTTGACGGTGATCCACGCGGTGATGTACGCGATAGCACATCCCAAAAGTAACATGCCGATATTTCCCTGAGTAAAGACTTCTCGATTTTTTATCACGTCAAGTAAAGTCGCAGCTGCCATCGTCGGCAGTGCCAGAAGAAATGAAAATTCGACTGCATCTTTTTTTGATAGTCCGGTAAGCATCCCGCCGATAATAGTTGCTGCTGCGCGAGAAACGCCGGGAATTATCGAGATTGATTGAAATAGTCCGATTGTTAATGCGCTTTTGGGAGTGAGGGTTGAGGGAGTTATTTGAACAGTTTTTTTGTGGTATTTCTCAAAGACAATGAGCACGAGACCACCCAGAAACAGTGATGCGGCAGTAATCATAGAATTTTCCAATAAAACGCTTTTGATAAATGGGTAAAGCGTGAATCCTACGATAGCTGTTGGTAAAAACGCGACGATAAGAGGCGTCCATAATTTTTTGTTGGTAAGAAGTGTTTGTGTGTAGAGTGTTGCGACGGCTAGGATTGCGCCAAGTTGGATGATGATTTCAAAACTTTTCGTAAATTCGGTTTGAGGAATGTTAAATACCTTCGCCGCCAATATCATATGACCAGTGGATGAAATAGGTAAGAATTCAGTGACGCCTTCGATGATGGATAAAATAATTGCATGAAGAATGGTCATAGGTAAATGATAGCAGATTGGTATAATAGGGATATGGTAAAACTTACTGCCAAACAATTACGAGTCGCTGAACCTGATAGCGAAATGTTGTCTTCGGTGAAGAAAAATCCGATTACGATTATTGTTGATGACGTTTGGGATACGTATAACGTCGGGTCTATTTTTCGTTTGGCAGAGGCAGTGGCGGTAGAGAAAGTATATCTTTGCGGACAGACGTTGACTCCGCCTAATTCACGAATCAAAAAAGCATCTATCAATACATGGCAGTTGGTGGATTGGGAATATAAAGATACTGCAATTGGGGCAGTTGAGACATTTAAAGAAGCGCATCCGGATGGTTTTGTTTATGCGATAGAACAGAATGAAAAAAGTATACCGTTTCAATCGGTGAAGTATAGACTCCCAATCGCAATTGTGATTGGGAATGAGACCGTTGGTGTTTCAAAAGAGGTGTTGGAAATGGTTGATACTATTGTAGAGTTACCAATGTATGGGATTAATGTGTCATTAAATGTCATGGTCTGCAGCGGCATAATTCTCTACGAAATCATGCGGCAAAAAGAATTGCAAAAAATAAAAAATACATTACTATAAATGATATTCTATACGTTTGTATGAATAAAAAATATATTTTATTGTTTCTTTCGTTCGTATCGTTATTTTTGTTTGTCGTTCTTTCAAAATATGAGGATCGAAGTGTTATTCGAAATCTTGATTTTGCGGTGACGGTAAAGGTGCAGGAAAAAATAGATAAATCAGCACATCTTCGACTGACATCGTTTGTGGATACTATGATGACAGGAGCGACTTTTTTTGCGAGTCCTGAGTTTACGAGTATAGTTGTACTATTTTTGACAATCATTTTATTTAAAAAATATCGTTGGTATGCCATGAGTATTCCAATTGCATTTTTGTGTATTGTGGGAATTGAACTGTATGCAAAATCTATCGTCCATCATCCTTCGCCCCCGTTTTCAATGATCAAACTTCCGACCAGTATTTTCCCTGCAAATTACATAAACGAACAATTTTCCTATCCTTCGGGCCATGCAGCGCGGGCAATATTTTTAGCAATCTTGTCGTTCTTTTTTTTGCGAAAAAAATTGTTGCTGGGTATTCTATTGGTATCATATGTATTGTTTGTTTCAGTAAGTAGAATATATTTAGGTCACCACTGGTTTTCTGATGTTATCGGAGGGGCGCTTCTTGCGAGTGGCTTTGCATTTGCCGTGTTGATGTTTGCCCCTGTTGACGGCCAGGATAAACCTCACTATAATAGGAAAGTACATGAGTGACTAAATGCTTTCGCCTCAGGAGTTTTATAAAACCCCGCATGGCGGGGCTTTTTTGTCCGTTTTCGGACATCCGCCGATGAGACGTGATTCGCTCTTTGTAAGTTCTTTGACCCAGCCACAACTTACTTCTCGCCTTACCTACTATACGTAGCGCGGCTCGAAGGGCGTTTATCGGCGGGTTAAAGCGCAAATAAGAATTTGCTCTTTAACAATCGAATGGTGATAGGATTTTTATTGATGTAAGTACAGCAGTCAAATGCGTCCTTACGTCAGTTTTTTTGAGAGTTTGATCCTGGCTCAGGATGAACGCTGGCGGCGTGCCTTAAGCATGCAAGTCGAACGGAAAAGTAATTCTCGCAAGAGAAAAATAGATCAGTGGCGGACGGGTGAGTAGAAGCAGGGAACGTACCCTTTACTGTGGGACAGCTCGTCGAAAGACGGGGTAATACCGCATGAGGCCGCAAGGTCAAAGTTCGCAAGGACGGTAAAGGAGCGGCCCTGCACTTATCAGCTAGTTGGTGGGGTAAAGGCCTACCAAGGCGACGACGAGTAGGGGGTGTGAGAGCATGACCCCCCACAATGGCACTGAGACACGGGCCATACATCTACGGATGGCAGCAACTGGGAATCGTTGGCAATGGGCGAAAGCCTGACCACGCGACGCCGCGTGAGGGATGAAGGCTCTCGGGTCGTAAACCTCTTTTGCCCCGCCATCGAGGCGGGGAGAATAAGCACCTACAAACTACGTGCCAGCAGTCGCGGTAATACGTAGGGTGCAAGCGTTATCCGGATTCA
>CAYIBX010000025.1:0-14647 GCA_964361785.1 uncultured Gammaproteobacteria bacterium | reverse complement strand
GGGATCGCTCCATCCCTCGGCCTTACGGCCGGGGATTTAAGCTTGGAGCTTTAACGGTATAAAAAAAGAAAACTTTTTGGTACACTTAAAGGAGTCAGAATATCGGTGGAACTATCGTGAGCAAAATATGTATCAGAGTTTGCTCAAGAATTTTAGAGAAAATCCGCTCTAAAGTACTCTAGACCCATATATAATATGAATCGATGTTTATTCAAAACGCTCTGTTATTTCCTCGTTTTTTTTCTGTGCCTCAAATATACACCTTCTGTATTTGCCATCAAAGAAATTGGCTTTGAGGTTACCGATCCTACTCGAGCTTGGGAAATTGGTCGGGATAAAACATATGACTATTCAGGTTCAGTACTCAAAGAGGATAATGGAGAAACTAAAATTTATACTTGTGGTGGAGGTATACCAGGTGATCCGTACGCCGGACATGATGCAATTTATTTGACTATATTTAATAGTAATGGGGTGAAAACACTTGACCAAAAACGAGTATTGTCACCATTGCTAAGCAATCAACTAAGTGATGATTGGAGTCATGCTTGTTCACCAACCATTATTAAACATAGTTTTGCACAACTAGCAGGAGGCGCAGAAAAGTACCTCATGTACTATGAATGTGCTCCAATGGTATTTAGACGAAGTGATGGAGCAAAGATCACCCCAGATCCATTTACCCAAACCTGTGTGGCCTTTAGTGACGATGGGATTAATTGGCAAAAATACAATGAAGATATTTGGACAAGTCAATATCGTTTTGCTAATGAAAATGAACCACCAACACCGGTGATAAAAATTAATCCGCTGATGGTAGCAAAGTATGGTATTGAAAAAATAAATGGGAAATACTGGACTAATCTGGCAACATTCGCAACTGATGTATATGGAGTCGGTCATCCGTCAGCATTGGTAAGAGGTGGAGAAATTTGGCTTTATTATTATGATTCAGTGGACAATTGGAACTCTAGAGGATCATTTTTGGTTAAAAGTTGGGATGGAATACATTTTGGAGCCCCAATAAAAATTAATGACAATAAGTCACCAGCGGACATTAAATATATTAATGCCCCAATAGGCAATCATCAAGGATTTTTTGTAAATGTGTTACATGGTGTGTACAACTATTCTTGGGATGGGATTAATTGGGGTTGGACAGAAATAGATACAGCAGACTTTTTTCCAGTTTTCCTAGCAAATAATTATTCGATGGGATTACCAGCACGACAGGGTATATGTCTTGCACCTGGTGGATGGGCAATTGCCGGTGATAAATTTGGCACAGTAAGCTCGGCTAATGTCGATGTTTATATTAATGAAGGCAAGCGTGGAATATATGAGGGGTGCACCGCCACAAACGGATGTACTTGTTACTCATCTCTTGAAGATCAAAGCAGAGGCTACACTTGGCAAACATATAGGTATAAAGGTAAATTTGTATCGGTAGTAACTGCCTCTCCCACTCCCACAAGAGCCCCCACCAGTACTCCAAGACCTACTGTGACAAGTGTACCACGGGTAACCAATACGCCAAGACCCTCCTCCACACCTACAGTTCTTCGGGGAGACATAGCAAACAGTAAAGGCTATGCTACTCCAGATGGACATGTAGATAGCTATGACGTAAACGCCCTTGTGTCTAACTTTGGGAAAACGGGGTCTACAGGCTTTATCCTTTCGGATATCAATAGGGATGGCAAGGTCAACATTTTTGACTATAGTATAGTGGTGGGAAGTTATGGAAAATGAGTATGAAAAAAATAATATTTGCTTTATTCATAACATTGATATCAATATCGTTATTTCCTGCTCGTATTTTTGCCCAAGCTATTGATCCTCAGTACATTTTCGTTCGCAAGGCTCCTGACATCTGTCTTCCCTCCGATTGTTCCATGCTTTGGAATATGGCTATTCCAAACCGCAGTTTTACCGAAGGAATAGACGAAATAGTGACGAAAGTTGGATCACTTGGTACAAATCAACGAAAGCTTGGGGTTGGTGTCTTATTTTATTACAACAGACAAACTTATGACTTTAACACCATGCAACAATCCCTACGCAACCTATTGAGTACAGCACAGACAAAAAATATACCTCTTTTTATTGCTCTTGACGGATTTCAGTGGTGGGATGGTCGGCCTGATCTTTATAACAATCCGAGTAATGTTGAATGGACATGTAACAGTAATTTATGTGCAGTGAGCAAAGCCTGGAGAAACTGGGGATCTGAATTTGAAGTCTCACCTCACCCTAACTTAGCCAGTCGCACATTTATCGAAGACAGCAAAACACGACTCAAGATTTTGTTACCAATTATCGTAAGCTGGTATCAAAAACTTCCAGCTAACAAAAAATGGTTGTTGGGAGGAATTAGTCTCGGCGTAGAAACTGATATTGGTGGCAATTATTACTACTACAAAAATGGCACATCTACCGGAAAGGGTTTGACAGATTCAACGCAACTTGGCTATGCAGCAGTCAATACATTAGGACTTCCCGGAGGAATTACATCTTCAAATCTTAATGAAATCATAAGACGTTACAGCAACGAACTCGACAAGCTAGCATACGACACCGGCATTCCCCGCAGTAAAATTTTTAACCATATAGGAGGAATTGACATCTCACCCAATCCAGCTCCTTCAGGACTCGTTTTCCCAACGACTGATGGAGCAATAAGCACATATGCTAATCCTGGTTGGAGTTTTTACGGTTCGGTTACTGGAAATCCTCAAAATTTTTCTGGATTAACGACCACATTAAACAAAGTGAATAATGCACAGTGGGCATCTCCCGAATGGAACACCTACGCTGGCGATTATCAAAGTTATGTGAGCGCGTTAAAAGGTTCATTAAATTTTCGCAATAACCGTTTTATAAATATTTCCAATTGGGAAGAAATACGAGATAAGCCATATAAATTAACCGCTCTAAAGGCAGTCTTATCTGACAGTTCATCGTGCTGGGTGAGCTCCCCTTCTATCCTAAGCGTGACCGTAAGCGGCGCCAATGCAACCCTCACCTGGCAAAAAGGAACCAATAACGACGCTGTTTATCTGATCGTCTCTTCCGTTGGAGAATTTAATACCGCCGGAGTATTGGCCTCTGCATACCTTGTCAACGAATCGGTCACCAATAAAAATAGCTATACAATCAACAATCTTACTACCGGAACATATTATTGGGAACTCGTTGCTGATGGCTGTAACTCTACCAGCCTCCAAAGAAAAATTGTCGACGATCGTTTTGTGATTGGTGCTGCCCCCACTCCCACAAAGGCCTCCACCGCAACTCCAAAACCATCACCTACCTACGTACCCAAATCTACAAACACGCCCTACCCTACCCAAAAACCAGCTTTACAGGGAGATATAGCAAGCAGTAGAGGCGCTACTCCAGATGGTCATGTAGATAGCTATGACGTGAACTTTCTAGTGTCCAACTTTGGCAAAACTGGATCGGTAGGGTTCTCCCCTGCGGATATCAATAGAGATGGTAAGGTCAACATTTTTGATTATAGTATAGTAGTAGAGAATTTTGGAAAGTAAGTACTCCTACACCTCACTAATCACATCAAATCCTTTAAAACTTCCCACTATTGCAAGTCCAATAATCTTTCCATCCACTATTCCTTTCTCTCGCATCTGTCTCGCTGTTTCATTCAGCGTTGCCCCACTTCCCACAGCGTCGTCAATCAGCAAAATATTATTGTGACTACTTTTATCATTCACTACTATCGAATGCCTAGCATTCTCGATACGGTCAGCCAATTTACCCAAACTTTTCTGTGGAATAGCAACTTCCGATTTAATTTTTTGGATCACAATATATCTGAGCTTAAGCCGTAACCTCTTTTTGAGTACCGACATAAACTGTACTTGTCGCTTGACCGTTGGAGGTATAAACCCAACACTCGTAATACCCTTCAATTTGATCAGTTTTTCAATCGTAGAAGTAAAAGCATCAATCAACTCGGACATCAGAGCAGTTTGCTGACTTTGCTTGGCATACAGCAGTAGTTGACCCAGTTTTGTCTTACCAAAACGATCAATGCTATAAAAATCAAGATAATACAAGCTATCCAAAAAAACTTGAGGGTAAGTGCCACGCAACTTAGCCAGACCCTCAATAAATCCTCTCTTCTTATATTGAGCAAATTTCTCGAGCATAGCCACATATTCATAAGCAGTTTTCTCAAGTGGAAGGTCTTGTTTTTTACACCACGATGCAAAGCCAATCAAACCAACCAGTTTTTCCCCCCTCGGGGTAATAAACAAGTAGTTTTTATCTATAATCCCAATAATCCGCTTGTTCAATCCACTAGACTTCGTACGTTCTTTTAGGGAATCATTAATTTGATAGTAAACAATCGGAGGATGACCTTTTTTAGTCAATATTCCCTGTTTAAGTAAGGTAAATAATTGTTTTCGTACACCACGATCAGTAATACCCAAATAATCCGTCAATTCTTGCCCAGTTACTTGTCTGTGTTCCCGAATATACTCTATTATCTTTTGACTTGTCTTCATTCTCTTCACTATAACATAAAAGTTCCTAATAAACTAGGAACTAGGAACTAGTTAACTACAACGCCATACTTGCAAACTACGGCAAATAACTGGGGTTGGACAGAAATAGATACCGCAGACTTTTTTCCAGTTTTCCTGGACGTTGCCGCGCTTGTTTCTAGCTTTGGGAAAACAGGATCTTCTGGCTTTATCTTAGCTGATATAGACAAAAATGGTAAAGTGGATATATACGACTATAGTATAGTGGTGGGAGATTTTGGAAAATGATTCGATTCCTACTACCCCGATTCCAACTGTAATCGCAACAAAAACAACAATTCTTCTTTTAGCTTCTCTTTGACCCAATCTTTCTGCTTCCCGGTCAGTAGTTCCCCCACCCCTTGGAGCAACTCCTTTTTTTGCAATCGTTCCACCACCACAATTGCTCTCTCCAATCCTTCTTTTAGTCCCCATCCAGTCTGCGCTTGAAATAATTCTGCATTAACCTCCCACTCTTTGTGCAAAAAATACCACAGATCAAACGCATCGCGCATCGCCATTTCTTTTCTCGTCAGCAAAGCCGCTAGCTTACACGCTGCCATATCTTCCTTCACCATCACTTGCACCTCCACCCCCATATAATTCATGATGTGATATTTCGCGGCGATTGGTCTTCGCGAAATTTCTATTTTTATCTTCCACCCACCCACTTCGTACTTCAACAAGAAAAATAGTGTGAAGTGTTTGATTGTCGTGTCGATGAGCTCACCATATTTGGGTAATATTTTTGCAATCATCTCATATACATATCCCTGCTCTTCTGGAATTAACAAGTTAAAATCCAAATCCACCGACGCTCTGGGTAATTCGTAAAATAAGTATGCCGCCGTCCCGCCTTTGAATCCCAGTGCTTTGGCGAGTCTTGGGTCACGATAGATTTCACTCAATATTCTCACCAATTTTCCTCTGTGTATTTCTGCCTTACTTGTCGTCTTTTGCATAGTTCTCCAATCTCTTTACTCGCTCATATAATGCCTGATTGTGATACATCGGTAATAATGCATCTATCATATCCCAATGAATTGGCCGTACATTGTCTAAATGCCGTTGTCCATCTAAAAATAATGTGTCCAGTACCGCTCGCTCTACACTTGCTACCGATTTTATTCCATCATTCTTCACTCCCATGGGATTGGTCAATATCATATCCTTTACTTTTCGATATCGTATGGTCTGTTGGTCCACCACCACCTCTCTGGACACTCTTGACAAACATATTATTTCACTCATTAATTGAAAAATTATTCCCGCTTCAAATAATACTGTGTCCGTGCTTACATAAGCTGGTGGATACAATTTACAGGCCAACTCCTGCTTATCATATCCGGGTTTCACATAAAATCCGCGTCGTATTTTTGTCAATTGTCCATTTTTAACCGCATAATACAAGGCGTTTGTCATTTGTCTTTCTTCTAGTTCCGGATAAATCTGTGCCAGACTCGCTCTTGTAAACACAGATTGTTTCATTTGATATAACGTTATTAAGTTCATATATTTCTACTGCAAGTCTTAAATTTTACTACTTCCAGTTCATATTTACACTTTTCCCCTCTTTTGTCAACCGTCTGTCTATAAGATAAATGACAAACTCGGTAAACGATAATCTCGTACTTGCAAAGTGCAGAAATAATGCTACTATAATTATATAGAAAAATGACCTAATACTCTATGGACGAACAGTCACAGTCAGCATCAAAAGATCCTCTCAATACAACAACAGATGGCGTCATCGTCACGCCACCTCCTGCAGATGCCGCTGAAGAAAAAACTTCTCACCATCACGCATCCTTTGCGCGCCGCAAATCAATACTCCCTATACTTTTTGCAATACTCATTATGATCGTCGGGTTAGGCGTAGGACTTATATTTATGCAAAACTCTCAGGATATCCGTTCCAAAGCATCCAACACGGGCTCTACCCTAGCACTCTCTCCTGCGAGTAAACAAGCCACTGTTGAAGAAACGTTCTCTGTGGGTGCTACTATCAATACAAATGACGACACTGTTGCTGCTGCAGAACTTCACCTGACGTATGATCCAACTGCTATCCAAATACTTAGTTTTACCCCACAAACCGGACTTGTAGTGCTTACTCCCGAAACACATACCAATGGCTCGATAGCAGTAACACTCGGTGTCCCGCCGACAAACCCGTTTAAAGGCTCTGAGATAATAGGGACATGGACAGTAAAGACACTTGCCAATAAACAATCATCCATTGCCTTTACCAGCGCCACACAGGTAGCAGCCCTTGGCAAATCAACCAATACTCTCGCCTCTGCTACTGGCAGCACCATCACGACAGGAATCGTGACCGCAACTCCTGCTCTCGGGGTTACTCCATCACCCACACCAAATCCAACACCAAATATTGCTGATCTCAATAACAGTGGCACCGTGACCGTCATTGACTATGTCTTATTTATGGAATATTGGTGGCTCAATAACATAGAAAAAGGTGACTTAAATGGTGATGGGAAAATATCGGTCATCGACTACACAGGCTTTATGAATGCATGGGATGAATACTATAAATCCCAAAATTAAATAATTCCTAACATTTTCCCCACCGTTTTAAACGCTTTAAGTCCAATATCCAAATCGTTCTTCGTATGCGTAGCTGATGGCATCACGCGTATGCGCGCTTTGCCAAGAGAGACCATCGGAAATTTGATAGGTGTAGCAAACACACCAAGTTTGATAAGCTGCAAAGAAAACTCTTTTGCCCTATTTTCATCACCGATCATGACTGGAGTGATAGGTGTTTGGGTGACTCCTGTATTAAATCCGAGCTGGATAAATTTCGTACGCAAATACTTGGCATTGTTCCACAATTTCTTGACCAATTTATCTGATGCAGAAAGAATTCGCACTCCTTCTACGACTGCTGCCGCATCTGCTACAGACAATCCTGTGGAAAATAAATACGGTCTTGCCTTTTGCCGATAATACTCTATCAATTCTTTGTTGCCCGTGATCACCCCGCCCAACACGCCAAATGCTTTTGAAAGCGTGCCAACCTCTATATCCAGCTTACCCTCAAGATGAAAATGGTGCGCAATTCCCTTGCCATCCCCAAGCACCCCTTCGCCATGTGCATCGTCAACCATCGTGATAGCGCCATATTTTTTGGCTAACCGTACGATGTTGGGAAGATCTGCAATATCGCCATCCATACTAAAGACGCCGTCTGTTGCAATCATCATGATATGGCCATCAGCAATTTTTTTTGCCTCTGTTAACACTCGTTCTAAATCTAACATATCATTATGTTTGTAGATAAATTTATTTTTTACTTGAGAAAGTTTGATTGCGTCGATAATGCTTGCGTGATTGAGTGCATCAGAAATTACGATGTCTTCTTTGCCGACTATGGTAGAAATCGCCACGATGTTTGCGATAAACCCTCCCGGAAGTAAAAACGCTGCTTCTGCTCCTTTAAACGCGGCGAGTGCCGCTTCTGCCTGCATGTGCAGTGTAAGGTTGCCGGAAATAGGCCGCACCGCTCCCGCTCCCACACCGTATTTTTTGACTGCTTTAATCACTGCTTTGACAATTCGTTTATCCTGCGCAAATCCTAAATAATTATTGGAACAAAAATTAAGAAGACGTTTTCCATCAATCGTAATCCACGATCCTTGCGGCGATTCGAGCACGCGCACAGGCGTGTACAATCCCTTCGCCTTCATGTCCTCTATCGTGTCGAAATACTGTTGTAATGGATTCATAATTTCCTTTCCCGCCTCATCGGCGGGTCGCCGAAGAGGCGACTTTCTTTAATCCTTCAATCATGACATGTGTTAACTTTTTCAAATCATATTCAGGTTTCCAACCCCAATCTTTTTTTGCAACTGCATCATCAATGGACTGCGGCCAGCTTTCAGCAATCCGTTGTTTTATGGGGTCTGGTTTATACGCACAGACAAATGTTGGATGTAATTTTATAATTTCCGCCACCAACTCTTTCGGCGTAAAATTAATCGCTGCAAAATTATAACTTGTCCGAATCGAAATGTCTTTACTAGGCACACCCATAAGCGCAATCGTCCCACGTATCGCATCGTCTATGTACATCATCGGAAGTCGCGCATCATCTTTTAAAAAACAACTGTATTTATTTTCTTTTAACAATCCATAAAAAATATGCACAGAGTACTCGGTAGTCCCATCTCCAGGAGGAGCCTGATAACCAATAAGGCCTGGGTATCGCAAGGATCGAACGTCTACCCCCCATCGCAAGAAATAATATTGACATAATAACTCTCCTGTGACTTTGGTCACGCCATAGATAGTAGTAGGTTCAAGTACCGTGTATTGCGGTGTTTTTATTTTGGGTGTCGTCGGGCCAAAAGCGGCTATGGAACTCGGCCAAAAAACACGAAGTTTGAAATCGCGTGCTAATTCCAATACAGTACGTAGGCCCTGTACATTTACATCCCATGCCAAATCAGGATTTTTTTCTCCACCGACAGAAAGAAGTCCTGCCAAGTGATAAACCTCGGTAATGTTGTGGGTTTTAACAATCTTTTCTAAAGATACTTTGTCGACGACACTTCCCTTCACCAATTGACCATGAAAATCTTTGGGAATCGTCTTATTCCCAAGGGCAAACACGTTTCGCTTGCCATACTTTTTTTGCAATGCAGGCACAAGGTCAGAGCCTACGAGTCCAAACGCACCAGTCACCAATATTTTTTTCATGATATATATATTAGTCGCTACGTTTCAAAAAACCATGCGCGAAGAAATATTCAGCTATGATACAATATCATTCATCGCCCGGTTAGTTTAGCGGTAAAACGAGGTCTTGGTAAGACCTAGAGGAGAGTCCAATTCTCTCACTGGGCTCAAATAATAATGTTAAATGGTGTAAGAGATAGCACAAAGCGTTTTTTTCTCTCCTGATTAAGGATTCCTGCGCGCAGTGCATATACCATTTTCCAAAGCATTGTACGAAGTCTGTAGATATTCATTTTTTCCTCAAAATATTCTGGCAGATCGCGAACAGACCTGTATCCCTCTATCATCTTTTCTTCCCGAGGGAAATGCGTTTTCCATGTAGGCGCACTCGCAAGATCTAAAACCGGATCCCCTGCAACTGCCGCCTCCCAATCAAATATGCCGGTAATCGTCTGCGCACCATCAAACATAATGTTGTGATCCGCCAAGTCATGGTGAACAAGTGTCGAGACTCCCCCATTATTTATCGGCTCTTTATACTCATCAAATAATTTCCTCACGACAGTAGCCTTTTTAATATCAAATAATTTTGCATTTACCAAAAATCGAATGTCTTCATCCAGCCTCACGATAATATAATCATACATAGACTTTTTTGTACCTTGGAGTGAATTCTCAAACCTTCCAAATCCACTTATTTTTATACTCCCCCACATTCCCACATATTTTCCGATCTCAAAAGATATATTGTCATACTCTTTGTGATTTCCATGAAAATGATCTTCTATATCCATACCTTTTAATTTCTTTTGTATTTGATAATCAAAAGGGAATTGCTTTCGCGATATATCAGCAACAAAAATTTCATTAACAGGAATATTCAATTTTATTGCTTCTCTTGAAATAAGCTGTTCAACGACCATCATCCCTTCAGAGATTCCTCCAATATTTGCACGAAGAATAAGCGGCTCTTTTTGTTCTTTCACTGTCACAATATAGATAACATGCGATGTGCCCCACGTCGTAGGTTTTTCCCAAGAAACACTCGTAAATCCATGCGTGTTCATCACCAATGGGATAACGTTTGCATCAAACGTTTCATATCGCATTTTCAATGCGTCAATCTCCTCTTGCGACCGATGTGCTACAGGATAATAAATATCACTCATAAGACCAACAAAACTAATCCAGCGATCACGCCGATGACGCCTACAAATTTTCGAATATTAAATTCGTCATGAAAAAGTATTGTTGCTCCAACCGTCACAAAAGCAATGGATGCAGCATTCACTGCGTTAATATATCCGATATTTGGAGCAACTTGATATCCCAACTGCATAAAATAATTAAATCCTGTAAATAAAACACCGATCGCCACAAATAACACCCATTGTTGCAATGACATTCTCGTTATCGTCACACGCTCCTTTTTCATATCAACGAAGATAAGAATGCTTACGATAGCAAGTATATAGATTAATCGAGTATAAATAGGCACACCGATATCCAGAAGGTATTTCGAGGCAACCGCCAGCATCCCCCAACAAAAAAATGTTGCCATGGTAAGTGGTAACCAAATTGAACGAGTGTGACTTGATTGTTTTTTCTTCGGGTCAATCATTATTATCGCGGAAAATGCCACAATGAACGCTACTCCTATCGCTGCTTGAAAGGATAGTGTCGCATGAAAAAATATAATGGCAAAAAGCGTTGTAAACACCACATAACTTTTTGATATCACCAGACTATATCCAGGATTAGGAGCATATTGCATGCTTAAAAGCGAAAACTTCGCTCCCAAATAACTAAAGAGAACTGCACTCATTATTAAAATGATCAATTGATATGCAGTAACAGTTAACGGCGTTCGGGAATACGTAGCTAACGGAATATATAAAAGAAGCGGAACTAAAAAACATGCTAGGTTTTGTATTGCTAACGGCATACCTACTATCGTAGCTCTACGAATGAGAAGGTATGCAGGGACTGAACAAGCAAACATGAGAAATCCAACGACAATCCAATTCATGCATCTATTATCTCATGCAATCAATTGATAAACCATGCTCTATCTCGTTCTCTGTATCACTACTTCATCATGCTACCATGTTAGCATGTTAGCATGATGATATATTTTATTCCTCAATCGTTTATACATAGATAAATACCTCTCTTTTGCGTATGATAAAGATATGCGTTGGTTCGTATTATTTTGTATTGGAATTTTCTTATCTCTCTCCTTTCGCGTGTATGCGGAAAGCGGATTTCTTTCTCCAGTACCCGACGATCCAATAGTCATCTCTACATTTACCTATGTAGAAACTCCACCAGCTATGACATTTGGTGATCTTTTATCGACTCGATTAAATATTCTCGGTGCGATGACAATGATAGAACCACCTATCGTTGAACCGGCACCAAGTATACAAGTCGTCACCACGCCTCAGCCAAAGACTGACCAGCCCCTGTCTCCCACACCAACGATTACTCCAGCCACACACAAAACGAAAAAGTCGGCAATGACTATATCACTCGTTGGCGACAGTATGATTGATACGCTTGGTCCAGAAGCCTCAGGACTCGCTAATAAACTCCGCGCTACCTATCCCACTACCACATTTACGATCATCAATCACGGTGTGGGGGCTGAAAATATAGACTCCGGCCTTCATAGGCTTACCAATGGATACACATATTTAGGAGTTCCACGTCCTTCTGTGATTTCTCAAAAACCAGATGTTATCATTGTCGAAAGTTTTGGCTATAACCCGTACTCCTATGATGAAGGAGCACTTACCAAACACTGGCTTCAGCTTGCTGCGATGGTTGATACGATAAAACAGCAATTACCAGAGACAAAAATTATGGTAGCCGCTACCATAGCACCGAATTGGAATGTATTTGGCGATGGAGCACCATTTATAAACTTTAGCGCTGAAGAAAAAAAGAGAAAAGTCGAAATCATCAAATCCTATGTCGACAATGCCGTCAAATTCGCCAAAAGTCAGAAGTTGCCACTCTCTGATGCGTTTCATCCGACACTGGATAGCTCGGGCAATGGGAAATTAGGCTATATCAATGGCGGTGACCACATCCACTACTCTGATTCCGGCCGCTTATACATGGCTTCAATAATGGCAAGTGCACTCGTTTCCAATAAACTTCTTGAGTAAGATCCGCTGATACGCTATAATGTGTTTATGGCAAAAAAAGATCAACGATTACTCTTGGCTCTCGTCTGTACGGTTTGCAAAAGCCAGAACTATATGACGAGCCGCAATAAAATAAACACCGAGACGAAACTCCTTCTCTCCAAATACTGCAAAAAGTGCAAAAAGCACACAGAGCACAAAGAGACGAATAAACTTGATTGAGTTTTATAGTATGCAACGCAACACTCTGATTTTTATCGCAATTCTTGCAATCATTGCAGCGCTCATTGTCGGTGTAAATATCGGTAAGTCAATGCGTATCACTCCTGATCTTCAAAAATCAATCGCCCTCTCTCCCACCCCAACACCACCTATCACCCTCATCACGTACACCAGTGACCTCTGTGGTATATCGTTACAACACCCATCGAATTTACAACGCCTTGAGAGTACGACAAGCGGCACGATACTGACTGATACTGACAAACAAGAAGACAGCATTATCATCATCTGCCAAAAAGATATTCCACGCGTGCCGCTAGAGGCAGATCAAATGGAAAAACTCACGATCGTCAGCGCATCAGGCAGCGCCACCCTTTCCGCTACCCTTTATCACGACGCATCAGAAAAAGACGGGACGAAGATAGATAAACTCATCTTCTACAACAAATTCAAAAATCTAGATGTCTTCATCGCAGGGTTTGGAACAGTCTTTGATCAAGCAATCACAACCGTAAAACTTCTATAACATCACTCCGCACTCATCTCTCATCTCTCATCTCTCATCTCTCATCTCTCATCTCTCATCAATCTTTACCAACTCCAACACCTACTCCACGTTCAACACATTTACTTCTACCCCATTGACCAACTTTCTGCGGCCGCTGTATTTTGGTCAAGAGGTAGGCAACTCAAAATGAGAACGTAGGACCTGATCATCCTCAATATTTTGTACCAAAAGATACTTTGCACTGAAAGCGACACCATACAATTCTCTCAAAAATTCTATTTCGTCAAAGCATGGATATGGTGATACAAACACACTCTCTTGCAGTCGAAAAAGACCCAGTTGCACCAAACGCATACGAAAAATGTCACGTAACCGACGATGCTTTTCTTCAATATCAAATATCACCACTCGCCACCGACCATCCCACTTTTTCTGTGGAAATATTTGCATCGAATTTACTTGATACGATAGCGCTCTCATCATCCCCTGTTTCGTGATCCTCACGGTCGTACTCCCATCGGGCAATACTTTAATCGTTACATAGTGTTGCTTTGCTAACTGATGGAGCGCACGACGCATACCCCAACTCCTATAATCTCGCTTCCCAAGTCGAACAAAGGCGGCCACTCCAGTAATAATCGGTGGAAACGCAATGACCATGCCTACGACACCAACCGCCGCTAAAAAATGTAATATCTCCTTCATGGCGGGCCGCGTACCTTGATCTTTTTCTTGCACAGGTAATCGCTCAAATAATTGAGACGCTTTTTTCCACTGTATTTTCGCGTATGGATGAGCACTTCTTTTAATTTTTACGCTCGCACCTATCATATTTGCATCTTTTATAGACATACGTTGCATTCCTCCCCTTTGACTAATTTACTGCGGCCGCTGTACTTTGGTCAATAGTCGAATATACTTTATTGTGGATGTAATACTTGGTATAATACTTACCCATAGGCTCGTAGTTAAATGGTATAACAGAGGTCTCCAAAACCTCTATTGAAGGTTCGATTCCTTCCGAGCCTGCATTAGAAACTGTTTCCGAGGCACGAGGAAATACAGTTTCTTATGTCCTGCCGAAGCCTTGGCGAAGGAGGACTAGCTTCTGGTCGTACTATCATCGAACTGTTGATATAATTACAGAGTGACAATAATACTTTCTGCAATATTTGGAATAATCCTCGCATATTTTTGGGAATATTTTTGTATCAATATAATCAAGAAAACAGAACTCAGAGTCTTTGAATTGAAACTACATCACAGCTTATATGGAATACTTTTTGTCATTTTGGGCCTTCTTATCCAAAACATTATTCTTACTGGATTAGGAATTGGAATACTTATCCAACATATCCATACAGATGGTTTTCGATTCATATCGAAATAAGTAAAAGCGGGTTGTGGAGCAAGAAGCTGTTGCATCTTCCCAATTTCAAACGAACTTACATTGTGCCATAATAGACGTGTTGCGTAATTCCCCATAATCAGGCACACTAAAGGGATATGAACAT
>CAYIBX010000024.1:0-16686 GCA_964361785.1 uncultured Gammaproteobacteria bacterium | reverse complement strand
TAGTCCCAGTTGAACCAGTTACTCCCGTTGGTCCACCATTACCTGTGGAACCTGTGCTTCCGGTTGGACCCGCATTTCCAGTTGGTCCCGTTGTCCCTGTAGTTCCTGTAGGACCAATTTCTCCCGTAGCACCCGTACTACCAGTCGTTCCTGTTGACCCTGTTGGTCCTAGATTTCCTCCAGTTCCAGCGCTTCCAGTAGGGCCAGTTGGTCCTGCATTTCCCGTTGCACCAGTAGACCCTGTGGATCCGGTGGGTCCTGCATTTCCTGTAGCACCCGTATTTCCGGTGGGTCCTGCATTTCCTGTAGCACCGGTAGAACCTGTTGGTCCACTCGCGCCAGCATCGCCCGTCGCTCCCGTTGCACCAGTAGCTCCTGTCATACCAGTCGGTCCAGCTGAACCAGTTATTCCCGTACTGCCTGTAGGCCCTGCATTTCCCGTTGCCCCTGTAGAGCCTGTTGGTCCAACAGTTCCAGTGGAACCAGTGGGTCCTGAAGATCCAGTTGTACCACTCGCGCCAATACCTCCCGTTGTACCTGTTGCGCCTGTAACTCCTTTTTCACCGATAGTTCCTTCTGTTCCCGTGCCTCCTGTTGATCCAGTAGGGCCTAGTGCGCCCGTTGCACCAGTACCTCCAGTGACTCCTGTTGGTCCGATTTTTCCACTTGCACCGAGTACCTGTGCCTGTTTTATCATTTCTTGGCGCGTTTTTTCATCGACTGCAATTGTCCCTTCTTTTGCTAAAGATACGAGCGTTCGTTGCCATCCACCAGTAAATCCATAAATTTGTAAAAGTAAAGCCGCAGCTGATAAAAGTCCTACGCCAACGAGCATTACAATTCCATACGGAGATCGCCAAAAATGATTGACAAAATTTTGAGGAATTGGGGCAGGAATAGGGGATGAAGGTATAATGACCGGATTTGGGATTGCTGGCGCCAGTGGCGGCGGGATTGCTGGTGGAACGGTTGTTGGCGTTAGCACCGGTCCCGCAGCTCCTGAGACGAGAGGAATTATCGGAATTATTGGAATTGGGGTAGCTTTTTTTGTAAGTAATTTGGCATCGTTTAGGAAGTGTGGCGCTGTCAATTCATGTTCTGGTCCGATAGGTAATGATACTTTTTGATAGAGTGTGTGCGAATTGATGAGAGCATCGATATCCGTCGTACGAAATCTTCGAGCGCCGCCCACAGTGCGCTGGGTTGATATAAGACCTGCAGTCTCCCAACGACGCAATGTGCTCGGCGAAATATTTCCGTATATGGCGGCTTCCTGGATGGTCAACATGGCAGACACGTTGCGGGTTGTACTTTGTGGGACCGGATTGACGCGTCGAGAAAATACATTCTCAAGTTCCTGTTGAGAAAAAAGATGTGTTCCCTGTGGATCAATCGTTGTGTGAATTTTCCCAAGCTTCACCCATCGTCGAAGTGTACTTTTGGAAACACCAAAGAGCTTAGTTGCTTGGCTTATAGTATATCTTTTAAGATTTGACATAAATTCGTAAAACAATATAGCTATAACGAGCAATATCTGTGTTCTGCGCCTTGTGGCGCTGCGCCAAATGAATAAGGTTTGGTGTAGATTGCGAAGTAAAAAATGTGGTCATAGATATATTACAGAATATAGAGAGTGAGGCGTCAAATCAGATGCGGGAATTTGAGGCTATCGAAGCTAAACTATAGGTTACATAGTTTTAAACTATGGGATATATTTCGAAAAATTGTTTCTAATTAATTATTTTGGCGCGTATAAATAACGGAATTCACGTTTTTAAAAGTACGGTAAAATATACAAATGCGCGATACAAACGGCTGAGAGAGTATTGAGAGGGTATAAAGTGGAATAAAGAGCTTATAGTAGGACTAATAATTGACACATATTATATTTGGTATTGCATGCGACTATAACAAGCTACTGTCAACTACTTTCTCCTCGTTCTTGCGGACAAGTCGCTTTTAATACGTGTCGAAGTCAAACACCATACGTATTTTATAATATATTTTCAACTATTTGTCAGCACGGCTATAGATGGGTATTACTACCCTCACAATGAGCGAAATTATTGCATCTTCAGTTTATAAATTCCAACATATTCGGTATCAAGGGGTTTGGTAAATCGTACAAGCTCTGTGAGGCGTGACTCTATACCCGCCAGTTGATTGCCGCGAGAAACGAAATAGGAGGCGATTTCAGTACCACGTGGCGTGGAAGCAATTACTTGGTTTATGTACGTTATTGGAAGTACTTTGATGTGTTTTGTTTTAGAAAAATACACATACATGCCGTCTTCTGGGTTTCCACTGTCGTTTCGTACAAAAATAATTGCTGGACGAAGCCCTATTTCTTTTTGCAAAAAGTGAGAAGCTTCTTGCACACCCCAACCAGATGACCATCCGGCAACGTATTGGGTAAGGTCACGGTGAACCTGTGGGAGTACAGCAGTGATGCGATAGAATGTTAACGGTTGAGCGATGAGTAGCACGCTTAGTATGATGCTTGTGGACAAGGCGATTAGTTGACTTGTTCGTTTCCACTGCTTTATACGTTCAAGTCCTATGGCAAAAACGAGAATGCTCGGTGCGATGGCGATGATCATATAGCGACTGTTATAGATGTGTGCGAGGAAAATCTCTATCATGATAGGGACTATGGCCCAAACAAAAATGATACATTGTGTTATAGTAAGTTTCTTTTTGAATAGGAAAAGGATGCCAAAAAGAAAGGCAAAAGGAGAACTAAACACACAAAGCATTTGGAGAGTAATGCCTACATTTCGTAGCCAAATTGACCATGGAATGGTAAGTAATTGAGTTAGAGTAAAAACATGTCCAGTTTGAGAAAGTGGTACGATACGATTGGAAAATATTGTGTACATGAGGGCAAGGGACCCTGTAAATGCGGTTAGCAATGATACACAAGTATATAGTATGTATCGTGTGAGATTATGTTTATGGTTATGAACCATATATACGATCGAGGAAAGGATAATGGATGGAATGATAAGTAGTGCCGTTGATTTATACCACCATCCTATTGCAATCGTTATTCCCAAAAGTATAGACATTTTCAATGTTGGTTTTTCGGTAAGCAGTAACCAGAGATAGAGCGCACACATATAACTTGCCGCTACGATAGAATCAGGCAGGGCAAGTCGATCAAAAAAAAGAAGAAGTGGACTGCTTGAAAGAAGAAGTGTCGCAAAGACGGCGTACGTATTGTGTAGCACCTTTGTTGCTACCCTGATAAATGCCCATAATCCGATCAATGAACATACAATTGACGCGAGTCGTCCTGCAACAAGCGGATCTATCGGCATTGTTTGTGCAATGCCTAGTGTAAGTGCTGTAAGCGCTTGTTTGCCTTGTAGAGAAAGTGGCATACTAGGATTAGACCAGAAGGTTATAAAGTCGTTTCCCCAGTGAAGATACATTGACTCATCATTGACGATAGGCAGACTGGTGAGGAAAAGAATACGAAGCATGAGAAAAAAAAGAACAGGGAATATGCATGCTCGAATAGTCTTCATGGAGTTTATTATACATGATGGAAAAATTGATATATTGACAACGCCAAAAGCCTGTAGTAAAGTATTGCAACAATTGAATAGCTTTTGATCCATTCGAGATGGGGAGGCAGTTTCTGAAGAAATCCTGAGCTTGTCGAAGGAAAGTAAGAAACATAAACGAGGCAACTCGCTCGCTGTCAAGGCTTTTACAGCGAGATTATTTGTTTCTACAAACGAGTTGCGAAGATAGGTGGCACCATGGTTTTTTGAACCGTCCTATCGGACTTCTCTCGGTCTTTACCGGGAGAGATCCGAGCGGACGGTTTTTTTGATGGCTGCTTAACGAGTCTTACGAGTTTAGCAGCCGATCAATCCGCCAAAGATCGCTCCTCGAGTCGCGCTACGAATAGTAGCTAAGGCGAAAGGGAAGATCGAGTGGATTTGTGCGAAAGGAATCTATATGAAAACAAAACAAACAAACAAACTTTGGGGTGCGGCATTTAATACAGCGCCGACAAAAGCAGTTATAGCATTTACTGCAGGTCGCGATGTGGTCGGCGTGCCGCCCGCTGATGTGGCGCTTTTGCCGTACGACGTATGGGTGAATAAAGCACACTGTGTCATGCTGGCAAAAACAGGGATTATGCCTGCGGCTGATGCCGCAAAGATACTTGATGAATTAAACGAGCTCGAGAAAAGTAAAACATTTGTTCTTGATCCGTCCAAAGAAGACGTTCACACCAATATCGAATCATGGTTGATGGAAAAATTGGGGATAGAGGTGGCCGGCAAGCTTCATACTGCGCGTTCAAGAAATGATCAAGTTGTCACTGATATGAAACTGTATGTGCGTGATACGGTACTTTTATTTGTTTACAACAGCATCGGTTTATCACAAACACTTCTTCTATTAGCAGATAAATATAAAGGAGTGCCAATGGCTGGGTTTACCCATCACCAGCATGCGATGGTGACGACTCTGGGTCATACATTTGCAGGGTTTGCATCCATGGTTATTCGCGATATTGATCGTTTTCAATCATGGTTTCCATTACACAACACAAGCCCGCTTGGAAACGTTGTGTCTTATGGTACGAGCTTCTCTATAGATAGAAAAATGACGGCTGAATTACTCGCATTTGATGGGCCGGATCACAATTCTATGGATGCAATTACGAATCGTTGGGAGTCGGAAGCGGATTTGGGCTTTGAAGTAGTCTCTCTCATGAATCATCTCTCACTTATTGCTGAAACGTTGATTCTCATGGCGATGCCTGAATTTGGGATGGTCAAACTTTCTGATCAGTTTAGTACTGGCAGCTCCATCATGCCCCAAAAGAAAAATCCAGATCCTTTAGAAGTGATTAAAGGCAAAGCAGGATTTGCTCAGGGGCAGTTAGTGAGTTTGTTGTCTATGGGCAAGAGCAATTTTATTGGCTACAACCGCGATTCCCAATGGACGAAGTATATCATTATGGATCTTGTCAACGAATGCAAACTTGCGCCAATCGTTCTTTCAGGAGTGTTAGAGACGTTGATTATCAACACAGGCGTTATGGAGAAGTGGTGTCACAAAGGCTTTATCGGTGCGACGACGGTGATGGAGCAAATTATTCAAGAGAAACATATATCTATGCGTGAAGCGAAAGTAATTGTAGAAAAGATGGTGAAAGCGGGCAGCGACAAACTTGATCTTGACCCCAAAAAGATTATTGCGTGTACGAAATCCTACGGGTCTCCTGGGAAAAACAGTATGAAAACAAGTTTGAAAAAGCTCAAAAAGAAGCTTTCGGCACATAAAGCATGGCTTTCACGAAAAAATACAGATCGAGTCCGTAGTATTACTCTTTTAAACACGCATATAAAACATTTAATAACAAATAAATATGAAAAATAAAACAAATTATATCAAAGTAGCATCACATGAAGCCAAAAAGGGTGAAGTCAAGAAAGTCCTGCTGTTGTATTCAGGGGGTTTGGACACCAGTGTTATGCTCAAGTGGATTCAAGATACATATAAGGCGCAAGTCGTGACGCTTACCATGGATCTCGGGCAACAGAATGATGATTTAGTTGCTATCCAAAAGAAAGCGCTCAAGTTTGGCGCGAAAAAAGCGATTGTTTTGGATGTCAAAGATGAGTTTGCCCAAAAGTATATTTCCTTGGGTATTAAGGCAAATGCCAGTTATCAGGGTGAGTACCATCTCTCCACTCCCATTGGCCGCGCGATTACGACCGCTAAGGCAGTTGAGGTGGCAAAAGAAGTTGGAGCGGACGCTATAGCGCATGGATGCACAGGGAAAGGCAATGATCAGGTGCGTTTAGAAGGGTATATGTTGACTCTTAATCCTGATATCAAAATTATTGCACCGGTTCGTGAATGGGACATGGACCGCAATGAAGAAATTAATTATGCGCAAAAATACGGCATTCCTGTGCCTGCAAGTTTGGATTTTCCGTACAGTGTGGATGACAACATGTGGGGCATGACGTGGGAAGGTGGGGAGATAGAGGATCCGCAATTTATTCCAAAGGTGGAGAAGTTTTTGACGACGTATACATTAGCTAAAAACGCGCCCGATACAGAGGAGTTTATAAAAATAACGTTTAATAAGGGGATACCGACCGCATTAAATGGTAAAAAGATGAAGTTAGCGTCGCTTATTATGATGCTTAACAAAATAGCTGGCATGCATGGCGTGGGGGTGGTTCATCTTGTGGAAGATCGTCTGATAGGACTAAAAGATAGAGGCGTGTATGAGCTTCCAGCGGGCCATGTGATAATTTCCGCGCATAAAGCGCTCGAGCAGTACGTGTCTACAAGAGAGGTAAACGAGCTAAAAAATCAGCTTGACATCAAATGGGCATATCTTTGTTATGGTGCGAAATGGTTTGATCCAGTTATGTCTGCCATAAATAATTTTAATGAAACGATAAATCAGAAGGTGACGGGAGAGGTGACGGTCAAATTATACAAAGGCACGACCACAGTCGTTGCGATGACCTCTCCGTACGCCATGCACCATGCTTCATTTACGACGTCAGGCGGCTATAAATACAACGTCAATGCCTCTGCGGGATTTATTGAGGTATACTCATTACAGATGAAACTAGCTAATCAAGTTGGAAAAAATAGTTAATTTAGTACGTATGTTGTCATTTACACTAGCGGCCGCTATGGTAAAAGACAACGAAAGATAATTAATATGAAATTTGTTGTAGAAAAAGAAGTTTTTGAATTATTACCAACTCTTATTATCGGATTACCGATTATTAGAGGGTTTGATAATAGGAAGGGAAAAGATGAAGCATTAACGTTACTTCGTGATACAGAAGCAGCGCTTCGAGAAACAGTGACCTTAGATCAGTTTTGGCAAGATCAACGCATAACGATATATTTTGATGCATTTAAAAAATTTGGAACAGATCCAGAAATACGTCGGCCGGCTCATATTGCATTAGCCAAGCGAGTTCTTGAGGGCGGGCAACTTCCTAATATCAATCCGATAGTTAATATATACAACGCTATCAGCTTGAAATATCTCACACCGTTTGGCGGGGAGAATTTAGATGTGCTCAGGGGTAATTTCCGTTTATTTGTAGCCAAGGGTGGGGAACAGTGGTTTCCAATCGGTGGCGATAAACCGAAACCCGCGCTTACAGGTGAATTAGTTTGGGGTGATGATATCGATTTGTCGACCAGAGCCCTCAACTGGCGTCAGTGTGAGCGAACGAAGATGACCGATGAGACAATCAATGGCTTTTTTATCATGGATGGATTTTTTGATGTAAATAAATCGATTATGGAGTGTGCGAGCAAGGAATTCATTGATGTAGCAACGAGTTTCTGTGGTGGAGAAGCGACTATCTATTGGATGGATAAAACGCATCCAGAAACTATCGATATTGTTGTTTAAAAAAATTGTGCGATAATTACCTAAACAGCGCAAGTGTCCTAATTGACCTAAGCGACTTATGTTATGAAAAATCATCTCCAACAGTTATTTCAAAAAATTGTTAAGGACATTGGCGTCAACGATGTCAGTGTTGACGTAGTGATGACAGAAAATCCAACCAATGGCGATTACACCACAAATGTGGCGATGAAGTTATCTAAGCAACTCAAGAAGTCACCGATGGACATCGCACTACAGGTCGCGGAGAGAGTGAAAAGTGAAAAGTTGATAATTGAACGCATAAGTGGAGATCTAAATAGTATTAAAGATAATCAGAAGATATCAGGTGATTCAGCATATCGATATGTATTACAGGCTATAGATCACATTGAGGTAGTCACACCAGGGTTTATAAACATCTTTTTGACCGAAGCTAGTCTTAGCAATAGCGTCTCTGAAGTGCTAAAACTCAAGGAGAGCTATGGTACGAGCTCTTTAAAGGAGGTTAAGACCATCATGGTTGAATTTGCTCATCCCAATACCCACAAAGCCTTTCATATCGGGCATTTACGTAATATTACGACAGGCGAGTGTGTGGTTCGTCTTTTGGAAGCCACAGGGCACACGATTATCAGAGCCAATTATCAAGGAGACGTGGGTATGCATATCGCGAAAGCATTGTATGGACTGATGAACGTTTCTGAGTTTGCTGATCAGGTTGAATCTATGCGTGTTAAAGAAATTCACGAAAAAGTTGAATTTTTAGGGAAAGCCTATGCGGCAGGTTCTGCGGCGTTTGAAGCCTCAGATGAGGCTAAAGTAGCTATTAAAGATATAAATATTAAAATATACGCCAAAGACGAGAGTGTGTATCCATTATATAAAGAGACACGACAATGGAGCTTAGACTACTTTGAAGCCATATATAAGCGCGTTGGTACTCACTACGACCGTTATTACTTTGAAGGTGAAGTGTACGAAACAGGAAAAAAATATGTGTTAGAAGGGTTGGAAAAAGGTATATTTGAAAAAAGTGAAGGCGCTATAATTTTTGCTGGAGAGAAAGTTGGCCTTCATAACCGGGTTTTTATCAGTTCAGAAGGCAATCCGACGTATGAAGGAAAAGATATGGGGCTAGGCAGGCTTCAATTTGATGAATATCATCTTGATTTGGTATTACACGTCTTAGGCCCTGAGCAATATGGGTATACGCGCGTCATGTTCGAAGCGCTTGCTCAATTATTTCCAGATACCCGAGACAAACAATATCATCTGGTATATGGTTGGGTGAACTTAAAAAGCGGCAAAATGAGCTCAAGAAGTGGCAATGTTGTTTTGGGCGAGCGGCTTCTTGACGAAGCGAAAAAGGAAATAAAGAACATACTAGCTACTAATCAATCAAACTATACAGAATCAGATCAGGAAAACATTGCAGAAAAGGCAGCGGTGGCCGCCGTAAAGTATGCGTTTCTTCGAGTTTCTATCAATCAAGAAATTGCATTCGATCTAAATAACTCCGTCTCTTTTGACGGTGATAGTGGCCCATACCTTCTCTACACCTACGCCAGATGCAAGAGCGTTTTACAAAAGTCACAGACTCAAATGAGTCCTATAAATCTTATGAGTCACATTAGTCTTATCGATCTTAATCCCGAGGAGCGCCTCATCGCCCGTCTCATCCATTTCTACCCGCAAATTGTCTCAGATTCAGCGGCCACGTTTGCTCCAAGCATGCTTTGCAAATATCTTTTTGAGCTTGCTTCAGCCTTTAATGCGTTTTATGCCAAGTACACGATATTAGGAGAAGGAGAGAATGCAGGTCACCGCACAGCGCTTACAGCAGCCACAGCACAAGTTCTTCGTAATGGGTTGTATCTTCTCGGAATTCAGACGGTTGAGAGGATGTGACTGGCGCTTGTCAAAATGCATTTATCTTGTTTGAGGAATTAATATTGGTTTAGATCGCCTTGACAATCCGATAACTTGTTTGATATAACACATGTATGATTGTAAAAATTTTCCCCGTGTCATCTTGTCGACTCAATATAGGTGATCCAAAATTACGCACAGGTGTGTTAAAGCGAGGATTGGTTGGATGGCGAGGTAGTTTATCCATTGCTTTGGTAGATACTGTTGGTGTGGTACGGTAGAGTCCAACTCTCCAAAGTAATAAGCCGTATTATAAATATTTTGATATAAAATACTATTATGCCTCCGAAGCACCCATTTTCAAAGCAATTACACTATTCTCTTGCGACCGTTGCATTATCTGAAGAGCAAGCAGAATTCTTGAATAGAAAACTTGCAGCACAACGAGGGGAAGTATATGTGCCGCAAGCGAAAGAAGAAGGAGGAGGTGCAAGAAAAGAACATTTTGTTTGCATTGATGCAGATTCGTCGTTGCCCTCCATAGGTCATTGTCTTGATATGGCTAATCGAGATGGCTTTTATTTTGAAGGGACGTGTCAGAATGAGTGCAGGGCGAGGAGAGTAAGAGATCAACAGAAAATAAATTGGCTCTTTGCTCGATCTTAAATACTATGGTGGTAGAAGACCGTGCGACACATCGCGTTGAGCGGATGTAATAGTGGTGTGGTATACTTACGACATGGCATTCATCTGGGATTACGATCGCAAAGAATTGGAAAAAACCGAAGCTGGACGCATTAAAATTCTTGAGCGTACGTTAAATTATGGTCCTGAACCGCTAGAAAAAATTAAACTTGCTGATGTAAAAAAGTATTGGGAGAAATTGCAATTATTCCCAAAAATTAAAAGTTTATTTGAGTTACTTATATGGGGAAAATACCTCAGTTCACCAAAAAGCAGGCAATTGTTTTAGACGCCTTAAGTCACAATCCCTATATTACCAATCAGGGATATTTTACTGGTGGTACGGCGCTTTCTTCATTTTATCTCAATCATCGGGAAAGCGAAGATATTGATATTTTTTCAAAAAATCGTTGGGATAGTCAGCAAGTATTTCAAATACTATCAGATATAGTAGGAGTAAGCGGTAGTATTACTGCTCGTGTAATTGATCCTGTTTTTATATATATCTTGCATTTTCCGGACGGAGAAAAACTCAAAGTTGATTTTGCTCAATATCCATATCCGCAGATTGAAGATTCAGGTCGACGCATAGGTGATCTGAAAGTAGATAGCCTCATCGATATTGCTACCAATAAGCTCCAAACAATCACCCAGCGTCAGGAAGTCAAAGATTTCGTTGATTTATATTTTTTATTACAAAAATTTACTTTTTGGGATTTACGTACCGCAGTTGCTGAAAAATTTCGCATGGATATAGAGTCACTGCTCATTTCATCAGATTTTTTGGCGGTTGAAGATTTTACGTTTTTGCCGCGCATGCGGACACCTCTGACACTTGATGAGTTAAAGAAATTTTTTCGTTCTCAGGCTGTGAAGCTTGCGAAAACAGTGGTGGAATGAGTGGATGTAAAAAGGGAATTATCTCCATCCCTTTATAGTTGATTGAGTTTTTCGTGATGGAGTAGTTTTCTGTCATCAGGTGTGATTGCTTTAATATCAGGATAAACACAACTTCTCATATTCGTGACTTCGCTTAGTGCGCAGAGTCTTGCACGAGCGTGTTCACATCGCGGTCTTGCAGCCTGTGCAACCATTCTTTGATGAGGAAATCGTTCACAAGTAGTTAAAACGGTCGGAGGAGGAGTTACCATATCGAGAGAGTATAATACGACTTTTTTTGATTGACTAGTGGCAATTTCTATTACCAAACTTCTCTTTACGAAAAATATTGACGCGTAATGGAGGAAATCCAAGTTGTCTTTTACCTACGCGGCCGCATACCAAAAAGACAACGTAGACGTTTAGTATCGTGTTAGCGCTTGGCGTTGGTAAGTTTTCATATTTTTTGTTTTTTTGTTTTTATCCGATAATAGTCGTATTATATGTGTGTTTGGAGACGCAAAGACATGAAAGAACTACATAAAAGACCGATTGAAGAAAGACAATCAGATGATCAGTTTAGCATCATCGTTGCGACTCCCGATTTTTTGCCAGCTGATCCTCCCCCGATTCAGTTTTCGAATGGGATTGATTTTCCAGATATAAGCGATACTCCGCCCTACTTGGAAAGTAGACATATAAATCATCGGTTGGATACACCCAGAAGTACGCGTGTTGTGTCAGAGAATATCCTTTTTGTCGGTCCACTAGCACGAATACACATTCCAAAGAATGACGAACAAGTTGAAGCTATGCGTTTTGCTGCAAGTACGGTGGGAGAACTATCAGCGGGAACCGCATTGGCTCTGGCTATATTATTTAGTAAGGAAAAGACTTTTAATCCACGTCGTTTTGTAGCAAAAGGTGTGCTCGGATTGTGCAATATCTGACACAATAGATCCACTGCTTGGCGATCCAAATTGGGAGTGTGCATAAGAGATCAATATTTGCTATACTATGGGCTTATGTCAGCTTGTCCCCAAGAGGGTAGACCATATTGTCCTGTGTTTGCTACTGGACCATTGATGAAAGATGCAGAAATTGAGATCGTGAAATTTCAATCGGTACGTTCTCATGTGAGTCCGGTTGATGAAAAAGGTCTTTCTTATGTGGAGGCAGTAAAAAAGCTAGTCCAAATAAAGATAGCCCATATTGCAGGAATCGTTCTCCATGCAAAAATTACCGGATGTCCGCGTGTCTGACCATATATATAGTAAACATATAGCTCTCAGATTGCCTGTTGTTATTTATTGAAGATGTCAGTATTATACAGCCATGAAACACCCACGATCAAAGGCGCAAAGGTCTTCCTCTACTGTTCAATTAACGGATGATGAAGTAGATTTTTTAAATAGAAAATTAGCTGCACAAAGAGGTGAGGTGGTTGTATCTAGGACTGCTCAAGAAGAAGTTCGGGCCATGCGCGAAGAAGGAAGTACCACGAAATTAGAATATTGTTCAGCCACACTCGAAAAACCTGATATTCGTACCTGTAGTAGGTATAAAGCGATATCAGGTGAAGGGGGTTTTGGTGTCTGTCGCGAGCGATGTACGGCTTGGGTTTTGATGAAAACAGGTATTTAAGGGAGTATTTCTTTTTCAAAAATGAGCGCACCGTCATCATCCGTGCCTATGAGTGTATATCCCTTTGTTTGTATAAATAACTTTTGGGATCTTTCATTTGCTGCATAGACTCTATGTGTCACAGGCTTCCCAAGTTTTTTAGCGGTTTTTCTTATCTCAGCCTCTGTAATTTTTAACGCTTTTTCACCCTGTCCCGGTGCCTGAAGATAGCTTTGTGCTTCTGCGTGTTCACCCACCTCGCGGATTGAACCTTGTACCCATGAACCAATTCCTAATGCTTTGCGAAAAATAATAGGGAGGAGTGATAAACGGTAGTCAGAATCTTTGTTAGACATGATTTAGTCTACCACCCCATAACGCTTCCGATGATACTTACACTTGTTGCAGTCATAATCACGATGGAGGCGGATACGAGCATAAAATTTTGCCAGTGGTTGTTTCTGTATTGTCCCATCACGGATTCATTATTGGCTATTTTGTAAAGAAAGAAAAATATTACCGGCAGAAAAAGACCGTTTATGAAATTAGCAATCAGCGATATAGCAAACAGTGATATCTGTGGGAGCATGACGATTGCTGTCGCAATCACCAATTGAACTAGGAGTGTCGTGTAAAACAGTTTACTTTTCCGAAAGTCTTCATCTAAGCTTCCTGAATAGCCAAAAAATTCAGAGAACGCATAGGCGGTTGTCAGAGCCACGATCACACATCCCAAGATCCCTGCTATCAAAAGCCCGACGCCAAGCATGACACCGGCAAAGTTGCCTGCAATCGGTTGAATAGCCATCGCAGCGTCTGCTGCACTGGTGATAGTGAGGTTATTTTGGAAAATAGCCACCGCTACTGCCACTATCATAAAAAACGTGAGTGCGTCAGTTAAAAACGCCCCCACATATACTTCTATTTTGTTGTACTTTATATTTTCTATAGAGATGCGCTTGTCTTTGACATACGAGTTTATGAAAAACTGCCCCCACGCCGTGATAGTAGTACCGATTACCGCGATAGCCACGTAGAGAAATTTGGGGGTTATCGTCCCCGTTGGGACAAACAACGATTTTGTAGCTAAGCCCCAATCCGGCTTGGCCATAAATGCCGAGATGATGTAGGTCGCGTAAAATCCAATGAGGATAAAGAAAAATTTTTCTATAGTCGAATATGTTGTCCGCATGACAAAAAAGTACAACCCTGCGATGATAAAGGGCAATGCAACGATAGGATTAAATCCAAACAGAACGAGTGCTGATTTTATGCCCGAGACGTCGGTGATGATGACGACAAGATTGATAAAAAATAAAAGTCCGTACATCCAGATGGCGACGCGGACCCCAAACTGTTCGCGGATAAGATCTGCTAACCCTTTCTCAGCGACAATTGCGATGCGTGCTCCAATCTCTTGGGTGACAGCCAGTAAGAGAGTCATAGGGATAAGGATGATGAGTATCTGATACCCAAAGGTAGCAGCAGCAAGGGAATACGTAGACACACCTGCTGCATCGTTGTCAGCGACCGCTGTGATGATGCCAGGCCCCATCAGCGCCATGATAAAAAGAAACCGTGTAGTCCAATGTTTGAAGAAGCGTTTTATAGTGTTATACATTGTTTTGGATACTTTCTACGATGTCATCTATCGTTACCAGTCCTATCATTTTGCGTTTTTCGTTGATAATTGGGAGTGCAAAAAATTTAAATTTAATCATTTTTTTTAATGCCAGTGTCGGTGGGGTAGTTAAGGATATGGTCACGACGTTTGGTGCCATAAATTTATAGACCGGCATGTCATTTGACTGAAGGAGTAATTCGTGGAGATTAAAGACGCCAATGAGTTCTGATATTTTATTGATCACATAGATATAGTGAAGGCCAGAGAAATCTCCTGATTTTTTAAGCCGCATTTTCACATTGGCACATGTTTCTTCTGGATCTGCAGTGAAAAATTCATTGGTCGCTAGGTTTCCAAGATCCGTTTTGGTAAGCGGCATCAGGGCGTCTACATTGGCTTTCGTTTCCTCGTCCAGAGACGCAATGATTTGCTCTCGTCTTTTGGGAGAAAGGGTGAGCAATATGTCTACTGCTTCATCAGGATCAGCCCTAGAAAGTATGCGCGCTGCGCGAGCTGGCTTTAAACTGCGGAAGAGGATGTGTTGGCGGCCTAGATTTAAATTTGCGATAACCTCTGCTTCGTACTCGGTGGGGAGTAAATCAAGAATTTTAGATAAATTTTTGACCGACAGCCGCTCCAGATGGTCTGCTAAATCCTCAGGAGCGAGTCGGGTAAGTTTCGTCTCTTCTTTTTTTAGGATTACCCTGCCGCGAGAAAGCTCGACCGGCTGGATATCATCCCAAGGCAAAAAGTTAGACGTCATAGACGTGCCAAAGAGGGAGAGGATGTATTTATTGATGATTTGCTCGATGTGCATCCAGCGCGCAATCCCCAATAGTCCTACATCCACGCCAGCGACGATGTAATATGGTTTTTCTTGGATAGCGACGTCGTTTACTCTGATCACTTTGTTGCCTTTGATATCAATAATTTGCTGATCCATAAGATGGGTATTTATGGAAAGCTCATTGTCCTCAAGCACCGCGCGTTCGTATTCGGTAGGAACGATGATAGTGTTCGTAATGGATTTTACATTGCTTATGGGGATGATGTGGCGGCCGTAACTAGTTTTGACCACGAGTTTAGTCACCAATGGCTGTCCAGAACCCAAAAAAATGCTGTCGACGAGTTTACCTATCAGTGCGCCTTCCGGCGTGACGACCTTTTTGCCTGATAATTCTGCAAAATAAAGCATGAGTCCATGGTAGTTGGTTATCTAAATGAAAAGCAAGAGAGGAGTCTATTTGTTACAATTGATATTGTATGAGTGAAAATCAACCAAATGGACCCATGCCTCCTCCGGGTTTAAGTGGAGAAGCTTTAGCCGAGTGGTGGAGGCAAGCGACAGTGAAAATTTCGTGGAAGCCAAAGGAAGGATTACCTCGACAGTGTCCTCATTGCTTGGCGTTGAATCCGTGTAGCGGAAATAGCAGTTGTATACAATGCGAAAAAATATTACCAAAAAGCGCCAGACGAATCAATTCAGATCAGTTCGATTCTCCTAGGCGGAGATAATTATAGTAAACTCCTTGCTAATAGGTAGAAAAAGAAATATACTACAGGCCTATATGGCAAGTCGAGAAACAGATGTGAGTTTTCAATATAAAGAAGCCCCTATCCATCCTCTGCGTGCGAGATTGTGGGAGTCGTTGATCAAAGTTGAGGGAGAGAAAGCCTATGTTCCTGATCGTGAGCGCCAAAAAAATGTTTTTGACTGCATAGAGTGGGAGACGTTTCAATCTGAAATAGCTGCAGCATCCAAAGGATCGGGTGTAGGCGGGGGCAAGCAGTTGCGCGGCAAGATTTTTGAGATGCTTGTGACGGCTGATCCCGAGTTTGGAGAGCGGAGTCCACTGGAAAAAGAATTATTAGCACTGGCGCACAATCCCGATGCCTTTGGATTGGGGAAAGAGTTAGGCTACCACAGAAATCCAGACATGGCGTTTCTTATCGTTAAAAAAGGAGATGGCGTGGTGATAGAAGGTGTTGGCGAGTCAAAGCTTGGATTACTCAATGAACGATCATTTAAACAACTATCAGAAACAGGGTTTGCCAAAGGGGCAGAGGCACTGGTCGAAGTGGTCAACGCACTTGAGAACCCTGAAAAATATGGATTGAAAGAAATTGCAAAAGCCAGACCTCTTAAAATATCTTCGGAATTTTCACAATTACTCGTTGTCCCGGCAAATAGAAATATAGAATGGAAAAGTACACTTATCAATAGAAAAGAGTTTTCTCTAGAAGGCAGGGAAAAATTCTATACGTTGTTAAATGACACTCGACACCTTCGTACCGCCAGAGCTGCTTTTTCAACTGCAGAAGTCGCAGGGATGGCAAAATTATTGTATTAATTTTTTCATCCAAATGGGATACATGTACATCATAAGTCCTGTGATTGCCATGCCGAGAAGGGAAAGGGAAAACCATGTGCTTACAACGTTGTGCACATAGCGCATGGCATCGGGCTCTGCAATAATCTCAAACCATCCGTATTTCATCGACATGCCCGTCGTACCCATTATAATAAACAGAGCAAGTGTAATAAACAAGGGTCTAGAGTAGATTAGCACTAACCAAATACGGTAAAATGTTGCTATGACGC
>CAYIBX010000023.1:0-18226 GCA_964361785.1 uncultured Gammaproteobacteria bacterium | reverse complement strand
TCCAAAAACCTCTCGTCACGGCTACTGAATGAAGCTATATCGCAACACGTCTAATATATCGTAATATTCCGAAGGTAAAGGCGAGGCGAGTATTGCAAGAAATTCAAGATGAAATTGTTAAAAAAGCTGGTTGGTAAGATGAAAGTTAGTTTGTAGATGATTCTATCATCGCTTCCGTAATCTTTTGCATTTTGCCTTCTATAATATCTTCTAAATTGTGCCAGCTTTTGTTTATGCGGTGATCGGTGACTCTGTTTTGCGCGTAGTTATACGTACGAATTTTTTCCGCTCTCATACCACGCCCTATGACAGATCGTTGTTCGTTGGCAGCTACTTCGCGTTCCATCAGTTGTTTCTCCCAGAGCTTAGCGCGAAGCATAGAGAGAGCCACAGATCTATTCTGAAATTGATCGCGTTCGTTTTGGCACTGTACGACGATGCCGGATGGGATGTGTCTTAGTCGTACAGCAGAGCTGACTTTATTGACGTTTTGGCCACCCTTGCCGCCTGCTCGATAAAACTCCCACGCTATGTCTTCTGTTCTGATAGCCACTTCGTTCTCTGGCACGTCAGGCAAGACCGCTATAGTGGCTGTGGAGGTATGTATCCGACCGTGTTTCTCGGTCGTTGGTATGCGTTGGACTCTGTGTGTCCCTGCTTCGTATTGCAATTTGGTGAATGCATCGAGTCCTTTGATGCGAAGCACCGTGTCATCGAGAAGATCCACTTTCCACCCAAGGATTATGGCGTAGCGGGAATACATGCGCAAAAGGTCTGCCGCCCAAATCTTTGCCTCTTCTCCTCCGGGCCCAGCCCGAAACTCCAGAATCGCAATATTAGTATTCATATATTTCAATATCCAATCACCAATACACAATATCCAATAAATAATTTAAAATATCCAACTAAGAAGTAGATTTTATAATAATTGTGGCAATTATGCGAATTAGCTCTTCACATTCTATGCCTAAGGTATCAATTTTTCCATAGAGTTTATCTGTATTTGTTACACGAATAAGTCGTAGCCAATACTTAGATTCTTTTGCTTCCTTTTTAACTAAGCTCATTTTATATGCAAAATCTTTTTTGGTAGCCGTGCCATCAGCTTCTTCATAATTTGCCCCAATACTCGTTGCTGATCGTCCGATTTGATTGATAAGAATTTGATTTATACGGGATTCAGGTAGTAATTTAATGAGATTAAGTACACCAAGAACAAATGCAAAAATTCTTTCCCGAAGGTTAAAAGGAACCATGTGACTAATATACATTAATCAATACTCAATCACCAATATTCAATCACCAAAAATAAATGTGTTTATTGGAGATTGTGGTGCGCATTTTTGTGTATTGGATATTGTGTATTGGAGATTGATTGTTACTTGGCTCCCATCAACATCTCTTTGAGGCTTTTTGGAGTCAAGTCATCTTTTTGTTTCTTTAATTGTTGTTTTTTCTTTTTGGAGACATAGACGTTATTTTTGGCGGCGTTTTGTTTCGATTGGAAGCGCTCGACCCTTCCCATCGTATCTACAAAGCGCATCTCACCGGTAAAAAATGGATGGCATTTGCCACAAATTTCTAAGGCTATTTTGTCTTTCGTCGAGCCCACCGTAAACGTGTTGCCGCACGCGCACGAAACGACACATGTCTCAAACCATTTAGGATGTATATCGGACTTCATAGAGGTTAAGTATACTATTTTCTACGACGCTCGGCAATAACCACTCCGACTGCAATTATTATTCCACCAATAATATATGAAGGCGTAATGGACTCCTTAAGCCAGAGAACGGCCAAAATTGCTGCCCAGAGGGGTTGCAAATATTGAAACAGGGCAGACTCTGATACTTCAATAGTTTTGATGGCGATGTTTCGCAAAGTATAGGCAATCGTGCCGGAAAATATTGCCATAAAGAGTGTCCCAAGATGTGCTTCTTTCGGCGCGTTGATGAGTGTCGTTACAATCGTTTCAGGTGATTGCCAAAGAAAAAGGAACGGCACAAAAAGTAAGAATCCGACTATAAATTGAAATTGCGCGACTAAGGTTGGATTTATTCCTTTTTTCATGGCTTCTTTGGAAAGCAGAGCGCCGACGATATCTGTCATGACTGCCAAAAGCATGAGCGCATTTCCTTCGAGTTTCCCGAGAGTATCCATCTGGCTATTTAGGATAAACGGGCCGATGACGATCAGCAATGTCCCAAGGATGGTGATAGCTATTCCGATTTTTTCATTTTTTCGTATTCTGTCGTGGAAAAATAATACGCCACCTAATACAAGAAAGAGGGGGCCAGACGCGGTGATAAGACTCCCTGAGAGTGCCGTTGTTTTACTGAGTGCCGTGAAAAAAAGAAAGAGTGAGAGGGGTGCCGAAATAATGCTCGTTGTAAGCAGTAATAATTTGTCCGACGCTTTTTTAGGAAACGGCGTTTGCGTGACATAAAGATACGCAATTGCGATGAGAGTGGAGAGAAAGAATCGATAGGTGAGAAAGAGCCACGGATCAAACCATGTGAGTGTATGTTTAACGACCGGACTCGCCGCTCCCCAGATTAACGAAACGAGAACGAGCATGAAGGTGGCAGTAAGTCGTTTATTCACGAGTAAGTTTTTCTATGACCTCATTGATGGTGAGCACTTCTTGTTCTTTTGACTGCATGTTTTTGAGTTTTACAACGCTTGTTGATTGTTCTTCTGGCCCCAAAATGATGACATACGGGATGTTATTTTTATCGGCAAATTTGAGTTGTTTTTCTAATTTGTCAGGTGTTGGGTATAGATCTGTAGAAATCCCACGCTCACGCAGTTTTCTCGCTGTCTGTTGTGATTGAGGCAACATGTCTTTGGTAAAAACGGTTACGAGGACTTGTCCCGCTGCAGAGAGTGTAGGAATAAGGTTCATAATTTCACACGCCTCAAGCGTGCGATCAAATCCCAAACCAAATCCAGTACCCCCGATGTCCTTGCTTGCTAATTTCTCAAGTAGTCCATCGTATCGTTCGCCGCCTAAAACTGACATATTGTATCCTGCATCCGGAATTTCTACTTCCCAGATAGGGCCCATGGAATAGGAAAATGAACGAGCAATAGTGGGATCAAATTCATACCAGTTATCTGGAAAGCCATAATCTTTAAGATACTTGAGAATGAAAACGATTTCTTCATTGGGTTTCAAATTTTTGACGTAGGAAAGGTATTCTTTGGCTTTAGAAAGCTCAATGCCTTTTTTTACCATTTCTTCTACGACGCCATCGTCACTGATTTTTTTAATCTTATCTATACTGACTATTGCCTCGTATGGCATGTCTTTGAATAATGCACGCGAATTGATCCGAACAAGAGGTCTTTTGAATCCAAGTTGTTTGTAGATATCAAGAGATAACGCGATTACTTCCGCATCTGCATCAGGAGTCTTCACGCCAAATATATCTGCATCTGCCTGTATGAATTCACGATATCTGCCTTTCTGGGGCTTTTCTGCTCTAAATGCGGGTTGTATTTGATAGCGTTTGAATGGGAATGTCAAGGAGTTTTGATATTGTGCGATAACGCGACAGGTTGGCACGGTCTGATCATAACGCAATGCCACATCACGATCTCCTTGGTCTTTGAATTTGAAAAATAACTTTTCATCCTCACCAATCGCACCAGTAAATATCTCCAGTGGCTCGAGTGTTGGCGTTTCAAGCGGCGCAAATCCCCATGATTCAAAAATACCCGCGAGTGTATCGCGCAGCCATTTGCGCTTGGCCGCCTCGGCGGGCAAAAAATCTCTAAAACCCCTCAGTGGTTGTACGATGTTCATAACAGTATTATAACCTCTTTTGTGCTTGTCGATAACACGGCAATTTCATTGTCTTTGATATGCACGAGATCTTCTATACGAATACCGAATTCGTTGGGAATATATGTAGCGGGCTCGACCGTGATGACCATGTCTTTTGTAAGTGTTACATCGTTATGAATAGTAAGTCGTGGTGCTTCATGAATTTCAAGGCCTACACCATGACCCAAACTGTGGGGATACGTGGGAAGTCCCGCATCTTCAATAATTTTTCTACACGATCGGTCAATTTCTGCCCCAGAAACCGATGAAGAAAGGTTGTCGATGGCTGTTTGTTGTGAAAGAAGCACTGTGTTGTATGCCTTGATCCATTCAGGTTTTGGTTTTCCAACGAAAATCATTCGTGTCATATCTGCACAATATCCGTTCACCCGTGCACCAAAGTCTAATAGAACGATGCTCTTCTCTGCAAGGGGGCCCCTTGCAGAAGCTGGCGTCATGTAATGTGGCTGACTACTGTTTTTGCCAAAAGCGACAATGGGAGAGAATGCGTTTTCAGCGCCATTTTTTCGGAAAAATGTTTCGATTTCCCACGAAAGGTCAGTTTCCGTGACTCCTTTTTGTATTTTTGTTTGGATAAACGTAAAGCAGTCGTCAGTGAGTTTTGCAGCTTTTTTAATAGAGGTGATTTCATTTGGAAATTTTCCCACCCGTAATTTCTCTATGACGTTTTGTGTAGGGGAGAGCGTGGGGACAACACTCTTAAATCCTTCGTATTCAGAGACGGTTATATTTTCTGACTCGAATGAAAGTGTTTGTATCTTTTCATTTGCACAAATGTTGGTTAACTGCTTTGTTATGCGATTATCAGGCGTCAATATGTTTATGTCGAGTGTTTTTATTTTTGGAAACTGCTTCTTTAGAAATGAATTATTAAATTGCACGATCTTTGCTTCTTCTTGATAGAGTGGGGAAACGAGAAGGAATGCTTTGGTAGGAAGAAGCATTAAATATGCATCCCTTTGTTCCACCCCAACAAATCCGGTTAAGTATCGGATGTTTGTTGGGTTGGTGATAAGTAATGAATCAGTATCAGAATGCATAGATTAAATTATATATTGTTATCTCCTATTTGACGATTTTCTACCTGCAATCATATCTAAAAGACTTTTGTATTCTTTAAGCAATGAACGTTTTTTAGTGAATGGTAATTTACTAAAAATTTCATTTGCTTGTCTTTGTGTGTTACTCGTGCACCCATTTCTATACCATGTTAAAAAATTTAGTTTATCGGTCTGACTTTTTTCTAAACCTATGTTCATATATATTCACCTCCTTTCATTTCAGTTTTCCTATTGTTTTTTCGGCTACATCTAACACTTTAAATTCGCGTATTAATGGAACAAGCGCCTCGATATCTTTATAAAATGCACGATCCTCTGTGATTGCTGGACTGACGGATCTCACGAGTTTATAGACTGCTTGAAACGTGGGTGACGGTTTCATTGGTTTTCGAAACTCATAAGCTTGGCACGTTGCCAACAGTTGGATAGCGACAACAGCTTCTGTATTTCGGATAATTTCTCGCGCTTTTCTTGCAGCAATTGTTCCAAACGATACGTGATCTTCTTGATTGCCCGAAACGGGGATTGAGTCAACGCTTGCTGGGCTTGCCAGAATTTTATTTTCCGACACGAGTGCCGCCTGCGTGTATTGAGAAATCATCAGTCCCGAATCGAGTCCCGCGCTATTTACCAGAAACGCGGGTAAATCTTTGGAACAGGCGGGATCCATCAGATTGTTTGTTTGTCTCTCAGATATGTTACCCATGTCCGTTATAACAATGCCAAGTAAATCTTGTGTGTAGCCAATTGGCGCGCCGTGAAAATTGGCACCAGTGCGACATACTTTTTCTTTGGTGAAGAATATCGGATTGTCTGCTACCGCATTCATCTCTATTTCCGTGATTGGACGGATGTAGTCCAACGCATCGCGGATTGCGCCGACGACTTGTGGTACACTTCGAAGCGAATATGCATTCTGCACATTTTTCTTTGGCTGTGCCATCAGCTCGCTGCCGGAGAGGAGTGTCCGGATATTTGCCGCCGTTATATTCTGTCCCTTAAACGGCCGCACGCAGTTGTATTCCTTGCTGTAAGCGCTTTCCACACAGTTGAGAACGTCGATGGTCATGCTGCAGACAATTTCTGTCTGCTTGATTAAGCGCTCGGCATCGTAAATATTGAGTGCAGCAATTGCCGTCATAAATTGGCTGCCATTCATGATAGCTAGGCCTTCCCTATAGGCAAGCGGGACAGTTGGGATTCCCGCCTTTTTCATGGCAATATCACCGGAATATATATCTCCCTTGTAATAGGCTTTTCCCTCGCCGATGACGACTAACCCCATTTGTGAAAGGGGAGCGAGATCGCCTGATGTTCCCACTGATCCCTTTTCATAAAAAAGAGGCGTAACACCTTTATTAAGCATATCTACAAAAGTGAGAAATAACTTGGGACGCAATCCGCTATACCCCTTTGCGAATACATTTAAGCGCAGAAGCAGTGTTGCTCTCGCTGTTTCAATGTTTACGGGATTGCCATACCCCGATGAATGCGCGCGAAGCATGCGGGTAGATAGGTCGCCTGCCTTATCTTTAGATATTTTCACGTTACCAAATCCGCCAATGCCGGTGTTTAGGCCGTACATGACATCGCCACGTTCAAGCATGAATGCAATTGCATCCCAGTTTTCTTGTATACGCTTGATTACAGATTCGGGCACAATAACTGTTGCGTTTTTGCGTGCGACTGCAACCACTTCTTCTATGGTCAGCGTTTCACCTGTGAGGGTAATTTTTTGTTTCATATACTGCTTTCTCATTCGTAGGATATATAAATCTACGAATGGGAGAGGGGATAAATAATAAGAAAATGATGTAATTTCTCTACTCAACCACGCGAAGATTTAGTTGAGGACTTGATGGTATGACGAAGCTCGAGCAGGGCTCGAGAAAGAAAAGGTTAGTATAGAATAGAGTTGTTTTGCATTCACGATGTATGGATACTCGCGTATGTATTAGCGTAGTACCATGTTAGCATGGTACCATGCTAATACGACGCTGTCAACAGGCAGCTTTTGGCACAGGAATCTTTTAGATTTATAAAGTAATAGATTTGGGAACGTATACAAGGAAAGCTATAGCACGTGAGGATTTTTAAGACCTGTATATTTACCTGTCGCGTATCCAGAAGTAGGAGCTTTTGAGTCTTTAAATTTTATAGGTACGAGGCGGTCAGCAAGTGTCTGATATCCACCCATGCCGTGATGAAACCATTGTGCTACACGGGTAATCGTCGTGGTAGAAACTTTTAGCTTTTCTGCAATCGTTGTATATGATTTGCCCTGAATGAGAAGTTTGACGACTTGCCAGCGATTTGCAAATTCATTAAGTTCCGGCATCGTCAAAAGATCACGAAAGAAATTTTTTGCTTCATCCATATTTTTTAGCGTAAGGATTACTTCAAAAAGTTCGTTATGAGCTTTTGATGGATAAGATGCGGGAGTAAACGTCGAAAAAGGGTCGCTTGTGAAATTTTTTCATCTAGTAGCATGGTAGCATGCTAGCATGACGATAGCAATATCGATTTCCTTATGGAGTAACAGTAGGTTTTGGTGTAGCTTTTAGTGTGGCTTTCAGTGTCGCTTTTGGTGTCGCACTCGACGTACTCGCAGGTGATGGAGTGAGGGTAGCAGTGGGCGTAATTTCTCCTGAGAGATTACCAAGATCAAGAATGCGTAACGCTTGGATGTTGGTTTCTTTTTTGGGATCCAGTGAGCCGATCAGATGAAGGGAGTCGCCAATTGCCATTTTAGAAAAGCCACTTTTGACTATACCATCTGTAGCAGTCCATGCAGTAGCTTTCGTTGTTTTTTCGATATCCGAAGTCATTGTTTTTCCATCAGAGGTAAGGACAGTAATCGCAAACCCAGCTCGGTCTATATCAGTGATCGTTCCAGAGAGACGTATATAAACCTTTTTGCTTTCGATAAATATAAATTTTGCGTTCAAAAGTTCAAGCGTTGCATCAAATGCACCAAATACAGAAACGGGATCAGAAGTGTCGATATCATCAATGGTGAGATCTGTACGCTTGCCATTTATAATTTGCGCTACTTTTATGTCGTCTTCATACTCAATTTTATAATTTTTGGTCGTGGTCCCGATCATGGCTGAGTTTACAGAAATTGAAGAAACGCTGCCATAAATAGCTCGCGTTACTATGTCTCGCAATTGGGCTACCTTTGTGGCTAATCGTTCTTTCAGATCATCAAGACTTTTATTCGGAGTGGTGATAAGAGTAGGACTTGAAGTCGCGGTAGCAGCCAATACCGGATGCACTGATCCTAAAAGAAGAATCGTCATGATTAGAAGTGTTATAGTTTTTTGTGTGTTCATAGTGCTACAGATGTATAAAATACGGTCACCGTTTGTGTTTGGATTTTTTTGTCGGCAAAACTGGATACCAAGATATCATTTTTTCCTTCAGACAAGGTGATGTTGGTGGCAAATGCACCGTCGTCATTGGCTACAACGACGCGTTCAGTATCAAGTGTCGATAATACAACCACTGCATGCGGTTTGGTTTTTCCGGAAACGAGTAGTTCACTTCGCGTTTCCACCGAATCAGCAAGTGGCGCTTCGATGGTTAATGTGGCGTTAGATTTCGTAGGCGTTGGCGTTGGATTGATAGGCTTAGTGACAGAAAAAAATTTCGGCCACGTAATTTTTGGGAAAGAAAATGATGGAAACGATTTAAAAAATGTAGGTCCTAAAAATACGAGCCCCGTAAGTATAAGACCTACCCCAAATCCTATAATAGTTGCAAGCAATGCATCTTTGTTCATAGTATGAAAACATTCAATCCAGTATGACGCTTTAAACCGCACCAATTCGTCGTACGGTGTTGCCTAGCATACCCAAATCTGTTATAAATTGCAAATACGAGGAGTCTTTACTATTGTTCGTTTGTCAAGAAAGTTGGAGGTATACTATGGATATTACGTTTTTAGGGCATGCGTCATTTCGTCTTAAGGGTAAAAACGCTATCGCAGTGATTGATCCGTTTGATAGTAGCAGTGTGGGGCTTAAATTTCCTCGAGCTGTAGAAGCTGATGTAGTGACTATTTCTCATGATCATAAAGATCACAACGCCGTAGACGCGGTAGACGGATCGCCGTACATCATTTCTGGTCCGGGTGAATACGAAGTAAAAGGGATATCTGTCATAGGGATAGGAATGTATCATGATAGTGTTGAAGGCAAACAGCACGGGAAAAATACAATGTATCGATATGTGATTGATGGTGTCCATGTAGCACATTTAGGCGATCTTGGTCATCAATTGTCCATTACGGATCTTGATATGCTTTCTGGAACTGACATTCTTATGGTGAGTGTGAGTGGCAAGTACCTTACAAACAAAGAAACCATAGAGCTTATCGGAAAAATTGAGCCAAAAATCGTTATCCCTATGCACTATAAACAAGAAGGGCATAGTGAGAAATTTAAAGATTTGCCTTCTGTAGATACATTTCTTACCGAATTTGGGAAAGAGCCACAAAGACTTTCTAAATTGGCTGTGACCAAAGATAAATTTCCACCTGAATTGCAGGTTGTAATTTTGGAATAGCGCGTGAGATTTACATGGTAAATATAAAGATACCGCCACATGATGACTCTGCCGAGCAGTCGCTTCTCGGAGCAGTACTCATTGATAAAGATGCGATGATGGATGTCGCTGAGTTTTTGCGCCCCCAACATTTTTATAAAGAAGCGCATGCACATATCTACGAAGCCATGAGCGAGCTTTACGAACAGCACGAACCGATAGATGTGGTCACTGTCACGGCACAGCTTAAAAAAAACGGTGCGTATAAAGATATCGGCGGATCTCAATATCTCTCAGATCTTTTAAATGTGGTGCCAACGAGTGCACATGCCGAGCGCTATGGCAGGATCATCCAAGAAAACGCGACGAAGAGAAGGTTGGTAGAGGCAGCAGCGAGGATAAATGAGTTAGCGTTTAAAGAACAAGGCAGTGCTCAACAAATAGTGGATGAGGCCGAGCAGGAAATTTTTTCGATTTCTCAAACCACGACGCGCAATGATTTTATGGTAATCAAAGACGCACTTGCAGCGTCGTTTGATCGGTTGGATGAGCTTCATAAACGCGCAGGGGGTCTTCGGGGTGTTCCCACAGGATTTACTGATCTAGATACGAAGCTTGCGGGTATGCAGGATGCAAACCTTTTAATTTTGGCGGCGCGTCCTGGTACTGGAAAGACCGCAATGATTTTAAACATAGCGCAGTATGCGGCTGTCAAAGAAAAGATTCCAGTTGGTATTTTTTCTCTCGAGATGAGCAAGGAAGAACTTGTGGACCGTTTGCTCGTGTCTCAAGCAGATATTGACGCGTGGAGGTTAAAAACCGGCAAGTTAAGTGATGATGACTTTACCAAACTTTCTGATGCCATGGGGGAACTTGCGGAAGCGCCGATTTATATAGACGATACTCCAGGCATGAATATTGTCGAGATGCGCACAAAAGCGCGTAGACTTCAGATGGAGCATGGGGTGAAAATGTTTGTCGTCGATTATTTACAGTTGGTCGATGCTGGGAGGCGGTATGACAATCGCGTTCAAGAAGTGTCCGTCATTTCACAAAGCTTGAAGAATTTAGCGCGTGAGCTGCACGTTCCGGTTCTTGCATGTTCACAATTGTCTCGCGCAGTAGAAAGTCGTGGATCAAGAGTGCCGGAACTATCGGATTTGCGAGAATCAGGGTCTATCGAGCAGGATGCAGATGTCGTTATGTTTCTTTATCGTGAAGAGGCGGATCAGGCGATGTGGGGATCTCAAATTGCCACCAAACTTCGCATAGCCAAACATAGAAACGGACCACTGGGTGAAATAGACCTTATGTTTCGGGGCGATCGCATTCGATTTTACTCGATGGAGCATAAACAGAAAGATGCGGTATAATTAGTTTGTCAATATGCCGGGGTGGTGAAATTGGCAAACACGCAGCTCTCAAAAAGCTGTGATCATAATAGATCTTGCGGGTTCAACTCCCGCCCCCGGCACAATGTGTTACAATATTTTTTATGAAACTTAAAGATCTTTATGCATTAGCAGTGAAAATGGGTATTGAAGCTGATCCTCGTGGGAAGGCTGGGGTAGAGAAGTTATTGGAAAGACGCAAAAAAGAATACGAAGAGTTACCAAAATCCAAACAAAAAGATTTTGATTTGGAAGATTTGAATAATCCGTATACAGATTCGCGTGTATTTTTAGGAGATGGAGACAAAGAAGTTGATTCTCTGATGGCTGGCATTGATATTAATGCGTCAGAGGTTTTGCTCGCTGACCGATTGAATCAAAAAGGTGAAAGTATTGACCTTCTTCTTACACATCATCCTGAAGGTGCATCACTGGCAGCATTACACGAGGTGATGGATGTGCAAGCAGATATCATGGCCCAGTATGGCGTGCCTATAAATATCGCAGAAGGGGTCATGCACGATCGAATCGGCGAGGTTCAGCGAAGATTTTCGCCTGTTAATCATGCGCAGGCTATTGATGCCGCGAGACTATTAGGATTTGCATTTATGGGCACGCATACGATTACGGATAATTTAGTTCATACGTACATGAAACAATTATTTGAAAAAGAAAAACCTGAGACGGTTGGCGAGGTGTTAGCGGTGCTACACAAAGAACCAGAATACATAGAAGCGACGAAAGGCAAAGCTGGACCAATGATATTTGCAGGAACGGAACACAATAGGGCAGGAAAAGTCGCACCTATTGAATTTACCGGTGGGACAGAGGCTTCGCATATCATTTATGAAAAGTTAGCGATGGCAGGAATCGGCACGGTCATTGGTATGCATGCTGGGGAAGAGCATAGAAAAGAAGCGATCAAACATCACATAAATCTTGTGATTGCCGGACACATGAGTTCAGACAGTTTGGGGATGAATTTACTTTTGGATGCGATTGAAAAAAATGGAGTAAAGATTATTCCTTCGTCAGGCCTTATCCGAGCAACACGATAAAGAAGGCAACCGTTGCCAGTTGTGTGATTACGCCGAGTGGAAATTTTGCTTTGGCGTGAAATACATTTGGAATTTTATAAAGTGAGTAGGTAAATTTTTCTAATACATCTGCATTTTTTGAAGGTGCATGTTTATTGGGGCTTGCATAGTAAATATACCATGGCGTCTCAAGCCAATCAGGAAGAAGGCTTGCAATGACCGTGATAAACCATGTCCCAAATGGCAAGTATTGGCCAAATACTACATACGACGCAATAAATCCGATGAGTGTATCAGCGATTGCTACCACGCCAGTCATATATTTAGGGCGTTCTCTCCAGTTGGTTCCGAAATCCCAATGAGGAATGCTATCCATGATGTAATGAGAGCAAACGGCCAACACGCTTGCTGTGAGAGGATTTTGGAAACGACTCGCGATAGCACCAGCGACAAGTGCGTGAGCGGTAGAAGTCATGTCAGTATTGTATGATAAGATGGAGAAACTTGCAAAAATGCGTCTTATGGAAGTAAAAAAGCATGTTGAACCAATTGTAGCCGTACTTCACCATAAAGCGTTTGTGCGGTTGTGGATAGGGCAAGTTACCAGTCAGCTTGCGATGAACACGATGCTTTTTTTGCTTTCCCTTCTTTTGTATCAGAAAACCCATAGCAACGCTGCAGTTTCAGGATTGTTTTTGGCATATGGTATTCCATCACTTTTTTTTGGCATGGCGGCAGGTGTAATAGTCGATCGGTTGGATAGGCGATTGGTGTTGATCGCAAGCCATTTTAGCCGCGCAATTCTGACATTTTTTCTTCTTTTGATGCCTGATACGGTATGGTTTACGTATGTGATTATGTTTTCTCATGCACTGATTACCCAGATGACTGTTCCTGCGGAAGCGCCACTTATCCCAAAGCTTGTTGGTAACTCAACCCTGCTTGTGCCAGCTATTAGTTTGTTTACGTTTACATTTTACAGCAGCATGGCAATTGGCGTGATCGTAGCAGGACCGCTGCTTAGAGTAGTGGGGGAACACGGCGCACAGCTTATTATTATTTTACTTTTTTGTATTGCAACTCTATCGGTGTACGGGCTTCCCAGATCAAGTGCTAAAGTATCTGTATTTTTACGAATTTTTGAGTATTCTCCACGATATATTATACGCCGTTTCATTGGCGATCTCATTTCAGGATTTCGGTACGTTTCCCGCATCCCAAATTTGATGCAGGCGTTGGCTCTTTTGACGTCTACACAAATTACCTTGATATTATTAGGGACATTAGGTCCGGGGTTTGCCGATACACTCCTTCGCGTCGACGTACGGGATGCGTCTATTTTTATCGTCGGACCGGCTATATTTGGAATTTTAGTCGGCGTCATGTGGATTGGGAAAGTGGGGTATACATTTTCACCAAATCGACTGATACAAGTTGGGATGTTTGGTACGGGGAGTATTTTAATGCTTACTTCACTTCTTTTGGCGATAACCAATGTATTTTGGTTTCAGTCTATTCCCCGCGGTGTGGTCATTTCGTTATCGTTTCTCTTGTTTTTTCTTTTTGGTGTGGCAAATAGTTTTCTTGATGTTCCCGCAAATGGGATATTACAGAAAGAATCTGATGGTGATATGAGGGGAAGAGTCTACGGCATGTTGTCCGCTCTTGTTGGCGGCGCTGGTCTTGTACCAATACTTGTCAGTGGTGTATTGGCTGACTTTATAGGTGTCGGGAAGGTTATATTTTTAGTGGGTCTTCTTATATTTTCATACAGCGTGTATCGGTTGCGGTATAATGGATTTATTACTGATCATTAATATTTTTTTATGCATCCACTCTTTATTTCTTTTGGAAATTTTCACCTTTATTGGCTGAGCGTCTGTACAGTCATAGGCTGGCTGGTATTTTCATTTTTATTTTGGCGAAGTTTGCGAAGGATTGGCATAAATGAAGACACCACGTTTGATTTGACGTTTTATGCGACAATTGTGGGGATATTTTTTGCACGCTTAGGATTCATTGTTTTTCATCAAGATGTATTTACTGGCAAATCATTTCTTTTGTGGTTTACCCTTTGGGTGGCTCCCGGCTTGTCTTGGACCGGCGCGTTTGTGGGAGTATTAGCCACGATCGTATTATTATCCCGACAGTACAAAGTTCGATTAGGACAAGTGCTCGATGCTGTCGTTGGTGCCTTACCAATTGCTTTTGTGATTGGCGCGATTGGTACGCTTTTGGATGGCAGCCAAAGCGGTAAGGTGACCAGTGTCTCATGGGCGATCGTTTTGCATGGCAAGGAGGGACTACGACATCCTATAGATCTTTATCAGATGATTGCGATTATTATAGTAAGCGCTTTCTTTTTTAAGATGGGTAAGGTGGGAGAAGCGAAAAAGTGGCCATATGGCATTGTGAGCGTGTGGTTTATTTTTACCTATTCATTTTTTATGTTCCTCATTGAATTTATGAAAGAAAGTCGTGTATACTTTGGAAATATCACCGTGAATCAGTGGATATATATCGTACTTATCGCTGAATGCATCGGGGTTTTGTATGTGCGTGGGGGTGGCCGGGAAAAAGTGAGGCCATTTTTTTATAGAGTACACAAAAGGTTTGTTTCGTTAGGAGTATATCTTTATGACAAAATATCCAGACGACGTCTTACAAACGATCAAAAAACATCTTGATGGAGAGAAAAAACGACTTTTTGGTCGTATAAATGAGTTGAAAACTCAGGATCCATTTAATGATCCGGAACGTGCTATAGACAACGCGGCTTCAGACACAGAAGCGAATGAAGAATCCAATCACGACAGGATGAGTGCATTAATTGATGAACTTACGGCACAAGAACTTTCTGTGACCCAAGCTCTGGAGAGAATCAAGAATGGCATGTATGGGTTTTGTGATAATTGCGGTGAAATGATTGATACTGATAGGTTAAACGCGTTACCAACTGCAGTTCTCTGTCTCGCTTGTGAGGCCAAAAAATCACATCGGGGATAAGCTTTAATGGATCTTTCTATTATATTGTATGAAGACGAGCATCTGCTCGTCATAAATAAACCCTCCGGAATTGTGGTGAATCGAGCACAATCGGTAAAGGGTGAGACTGTACAGGATTTTGCTGATGCGTATTTGCATTTGGCCTCCCGTGAAGCGAGTGCGCCACAAAAGAGCACTGAGCCACTCACAAAAGAGATAAAAGAGATTTTTTTGGATCGCTCTGGTGTCGCGCACCGCACAGATAAAGAAACATCAGGATGTCTTCTCATCGCAAAGGCTCCTGTCGTGTTAGGTCTTCTTCTAGAAAAGTTTAGAGAACATGCCATAAAAAAAACGTATTTGGCAATAGTTCACGGAAAGATAGTGCCAAGTGAGGGAGAGATCAACGCACCTGTTGGCCGCTTACCTTGGAATACAGAACGCTTTGGTATAGTAGCGGGTGGAAAAGAGTCGGTTACAAAATATAAGGTTGAAAAATTTTTTGAACAAAAAAATTCTCAATTTTCACTCGTGGAGTGTTATCCTAAAACAGGTCGCACGCATCAAATTCGTGTACATTTAAAGTATATTAATCACCCTATTGTTGGGGATTATTTGTATGCAGGCCGCAAAACGGCGCGCGATGACAGGAAATGGGCTCCTCGCGTGATGCTTCATGCATGGAAATTGTCATTTGATCATCCCATTTTGATGAAACGACTTGAAATTGAGGCACCAGTGCCGGATGATATGATGAAGATTGCCTGCATATGACTTCCGGAATATCACTCATCACAACTCTCTTATTATTGCTCTCCGCAGCTATTGGTGGGGGAGCGATTGCCAATAGGTTTAAATTGCCTTCTATCGTCGGGTATATTGCAGGAGGTGTGCTCATTGGGAATCTGATGAGCAATTTTATCAATCATGACATCGTTTCGCTTATTGCGGATAACGGTATTACCTTGCTTCTTTTTGCATTAGGTATAGAATTTTCTTTTCATAAATTGCGACGTATTCTTTCTGTCGTTGCTTGGCCCACCGTTGCTCAACTGCTTGTATCATTTTTACTCGTTCTTCTGATTCTGGTTTCTTTTTCTTTGCCATTTATCACCGCCGTCTATCTGGCTGCGGCTGCGGCACTATCCTCCACCGCGATTGTAGTCAAAGTGTTATCTGAGAAGGGTGAGCTTGAGACCGTACCCGGAGAGATTGCGACTGGCTGGCTGATTGTACAGGATTTAGCGGTTATACCAATTCTCATACTATTATCGGCCGTCAGTGGTGTCTCCAATGAAGCCATGTCTTTAAGTGGTACGATAGGAGCTGTTTTTTTGGCGCTTTTTAAGTCTGCCATACTTATTACTGTTTTATTGTATCTTGGTAAACATGGTGTACCGAAATTACTAAATGTAGTGGCAGGGTTTAAAAATCGAGAGCTTCTTTTGCTATCCACCATTGGACTCGTATTTTTTGTCGGACTTTGTACGTATAGCATAGGATTGTCCGTGTCTTTAGGCGCGTTTTTGGCTGGACTTCTTATAGCTGAGACGAGTCAGAATCATGCTATATTTGCAGAAATTCGACCGCTTCGTGATTTGTTTGCTGTCGTATTTTTCGTGTCTTTAGGTTTGGCCTTGCCATTTGGCGCGATGGTAAGTTCGCTTCCTATAATTATGAGCATTTCGTTTGCTGTTATCGTCGGAAAGCTCGTCATTATTTTTTTCTTACTCCGATTTTTGGGATATCATACCAAGACTTCCTTTTTGACCGGATTGTATTTGACACAGGTAAGCGAGTTTGGGTTTGTTCTTGCCCATCAGGGAGTCTCAAGTGGCGCGATGGGTGCGTCACACGGTGTGATATTGACCGCTGTGACCTTTGTGACGATTTTAGTCTCAGCGCCTCTTATTGTGAGAGGTAATCAGGTATATTATCTTTTCCACAGTTGGCTCAAAAAATTTCCAAGAATTATTAAATCACCAAAAGAAGATGTCTTGACTGATGAGGGTTTACCCATTTCTGATCATGTCGTGATTTGTGGGTACGGGAGGGTAGGGAAATATATCGGTCGCGCGTTACAAATGGCAAATGTTGGGCTTGTTGTCGTTGACTACAATCAGCACACAATTAAAGAGGTGAAAGAGCAAGGCATTCAGACCGTGTATGGAGATCCTGCTGATAAGGGAGTGTTGGATTACGCGCAAGTTGATAAAGCGCGATGCATCGTAATAGCAATCCCAGATCGTCACACCCAAGAGCTTATTATTTCTAATGCGCAATCATTAAATAGGCATATTAAGATTATGTGTCGTACGCATCATGAAGAAGATCGCGGACACTTAAAATCTTTGGGAGTGCAGATTATCATCCAACCGGAATTTGAAGCTGCGCTTACGATTGTAGCCAAGTTACTGGCTGACTTTGGTTTGACGGATGAAGAGATTACGGGGAAAATGCAACGGTTAAAGATTGAGCATGGAGTGGGGTAGAGTGGTATTGTAATTCGTTTTGGATATGATAAAGTGAAGCATAGATATGAAAAAGCGGAATCCCAATGCTCCTACAACACTCAAAGATTTAGACGATTTGGGAACACATATCATTGTTGCTATAAGTAAAACGTTGGAAGATTACGCGACCAAAGAAGATCTAAAAAAACTTGTTTCAAAAGAAGATTTAAATGTAGCCGTGGGGAAGTTGGAAGGGAAAATCGATGATGTAGCTGCAGACGTGTCTGAAATTCGCCGACGTGTTATTGATTTAGAAACTGACTCGATCAGTAGGAGAGAATTTACGGCATTTAAGGCAAAAGTCCTTCCTGCGTAATGGTACAATACCCGGCGGGTTGGAGTAATTACGACGCCGCATGGGAAGATTGAGACTCCCGCGTTTGTGCCGGTCGGTACGCAAGCGACGGTGAAGTCCCTTACTCCTGCTGAAATTAAAGAAATGGGGTGGGATGGGCCGATTATCACCGATAGTGGCGGGTTTCAAATGTTTTCTTTTGCTCGACCCAAGTTTATTCCGACGGATAGAAGTGAGGATATACCGACTCTTGTAAAAATTACAGATGGGGAGAGTATTTGTTTCAAATGAGTCTAATACGTCCAATAGGTCGAATAAGACCAATCGGTATGAGATTGATATTACAAAAAAACTATACGTTACTGATACAGGCCCGTTAGATCCTACGTGTACCTGCATGACGTGTGTGCAATTCTCTCGTGCTTATTTGTATCACCTTTTTCATGTTAAAGAACTATTAGGATATAGATTGGCAACGATACATAATGTGCATGTTATGCACAATTTAGTCTCCACTATTCGTAAATCCTTGGTTGATGGTACATT
>CAYIBX010000022.1:0-18244 GCA_964361785.1 uncultured Gammaproteobacteria bacterium | reverse complement strand
GAGTTTGCTCAAGAATTTTAGAGAAAATCCGCTCTAAAGTACTCTAGACCCATGCGTGATATTGTAATCGACGGCAGCATATTTCTTTTCTACTGCCCGAAGCAATTCTTGTAACGTGAACTGCTGTAGAATAAAATAAATATCAACAAAATCTTTTTTACTCCCTCTCATTCCCACAGTTTGTAATTTTGTACACGCTATATCGATGACAGAGCTTATTTGTATACCATGCCAATCATGAAGTGGTTCAAGGAGCCTATACGGATATCCCAAAAACTGCAGCTTAACTTCCTCTAGATACGTATTGAGCGTATTTTTATCGAGTTCGGTTTGTTCTAAGTCGCCGATCTTTCTTAACTCTTGCTCAATGAGTATTGGATCAAAATCTTTTTCGGAAAAAAAATCTAAATCCTCCGATTCTCTATGTCCAATCTGCAGTGAAAGAGCAGTTCCTCCTGATAAATAAAAATTCTTCAAAAAGGGTTGTAAATGCTTTTGAAAATCAGCAATCAAGAGATCGGTTTTCTTGGGAAGTGTGTCTAAAAATAAGTCAGTATTCTTTTTCATGTACTATTGCACCAAATACTGTTTCCAGAAATTATAAGATTTTTTTGATAATCTTAATGTGTTAAGTATCGAATACAGCTCTTTCTGGCTTACGATATCTAATAGCCACTTAATTGCGTGCGTGTTTCCTTTTTCTAATAAAGTTTGAATAATATATTTTCTATGTATTGGCCATGCAAGTTCAGTCAGATTATCTCCCCAAAAATACTTATATAAAATACGTGGTAATCGCATGCTCATATTATAGCATCACACACCCTTTTATGCCTTCGTTTTAATTTCTCGTCGTAATCGTCAATTCAAACGGTGAAGATGCTGCATCAAACGCACCGACGTTTGCATTCTTTTGAGACAGCGAGAAGCTCATGTTAATTTTTTTGTTCGCGTCACCTATGACTTGACAGGTAAAGACAAGTGCAACATCACACGTGGCGCCACTTAGGGTTAACGCGTCGCTCGTTAGATACGATACAACTCCAGTGGTAGTAGACGCGATACGGAATACTCCACTGTTTGATACGCAACTAATGGTGCTTTGACTGGTGTCATTGTTAGTCAACACCAGACTTGATGAATTTACGCCAGCGACAGTACATAGCGACTCTACATTGGTTGCATTCAGAATCATCCGCGAGACAGTTTCCACCACCAAATTACCATTTTGCATGACTTCTTGCGTAATTTCACCTTTGCTCGTTGTACGCACAGAGGTCACAAACGATTGCGTCAGAACCAACCCTAATATAGCTAAAATGCCCAGTGAGACGATAATCTCTATTAGAGTAAACCCATGTTGTATTCGTCTGTATTTCATAACTATAATACTATTTCCAATTCGTATAATACGTATCAAGTGTTGTCGAATACGGCGTGGCACCCAAATTCCACGATACCACCATCGTAACCCCCATACGCTGGTTGTCAGCATCCCACGTAAAGGTAACCACTCGCTCATATACATCATCAAGCAGCGTGGTACACGTATCGACTAACGGTGTAAAGGTGCTCGTTTCATCCAAACAATAGCTCCCAGTGTATACGGCAAATGATTCCCAACTCCTATCCCGAAGTGATCTGACGATCTCCATACCTTGCTGTGCGTATTTAAGTCCCGTATCTCGATCGCTACTTACTTGCTGATTTCGTAAACTCACCGTACTTCCCACTACTATACTGGTGACCAATACCATAACCATGCTTAACACAACAAGCATCTCTATAAGTGATTGGCCTTTTGATACATGACTAAAGCGATCTTTTTGCGCCATAAAAGATACACTCCTACTGGAACCCCGCATCGACGATCTCGCCGTTTGGTTTCACCTGTACTATATAGGTTTCAGTGCCCAATCTCATTGTTATATCTACGGTAGAAGCTTTATCTGTGCCTTTCCCAAGCACCTTGTAGAGAATGGCGCTGGGCACGGGTGAAAAGGACACGCCACGAGGAAGTGCTACAGATGTACTTGGTGCTGAACCTGCAAGAGGCATACAGGTAGCGCTATATGTATACGATGATGCAGTAAAAGAGATGGTATAACCATCCAACTGCGTACACATTACGTTTACTGGTTTTTGGCCATTTATCGCTTTAAATTGTATGGCACGTAAATTTGCTTTTAGCGTCAACGCTACTTGTTTTATAGTTTCTTTACGGTTAAATTTGCTATAGCTAGCGGAAGCCAACCCAATGATGACGACGATGGTCGTCATAGCGACAAGCACTTCAAGAAGCGTAAATCCCACTTGCGTTCTGCTCATGGATTTTTTGTTCCCCAGTTATACCCAGTATTAGGTGTACATAAATCAGTCGGATCGGTTTGTTCTAATTGAGCACTGAGACAGTATCCATAATAATTGCCGCTTACTAAATCTGTAGCTCTATACCAATAGGATTGCGATGCCTTTGGATCAGAAGGGATGGTTGTCATGTAGGAAAGCAGATCTGAAGAAAGTGTCGATACAGCCACGTTAGTACACGATGCGCCGGTGCATCCACCTGTAGGATAAAATTTATTATCAGCGCGGTACATCTCAAGAGCTGAACGCACCTGTTCTATATCGCTTTTTCTTTTTGTATCATGCGTTTTTTTATTTATCGTTGAGTAGGCCGATAATGCAATGGTGACAAGGATTCCGATAATTGATATGGAAACAAGAAGCTCGATAAGCGTAAATCCTATAAATTTTTTCATAACAGATGAAGCCACCCCCTCCACAGTGAAGCTCCCCAAACTGTAGAAACGAATGCGCCAAATAATAAAAATGGTCCGAAAGGCACTTTCGTTTTCATCTTGGCCTTTCCTCCTATCATAAGTATGACACCCACAATAGCACCGGTCAAGAAAGCTGTATACAAACAGATCACAAGATTAGGAAATCCCAAAAGTAACCCCAATACACCGGCTAACTTCACGTCACCAAACCCCATGCCTTTTTCTTTTGTACCAATATAGAGAAAATAAAATCCTAAAAATGCTGCCAGAGCGCTCAAAAGGTGTGTCTTTACTTCTTGATAGGGAAGGGTAGTAAGCACATATAATCCGACGAGCCCCATGACTACAAGCGTCACATCAGGAATTAAAAAATAGTTCAAGTCAGAAACTATGATGACGACGCTCATCGAAAACAAAAGTAACCCTACCAATAGGGTGGGAAGATGCCCAAATCCCACAATCATCCCTACCCCCACAAAACCCAATCCCATACATAGCTCTATGAGCGGATATTTCCAGGATAATAAAGCATGACATTTTCGACAACGTCTTTGTTGGATGAGAAAAGAAAAAAGAGGAATAAGCTCGTACCAGGAAAGATTTTTTTTACAAGAGTCGCAATGTGACCTGCTCACCAATACGTCTTCTCCTCTCGGAAGTCTATCAGCTAACAGGTTACCAAACGACCCGATGCAAAGCCCGATAAGAAAAAGAAGTATCAATTCCATAGCATAAGTATACGCGATTTGTTACACTTTCTGTCGTATGAAACGATTTCTCCCAGATATTGCTTCTTTATTTATCATCCTGTGTCTCGTGGCAGTATTTTTTGCCCGTCTCTTTTACCCCACACCACAACTGTTGGTTACCCCTGACTTTGGACGATCTGATGCGTGGCACTTTAGTATGCCTACTAAATTTGCACTTTCAGAATCGTTAAAAAAGGGAGAACTGCCCCTCTGGCGTGATGATGCAGGGACAGGGTTTCCTATTTTTGCGGAGGGGCAAACGGGTGCGCTGTATTTACCAAACCTTCTTCTTTTTTCAATCTTTTACTGGGTTACAGCGTACAACATCCTTTTGGCTCTGAGTGTTTTTATGCTTGGCGCGGGCATGTACTTTTTACTGCGCGTCTTAGGAGTTGTATATATGGGTGCCCTCTTTGGCGCGATAAGTATTTCCTTTAGTGGACTATCGATATTACAACTGCCTCACATTACGCTCCTTCAAGCGATGAGCCTATCACCCTTTATCATTGGATTTGGCATAGTAGCTCTGAAAAAAAACACACTTTTTGAGTATGCAGTAGTATCGCTTCTTATCTCTCAGCAAATGTTTGTCGGATTTCCGCAAGCAGTCTTTTTAACTCTTTGCATGCTGTATTTTTACGGCGCGTACCAAACAAGTAAAACAAAGAAGTATTGGCGCATTTTTTTCCTATTTCTTTCAACCATTGTTGGCCTTCTTGGTTCAGCTGCGCAACTGTTGCCATCCTACGAGTTCTTGAAAGCCAGTACTCATCCTAATGGATTTGACCAAGAGATGGCATCCATGTTTTCTATGCCACTTTACCATCTTTTATCGTTTATAAATCCTTTTTTTTTCGGCAATCCAAAAATGGGCACGTATCCTCCCTTTTATACCTTTGATACAAGTATTTATTGGGAAAATACGGCATATCTGGGGATATTCCCGATCCTTTTTTCACTTGTCTGGTTTCTCTCTGGCAAACACAAAGATGCGCGGTTCTATCTTCTTTGTATTCTAGGGTCAATACTTTTGGCATGGGGGAAACATTCACCTATTTATCTTTTGTTCGGTGTGTGGCCTCTTACTCTTTTTCGTGTGCCATCGCGATTCCTGTGGATTACCTCATGTGCTATTGTCATTGTTTCATCTCTTCAACTATCAAACTGGTGGAACCATTCGAAATCTACATATATCAAAGGATTATTACTATTTTCTCTCTTACTCCATACTGTCTTACTTATCTCTACGTGGTGGTCATACCATCTCTTTATTCCCAAGGACACACTTCTCACAAAGCCACCACAATTGCCAAATCAATCTGTTCGATTTATCACTGTTGGTGAATCGCTACAACACAATCGTATGTTTACAAAGACCGGATGGTCTGATCCAAAGGACTATATAACCCTCTACAAAGGGCTTTCTCCGCTGTCTAATATATTTTGGCACGCATCACAATATAGTATCTATGCAGGTCGATTTCTCAAACGACAATCTTTATATAACGACATTCTCAGTCAACAAATGCAACTTTCACCTGAGCATGCGACGATGAGCGCATCTTCAATCTCTCTGTTATCTACAAGTAGTGTTAAAGAAATACATTCGTTTCTACCCATAGATAACGAAACACTAAAAACAAAACAAACAATAGCTGGTACTCTTCCCCTGTATGTCTACTCAAATCCTACGGCACTTGATCAAGCCTATATTGCAAAAAGTGCTACCACCGCTTCTACCATACGGGAGGCCGTCAGCCTTATGACTCTCCCATCGTTTGCCAGTAGAGAAGCTGCGTTAATTTCTTCTCTTGATGCCCAGACTATACCATTAATAAGCGATGCAATTTCTCATATAGGAGAGGTCCCCCAAAACACACCCATTACAATTGAGAGACCCTCTCACACTCGTGTCGTTATTACACTTATGCCACTTTCTATCCCGACTCTTTTTGTATTATCCGATACCTATTACCCCGATTGGAAAGCATCTGTAGACAGCAAAGAAACAATTATTTTTCCCGTAAATATTACCTACAGAGGCATTGTCGTTCCCAAAAATAGTCGAGAAATAATATTTTCTTACGCTCCAAAAAGTGTGGCGCTTGGCATGAAATTAACTCTATTCATTCACGCGCTTATAGTGATTGCAATGGTGTCTCAGCTTTTAATTTTAATTTCTCGTAGACACTACGAAGCTCGTTAGCTTTCACCTGATCCTTGATACAATCTCTATAGGTTAAAGATTCGTAGAGCTTAAGCTCAGGCTTTGGGACAAATGACGCCTCTTTTGCTTTGTTGAGGGCCTCCAGAGCATCAGTGCATCGAGATACTGTGGCATACGTTACACCAAGATATGTATAGGCGTCCACCTTACTACTGTCTCCCTCAAGATTAGCTGCCTGTTCAAATTGTACTATGGCATCATCATAGACCGTTGCTTTAATAAGCGTCTTGCCATAATTTATGTGCGCCCACGCATACACATCCAACACGTCAGATAGCATGAGGTGTTTGTATCGCGAGAGTATCCCCGAAAGGGGATTGTGAAACGCTTGAAATATCGCATCATTTTTGATTCTTAGTGAGGCAATCGGTGGTAAATTTTGTTCTGATACAATCTCATACACTAATCCATGCGGGACGTAATACCAACCACTACCGATAGAAAGCGTGGTATTTGAAAATATTCTTCTTTTTTGTATATTATTTCTTACCAACGCCTCAAGCGCACTGTACGATGCATCGGACTCAAGAACCAGCGCTGGAAACTGAGCTCGTAGGACCTCTTGATAAAATGGCGCTGCCAAAAGCGAGGTATGAAGGACCGAAGTATCTTCTCGTACGCGCAACCCGTATCGCACAAACTGTGTGGTAAAAAGCATCGTGTCTTGTGAAAGAAGCAAAATGGCGCCATTAGGGAGGCTTTCTAATACGTCGCGCCCTAAATTCTCAGCAGTTTTGTCCGTTGATAATCCGATACTTCGATACAGCGTCATCGACAACATAGTTACGGGATAAAAAAATATAATGCACGAAAAAAGCATTGTAACAATGTTTGTGTATGCCACCCGCGTTTCTATCAAACGAGTGACCAGTTTTTGCAGGGTATCAAATCCGACTCCCACAAGGATGGTAAGCAAAATATACGAGGGCAATAAAAATCGCTCATAGGTGCCAAGCGTAAATCGCGAAACGATAGGAAAACTCGCATAAAAAAAGAAAAACGGACCAAACAGTACCAACAATAAAACAATAACGATGGTCAAGTTACGCTCTTTTTTCCACAATGCCCAGAGTCCGATTACGCTAAGCGCCACACCGATCAATGTAAAATCCAACAGTACAAATGTTATATATGCACGTATCGATATAAACCGCTCAGTAAACGTGTGTCCTATGGTCCCACCGGAGAGAAAAGATCCGTAGTCCTCTCGTGTAATAAGCTGGAAAAACCGCGCCCATGTCGTAGGCTTGTCCCAATTTATGATCGGGTTGCCAAATGCCACAATCGGCGCGTATAGATAGGCAAAAAGTCCGGTCATGAAAAGGCCGATGCACTGAAACGACGCTTTTATACCAAATCCTTTCGGCAACTTGGCTGAAAGTATCCCAAATACTAAAGCAGGAACAGCAAAAAGTATCAGGTGATGGTGCGTTAACGATAGACCAAAGGTAAAGGAGAGCAACAATAGCCGTGTACGTGTTCGAGAAGACTGATACACATAGAGCTGATAGAGAAGTACTACAAAAAATAAATCTAACAATGCAAAAACTTCAGGAGTCACGGAGTAGAGAAAAAACAAATAATTCCCCAAAAGAATAAGACTACTAAAAAGCCCCGCAATCTTATTTTTCGTTAATCGGCTCACCAGAAGAAACACAACGCCTATGGTGAGAGCGTGGGCAAGAGAAGACAACAGTGTCACACGCCATGTAAGTGTAAAAAAAGGCAATTGAGAAAGAAGGAATCCCAATAATGTATAAAGCGGATACCCTGGTGGATGAGGGACTCCATGCACAATTGCGGCAGTGACAAGATCGCCACTATCGCCCGTAAATATACCTTGTACTTGGAAAAAAAGAAAGACAATAAACGAGCTTACGCCGATTAACCACGCCATGATTGCTTTCCTGGACCCTTTATTGTATACAGAAATAACACGATGACCCCGAAGTTCCCGTCAGTTGAGATTTACACACATCTGTGCCAACGGTCGACCCGCCTTGGGCGTAAATTGTATTCAAATCTTCCTGAAATGATTTAGATTCCGGTTGAAAACACACGGATATATTTTCTGAAGACGTAGAATTTATGTACAACTTGCCTAGATTTCCCGTTCCCGCCAAATCAGGAAATCTATTTTTTAATTCTCCGACCGTCATAAGCTCTGTAAGCGATGACCCAAAGGTTGGCCACACAGCTCCAGATGCTGCCCCAGTTCCCCATGGAAATTGTGCTTTGGTAGAGTAAAACCGCAAGTTTGCATTATAAAATTCTGATGTGGTGTTTCGTAGCGATGTATCCCGACCTTTTTTCAATTGTTCAAACGGATCAATGGTAGCTAACAGTCCGACAGCTAATGCACCCAATAGTGCTATAACGATAAGTAATTCTATAAGCGTAAAGCCGAAAGATTTCTTCATAAATTATCTCCTCTATGTATAGGTGTAACACACAACAAAAATCACTGTCAATACCCTGAAACTCATTTGAACTGACTGGTCAAATTATATATAGGCGTTATGACTGATATGACAATGAATCCGACGCCAACGCCGAGAATCACCATAATGATCGGCTCTATAGCGGTCGTCAAACCCTTCACTAAATTTTCTGACTCAGATTCAAAATATTTTGAGAGTTTCATAAGTGTATCGTCAAGTTTCCCTGTCTCCTCACCCACGCGCATCATCTGCGATACTATTGGGGGAAATACGGGAAATTCTGCAAATGTCTCGCCCAGTGGAGATCCGCGTTCTACCTTTTTAGAAATCTCGGTCACAGCATTTCGAAACAGCACATTGCCCAACGCGTTTTTGAGTATTTGCAATGCGTCCAAGAGTCTTATGCCGGATGTAATAAGCATAGCTAACGTCCGAGTAAATTCCACGAGAATGATTTTTTTTTGCAACTCTCCAAACAACGGAACCCGCAATATCACTGTGTCAACCAGAAGTTCTCCTGTAGGCGTCTTACGCCACTTTTTAAACCCAACCACCCCGCCTATACCTGCCAGTATCATCAGCCACCAAAACTTCACAAAAAATTCCGACGTACTCATCAATATTTGTGTAGACACGGGAAGCGAGACCCCAAAATCTTTATACAATTCAGTCAATTTCGGGACCACCAAGGTCATCATGACCATAACCACAATTCCCATGCCAATGACGATGATGACGGGGTAAATCATAGCGCCCGTTACTTTGCTTCTGAAATCCCTTTGTCCTTCCATCGTATCTGCCAACCTATTAAATACTCTATCTAATTGTCCTGACGACTCTCCAGCGCGAACCAGTGCTATATAAATAGCAGAGAAATATTGTGGATATTTAGAAAGCGAATCGCCTAAATTGCCGCCACTGACGATCTGATGCTCAATATCGGTAAGTACCGTTTCAAACGTTTTGTTGGTCGTTTGAGACTTTAAAATGGAAAGCGACTCAGGAAGTGACAACCCTGCAACGATCATGGTGGCTAATTGTCTGGTAAAATTTACGATATCGTTAAAGGGCACGCGTTGGAAAAAGTTTTCCGCCCTGCCACTTGTCGTACTTGCCTTTGACTGAATGACAGATATGATAAAGAGTTGTTTGTCATGAAGAAGTTTCGTCGCGGCCTGCGAGCTCGGGGCTTCTACTAATCCCGAAATAGTTTTTCCCGTACTTTCTTGTGCTTTGTAGGTATAAAAGGGCATAGTATATAAAGTATTATATCGTCCCTTTCATGAGACGTCCAAATTCTTCCGGTCGAAGTGCATAAGACATCCCCACATCTTGGCTAATAATCCCCGCTTTGACGCTATTAGCCAGCGCCCCTTCTAGCGAAAGCATACCAAACTCAGAAGATGTTTGGATCACATTATCAATTTGATGTGATTTTCCTTCACGAATAAGTGTTCGTACCGCAGCAGTTCCGGTAAGTATTTCCGCAACCGGCACACGAGGAGTCATGAGAGCGGGCACCAATCGCATAGAAATAATTCCTTCAAGCACACTGGATAGCTGAAGCCTCACCTGAATTTGTTGATTTTCTGGAAACACGTCGACTATACGGTCAATCGTTTGTGCGGCAGAATTAGTATGCAGTGTAGCAAATACCAAATGCCCAGTTTCTGCAATGGTCAGCGCTGCCTGAATCGTCTCAAAATCTCGCATCTCGCCGATAAGCACGACATCAGGATCCTCACGCAATACGCTTCTTAGTGCCATATTCCAAGAATGCGTATCCGCATGCATCTCGCGTTGCGAGACGATAGAGAGAGCGGGCGGGTACACATACTCAATCGGATCTTCTATAGTCACAATGTGCATGCCCTTTGTCTGATTGATGACATTAATCATTGAAGAAAGCGTCGTCGATTTACCATGTCCTGTTGGCCCTGTGACTAAGATTAGTCCTTGGCGAAGTTTCACAAATTCATTGCATATTTTGGGTAATCCCAATGCTTCAATGGATTTGATAGTTGCGGGGATTAGGCGAAAAGCCGCTGCCACTGAATTTTTCTGGGTATACGCATTCACACGAAATCTGCCATTGGGGGTAGCTAATGAATAATCTAATTCTTTATTCGTTTCCAAAAGCTCTTTTTGCTCAACGTTTAACGTGCCCTTGACTAAGGTATCAGTGTCTCCTGCTGTAAGTACTTGACCACCTTCTACCGCAACGAGGACGCCTGCCACACGAAGCATCGGAGGAAATCCTACGATAAGGTGGAGGTCTGATGCCTCTCTACGCGCCGCTTCCGAAAACATAAGTTGGATGTCCATATATTTTTAATCTTGTGCCACTCGTAGCACCTCTTCAATCGTTGTAATCCCTTCAAGTGCTTTAAGGTAGCCGTCTTGTTTCATAGTCATCATCCCTTCTTCTATGGCCTTGTTTTCTATCTCTTTCATAGGCGAGCGGGAAAGCATCATTTTGCTAATTGCATCAGTAACAGGAAACACTTCATAAATACCCATGCGCCCAAAGTATCCGGTGCCACTGCACGTTTCACACGGTGCTCCATTTACTTCTGCCTTTCCATGATACAACACCATTGGCTTATCGGCAGCCCACAGTGAGCCGACTATTTTTTTAAGATCCTCAAGCATTATCGTGTCTGGCGTATACTCAACTTTGCAAGTCGGGCAAACGCGTCGCGAGATCCGTTGGCCAACGATAGCGGTGAGAGCAGAAGCCAAAAGAAATGGTTCTGCGCCTAAATCAATAAGTCGAGGAATAGCACCTGCGGCGTTATTCGTATGAAGTGTAGAAAATACCAAATGACCTGTAAGAGCGGCTTGTACTGCAAGCTCGCTGGTCTCTTTATCCCGAATTTCTCCGACGAGAATGATGTTTGGGTCTTGCCGTAAAAAGGCGCGTAACCCATTGGCAAAGGTAAGTCCTGCCTGCGGATTAACCTGCACTTGGTTAACTCCTGCGATTTGATATTCCACAGGATCCTCAAGTGTCGAAATGTTCACTTTCGCATTATTTAAAATAGCCAACACAGAATACAGTGTCGTGGTTTTTCCAGAGCCCGTTGGTCCAGTAACGAGTATAATGCCATGCGGCCTACGAATACCTGCTTCCAAATTCTTTAGTGCCGTACCGCGAAGTCCCAAATCTCCTAGCGATGGAATACCACCCGACTTCTTCAGTAACCGCATCACGATCTTTTCGCCATTTACCGTCGGCAAACTCGATACACGAAGGTCTACTTCTTGATCTCCCATTTTAAAGTTGAACCGTCCGTCTTGTGGCACCCGTTTCTCATCAATTTTCATATCACCCAAAATTTTAATCCGTGATATAACCGCCTCATGAAGCTTACGAGGCAACACCAACCGTTCTTGCAATATGCCATCCACGCGATACCGCACACGCGTATCTCCGGGCTGCGGCTCTATATGGACGTCAGATGCACGTATGCGTATCGATTGTTCCAGTATAGCTGACACAATTTGGGCAATGGGCGCTTCACGGATGACTTCTCCCAAATGTCCTGCTTCATACGTTTTTATGGCAGGCGCGCTTTCTTCTAATGCAGCGGTCACATCTGCCCCCAAATTTTGCGTATATAAATCTTCGATAGATGCTAAAATATCGTCTTTGATTGCCATGAATGGCTTCACAGGGTGACCAGACTTCTTTTCCAAAAATTCAATAACCTGAAAATCTAACGGGTCAAGCATGGCAACAGAGAGCGTGTTGTCTTTTGTCGTAAGTTCAAATGGTACCAACGTATATCGACGAGCAACGGGCTCAGGGATAAGCGAGATAACGTCTGGGGAAATCGGCCGCCCAGCAAGAGACATAAAGGGAATACCTAATGACTCTGCCCTTGCGTAAACGATGTCATCGTCAGTCGCGAGCTTTTTTCTCTTGAGAATTGCCTCTTCGCTATCTCCGCTATTTAACGCTTCTGTACGAACAGTCTCAGCTATTTCAGCAGCTATTTTATTTTGGGTAACCAGTGATGATAAGATATCTTGGGCAGGCATAGATGCTATTTTGTTGTACTAATAGTATTATGGACAGCGTATCCAATAATTTGCAAGCAGTCACTTTATCATCCCTATGCACTCCTATCTTATAATTGGCAATCAAACCCGTCGCGACAAAGAAATCCAAGCCCGTCTCTTGGGATTTCACATTTCACCGTTTGATGTTATTACTATCAGCGCCTCAGAAACCTTAATCGGTATCAAAGATGTCCGAGAATTCATTGCCAAAATTCAACTTGCGCCATCTCAATCCCCGCTGGTTGCAGGTCTTATACCAGACGCATCAATGCTTAGTAAAGATGCACAACAAGCTCTTTTAAAAACAATTGAAGAACCGCCATCAACAGCGATTATTTTCTTGGGCGTTGCCCAAAAAAATATTCTCACTGCCACAATCCTTTCAAGATGCGAAAGTGTCGTGCTTACAGCAACTGACGAACCATCAAGAGCACTCTCAATCAGTGCATCGTTTATAGACGAAATTCTTTCATCAAGTTTTGGCCAACGGCTTTCACTGCTTTCTGTTCCCTGTAAAACAAAAGAAGACAGTAAAATTTTCTTACGCGACGCAATTTCTATACTTTCCGAAAAACTTACCGCTCAATCCTCAAAAGACACAAAACAAATCGCCACGATCTTGACTCGTCTTATACATCTTTATACGGTAAATCAGGCGAGTATGAACATGCAGCTACTTATTGAAAACGCTTTTCTCTAACCAAAATATCCAAATCCTTTATGGAACAATAGAACCATACTATAGACAAGGTTGTATCTGTTGTGTAGAATAATTTCTATCATGCCCCGCCGATGAGGCGGGGTTAGAGGTTTACGAGAACTTCCAAACAAATGGCAAAAAAAGATTCCTATTCAGCAGAACAAATTGTCGTCCTTGAGGGGCTAGAACCTGTACGCAAGCGTCCAGCTATGTACATAGGCAGTACATCCATAGCTGGGGTACAACACTGCTTAAACGAAATCATAGATAACTCTATCGATGAGGCGCTGGCAGGCTTTGCCAAAAACGTATGGGTAACCATGCATCCTGATGATTCAGTGACCGTACGAGATGATGGTCGCGGCATTCCTGTCGAGAAGCAAGCCAAATATAATGTGTCAGCGCTTGAGCTTGTAATGACCAAACTTCATGCAGGAGGAAAGTTTGAGGGAAAAGCGTATAAAATATCCGGAGGACTTCATGGTGTCGGTGCTTCAGTCGTCAACGCTCTCTCTACCGATGTCACCGTAGAGGTGCACCGAGATGGTAAAGCGTGGGTACAGTCATACAAACGAGGCAAAACAGTCGCTCCCATAAAAGCGATCGGAAAAACGGCAGATACCGGAACAACCGTGACATTTCGACCTGACGAAGAAATTTTTAAAGAGGGCATTACCTTAAATTTTGATACCATCAAGAAACAAGTCCGAGACCGCGCGTACCTTATCGCCGGATTTTCATTTCATCTTGTCGATGAACGCTCAGGCGAGGAATCTAGCTACTACTTTGAGGGAGGCATTCGCTCATTGGTCGCCGCCTTAAATAGAAGAAAAGTGACACTGCATGAGCCGATTTATTTTACCCGCACGCAAGGGGATATGATCATTGAAATAGCGCTTCAATATAATGACGGATTCTCAGAAAGCGTTGACTCATTTGTCAACGTCATCCCGACACCAGAGGGCGGCACACATCTTACGGGATTTCGGATGGCCATTACCAGAGTTATAAATGATTACGGCAAAAAAATTGGCGCATTCAAAGACACCAGTGACGCAGTGACTGGCGAAGACACGCGCGAAGGGTTGACGGCTATCGTTTACTTTAAAATGCCATCTACAGATTTACAATTCGAAGGGCAGACCAAAGGCAAACTTGGCAATTCTGAGGTGCAACCATTTGTGGCTTCTGCCACCAAAGAAGCGCTCGACACATACTTTGAAGAAAATCCTTCCGATGCGCGAAAAATTTTAGAAAAAGTATATTTAGCAGCACGCGCCCGTATGGCTGCAAAGGCAGCCAAAGACGCAATCATACGAAAGGGAGCTCTAGAAGGCGCGAGTCTACCGGGAAAATTGGCTGACTGTCAGGAAAAAGATGCCAGCCTTTCAGAACTCTACATCGTAGAAGGGGACTCAGCAGGTGGTTCTGCCAAACAAGGAAGAGATAGAAAATTTCAAGCAATCCTGCCGCTTAAAGGAAAAATTCTCAACACTGAACGAGCAAGACTTGATAAAATCGTAGAATTTGAGGAGCTCAAAAATTTAGTTATCGCTCTTGGCATGGGGATAGCTGAAAGCCTGAATCCTGATAAACTCCGCTACCACCGCATCATCATCATGACAGACGCAGATGTAGACGGCGAACACATCATGACATTACTCCTCACGTTTTTCTATCGACACATGCCCTACATTGTCGAACATGGGCATCTTTACATCGCGCAACCTCCTTTGTTTAAAATTACATTTGTCGGCAGCAAAATGATCCACTACGCATACTCGGATGAAGAGCGTGATGAAATAGTAAAAAATACTACCACAACCACCAAATCTCCTCCCAATATTCAACGCTACAAAGGTCTGGGAGAAATGAATCCAGAACAATTGTGGGAGACAACGATGAACCCTGAACATCGTGTATTACGAAAAGTGATGCTAAAGGATGCGGCCCAAGCCGATCAAGTCTTTGCCATGCTTATGGGTGATGAAGTGCCGCCAAGAAAACATTTCATCCAAACGCACGCAAAGAGCGCAACATTAGATTTATAATATAATTGTTAAAGAAAGGAACATATATGAACATAAAAAACATTAAAGTGGGCAACAATCCGCCAGAAGACGTCAATGTAATTATTGAAATCCCACAAGGATGCATGGTCAAATATGAGATGGATAAGGAATCGGAAGTTATCATGGTCGACCGTTTTGTAAGAACCACCATGGGATATCCAGCAAACTACGGTTTTGTTCCTAACACTTCCTCAGGCGATGGTGACCCCGTCGACGTCTTAGTACTTTGTAGTCAACCGTTACATCCTGGCGTGATGGTTAATGTAGTGCCGATCGCACTTTTGGAAATGGAGGACGAAAGCGGGGTAGACGCTAAAGTCATCGCAGTACCTACTGAAAAATCTGATCCCATGTTTGGCATATGGAAAGATGTGGGAGACATTCCAGAACCAATCAAAGCTAAAATCAAACATTTTTTTGAACATTACAAAGAATTAGAACCAGGCAAATGGGTAAAACTTAAAGAATGGAAGAACAAAAGCATCGCCCAAAAAGAAATTACAAACGGTATAAAGAATCATAAATAATATGGCCAACATCGGAAAAGTCAAAGAGTCAGACATCATACAAGAAATGCAAAAATCGTACCTTGACTACGCGATGTCTGTCATCGTGTCCCGCGCTCTTCCCGATGTGCGCGATGGATTAAAGCCGGTTCACCGAAGGATTCTCTACGCGATGCATCAGATGGGACTTCATCACACATCCAAATATAGAAAAAGTGCAACAGTGGTTGGAGAAGTGTTGGGTAAATATCATCCACACGGTGATGCGCCAGTGTATGAATCTATGGTGCGTTTGGCACAAAATTTTTCTATTCGGTATCCACTCGTAGACGGGCAAGGAAACTTTGGTTCAATTGACGGCGATCCGCCTGCAGCCATGCGGTATACAGAAGCCAGATCATCAGCCATTTCGGCAGAAATGCTTTTGGACATCGAAAAAGAAACCGTCGACTTTGAACCAAATTTTGACGGCACAATCAAAGAACCGATGTATTTGCCGGCCAAACTCCCCAACTTACTGTTGATGGGATCAGAAGGCATTGCTGTGGGTATGGCTACGAAAATTCCTCCGCATAATTTAGGAGAGCTTGTGGATGCCATCGTATTTTTGATAAGTAAAACAAAGGTAACAAATATAGAAGCAGGAAAAGCACCGACCTTTGCCTTTACCGCAACGGTGGAGGATCTCATGGAATTTGTCACAGGGCCAGACTTTCCAACTGCGGGTATGATTTATGATATAAATGAAATTAAAAGTGCGTACGCCACAGGCAAAGGCAAAATTATCATCAGGGGCAAAGCCGAGATAGAAGAAATGGGTAATGGCAAAAGTGCAATAGCTATTTCTGAACTGCCGTATCAAGTAAACAAAGCCAATTTAGTCGCCCGCATTGCTGATTTAGTTAAAGATAAAAAAATTGAAGGTATTTCTGATCTTCGAGACGAGTCAGACAGACGAGGAATCCGTGTCGTTGTAGAACTTAAACGCGATGCGCAACCCAAACGAGTACTTAATAATCTATTTAAACATACAGAATTACAAACATCTTTTCCTGTCAATACCGTAGCTCTCGTTGACGGCACACCCCATACACTCACGCTTCGTGAGATTCTTGAAGAATATTTAAAACACAGACATAACGTAATACGAAGGCGTAGTGAATTTGAACTCAAAGAGGCACGCGCACGTGAACACATCCTTGAAGGACTTAAAATTGCTGTTGATCATATTGATGAAGTGATCGCGATTATCAAAAAAAGCAAAGACGCCGACGAAGCCAAACAAAAATTAAAATTTAAATTTGGTCTATCAGAATTACAAGCTGTGGCCATTTTAGACATGCAACTTCGTCGCCTTGCCGCTCTTGAGCGACAAAAAATCGAAGACGAACTCGCTATGATTCGAGAAACAATAGCGTATCTATTGGACCTGTTGGGCCACCCAGAAAAAATCCTCAAAGTCATCAAAGAAGAAATTATAAAGCTCAAAGAAAAATTTGGCGATAGCAGACGCACAAAAGTATTCAAAAGCAAAGTAGGAGAGTTTACCGATGAGCAACTTATTCCAAATGAAGAAACAATTATCACGATGACGGAAACTGGATATATCAAACGCGTGCCGAGATCATCGTTTAAGCTGCAAGAACGAGGGGGCAAGGGTGTTATTGGCATGACCACTAAAGATGAAGATGCAATCGGTAAATTAGTTTCAGCTTCTACGCATGACAATCTCTTGTTTTTCACCGATCGCGGCAAAGTGTATCAAGTGCGCGTGTGGGACGTACCGGAGGCAAGCCGCCAATCCAAAGGGCAAGCAGTAGTTAACCTGATTAACACCGAAAGCACGGAAAAAGTGACATCAATCCTGACGTACAGCTTGGATAAAAAAGAACAAAAAGAAAAGGGTATCGCATACATCTTGATGGCTACCAAACGCGGGGTAGTGAAAAAAACGAAATTATCTGAATACGAAAATATCAGGCGCAATGGATTAGTGTCTATCAAACTTGAAAATGGAGATTCGCTTATCTGGGCCAAGTTAACCAGTGGTAACGATGATATCCTTCTGGTTTCTCACGAAGGAAAATCCATCCGCTTTGCGGAAACAGAAGTCCGTCACACCGGCCGCGACACGATGGGAGTACGGGGCATACTTTTAAAAACCGGCGACTTTATCGTCGGCATGGATATGATTACCGCCAAAAATAAAAAGGTAGATTTCTTTACCGTGATGGAGAAGGGGATTGGCAAAAAAACGAGTGTCACAGGATTTCCCAAACAACGACGCGGTGGACAAGGGGTAAAGGTGGCTGAGATCAAAGAAAAAACTGGCAAAATCGTGGTCTCCCAAATGGTGCCGGAAGATGCGGAAGAGGTTATCCTTACGTCTATGAAAGGCCAAGTGGTAAAACTACCACTTAAATCAGTGCCCCAACTCTCGCGCGCCACATCTGGCGTCATCTTAATGCGCTTTGCGGATAAAGGTGATACTATAGCCGCCGCAACGTGTTTGGCAAAGTAAAGCATAAACATATATGACACTTGAACATCAAGAAGCAGAACTTTTAACTCGTGCACGAGCTCCCGCAAAAGCAAAAAAAATTGATCTTTTTGTAGTAAAATACACAGTTGACAACAAGCTATTTAATATATTAGACGTGTTGCGTAATTCCCCATAATCAGGCACACTAAAGGGATATGA
>CAYIBX010000021.1:855-20097 GCA_964361785.1 uncultured Gammaproteobacteria bacterium | reverse complement strand
CCAAAAACCTCTCGTCACGGCTACTGAATGAAGCTATATCGCAACACGTCTATTGTCCACTGTTAGTCGGCATCCTCCCGATTTTCATAAACACTGCTTGAATTGCCATTGGTACAATTGCTTTGCGAACAGGAAGCGGTTTTTGTTTTTCCACAAGAGCTATCGTTGTGTCTAGTGTTTCGACAGGTAGTGACAAATTTTGACCTTGCCAATGTACTGTTCGCTCATAAATCTCATCTGGGTGTGGTGCACACATACATTTTGTATTCTATCAAATTGTTCTCCATGCGGGAAATGTGTTGTGCATCGCATCGTTGCAAACAACGCTCTCATATGATATAGTTTCCCTACTCCGCAAATATCGCGAAGGAGAGATCATGGAAGATTTCGAAGATGGTACGTATTATTTCTTCTTTCGTTTCTTCCCAAGTCTTCAAATACCATATGGTCGCCAAAAAAATCAAAACACTCTTAAAGTTAAATTTAAAAGCTGGTGAAGCCAATGCTGCTCCTCCGGTTGGCCCAGCTCTTGGCCAACACGGATTAAACATCATGGAGTTTGTCAAAGCGTACAACGAACGCACGGCCAAGTTGAAAGGCCAAATCATCCCTGCCGTCATTACCGTATTTGAAGATCGTACGTTTACCTTTGTCACCAAATTGCCACCAGTTTCAGCCATGATCAAAAAAATGCTCGCGCTGGATAAGGCAAGTGGCAAACCCGGACGCGAAACCGCAGGTAAATTATCCAAATCACAAGTAGAACAAATAGCCAAAGATAAACTCGGTGATTTAAATACTGACGATGTACCCGCAGCTATGAAAGTAGTGGAGGGTACAGCACGAAGTATGGGGATTGCGGTGGAGTCTTAAATATGGGAAAAATACGACATGTCACTATGGGTGACGAAACACAAGAAAAAGAACAAAAGCAAAAGGCAGAAGCCAGACGCCAAACGAAGGCCTCCAAAAAAGATAAGCCAGAAGATGGTGATGTATTAAACGTGGCTGGAGAAACTGAAGGAGTTGTTGTTGAGGCATCAGGAAAAAAGTCCGGCGAAGTCGGATCTGGCTCCGCCAGAAAAAAAATAATCAAAATAAAAATACGCAGCAAACGATATCAAGAAGTCATCAAAATGGTAGAAAAGAATAAGCTTTACCCGCTGCTGGATGCCATTAGCCTCGTCAAGCAAACGTCCCTTACCAAATTTGATGGGACGGTAGAGCTACACATCAATCTAAATCCCCTCGCGTTAAGCGAAAAAGGCGACAAAACAGATTTTCGTACGACTATTAATTTGCCACACGGAACGGGTAAAAAAATAAATGTGGTCATCGCTGACGAAAAAATTATTGCAGAAATCGCCGCTGGCAAAATAAATTTTGATATCTTGGTGGCTCACCCTTCCATGATGCCACAACTTGCTAAAGTCGCACGAATATTAGGACCCAAAGGACTCATGCCTAATCCTAAAACCGGCACGGTGACGCCAGACCCGGAAAAACGTGTGAAAGAACTAACGACTGGCCAAATAAATATAAAAACTGAACCAGGAAACCCTATCATGCATCTTCCTGTAGGCAAAGTGTCTTTTCCTGATAAGCAAATTGCGGAAAATATCTCTGCAGTCCTTAAAGGCATGGGAATCAATAAAATCGCGAAAGTATTCCTTACTGCTACCATGGGACCGAGTGTAAAAATACATATATAAGCCTACATCCATTATTTCATACATGATTAGCGAATCTGAAAAACCCCATAAACGAATTATCCCAAATTTTCACCCTCTTCTCCCCATTCCTCCAATAGGACTACATGTCGATGACGAAAAACTCTATGAGTTTAATCCCATTGAACGAGAAATGTTTCTCCAAAATATACAAAAAAGACTCACACAACTGCGTTTACAAGCAGCCACTCATAATAAACTAAATACTGTCAAACAATCGCCACAAACTGCTAAGGCAGATGAGTGGGATAATCTAGAAACAGTCAGTAAACCAATAATTGGTACTCTATCAAGTAGAAAACAAAAAATGTAGCGGTTGACAGGATACGTTAGAATTATACGTTTATGGCAATAATACTGAGAGATCATAGTAGACCCGTAGGACAAATGCCGGAACAACCGAGCCCAGTCAAACCTAAGAGTAAATTTAAAGTCATTCCATCAAACGCCTCTTCCGCTGATGTTCAAAAAACAATCCGCGCTGTAACAAATCTTCCCCAAGATTGGCTAACAAGCCAAGACAGTCAGAAAGGATTAAATGCGCTGATAGATGAAATAGCAGAACCAGCGATAAAAGCGGCAGGTGAAAAAATGGATGCGAGATCAGCATTAAGAAAAATACAAAAGAAAATTGGCTAGGCTAGTAATTTATAAATAAACTTGCTATACTACAGAAATCCTAAAGACCGTAGGTCGAGCGTACGCGAGATCCTGAGCATAGCCAAGGACCGAACAAGAAGCGAGAGAATACCGAAAGGAGCCTACCGAGGGAGAAAACTTCACATACAGACATTCTGTATGATTAAGCACTCCCCTTGAGGAGTGTTTTTTATTTGAGGAGGAATAAAACTATGGACAAACTATCAGCCAACAAGGCAAAAAAAGCAGAAACAGTCGCAACGCTTAGCGAAAAAATCAGCAAAGCCAAAGCCATGATCATGACGGATTATCGCGGCATCAAACACAAAGACCTAGAGGCAGTTCGAAAGCTTCTCAAAAAAGCCAATGCAGAACTCGTCGTTTCCAAAAACAAACTCATGCTTCGCGCACTCGGCACTAAAGCGGATAGTATAAAATCAGCCTTTACCGAATCCACAGCCGTCCTTTTTGAATATGGCGATGAAGTCGCACCGCTTAAAGAACTATTGAAATTTTTCAAAACTACCGCACTTGGTAAAACCAAAGCAGGACTCTTGGGCGACCGTATATTGACTGAAGCGGAAGTAGCAAGGCTTGCTACCCTTCCTTCTCGAGATGCGTTACTCGGGCAGCTTGTACGTCAACTCATTGGACCAGTACAGGGCTTACACTACGCACTCAGTTGGAATCTAAACAAATTAGTCTGGGCTCTCAATGCGATCAACGCAAAAAAGAGTTAATATTGGTGATTTAATTTTTTAAGGGAGGTGAATTCATTTATGGCAGTATCCAAAGATGAAATTCTTAAGGCAGTAGAAGATATGACTGTGTTAGAGTTGTCCGATCTTGTAAAAGCATTAGAAGAAAAATTTGGCGTTTCAGCCGCTCCAGTAGCTGTAGCAGGCCCAGCCGCTTCCGCCGAAGGCTCCAACGAGCCAAAGGAAGAGCAAACGGTGTTTAACGTCGTGTTGACCGAAGCGGGAGCCAATAAAATCGGCGCTATCAAAGCGGTCCGTGAACTCGTTGCTACATTAGGTCTTACGGAAGCTAAAGCATTGGTCGAATCCGCTCCAAAAGAAGTCCTGACAGGACTTTCTAAATCAGCAGCAGAAGAGGCAAAAAAGAAATTAGAAGCAGCAGGAGCAAAAGCAGAACTGAAATGACATTCTTATGTCATCCTGAGCAAAATCGAAGGACCTATATAATCCATTACCCCGCAACACGCGGGGTTTTTGGTAAAAATTTTTAACTATTATGTATGATCTCCAATCAGCAACTTCACTGGATGCGCATTACGAACTCTTATTGCATCTTTTAACTTATCGTATGATCTACGCAATTTAATCTTTTGAATACCTAAATGATCTTCATACATAGTGCTGGGACTAGTCCCATAAGCTCTTGCTGCAGTCTTACACACTGATTCTCTCAACTTCACTTCTTTTTTCAATTCATTAATTTCTAAATCAACAACCATAAGTAGTATTCCCTTTCTTGCTTTATGTTATACACCAATCATCTCATAACAACAAGTCATTGAATTCTGGCGTCGTACAATTTATTCCCGCACGCACAAGTTATCCCCAATGACACATATTTTACGACTCCTTCTTGACAATGTTTGATCCCCTGTTGTACTGTTGTGATCGATAACGATTATGTTTATTTTTTGCCCAGAAGGAGTTTACTATGGCACTCGGTGATGAATGGCCAGAATTATTGACCGTCCGCGAGGTCGCAAAAATCTTGCGCGTATCCGCACTCACCATCAAACGATGGGGAAAAAGAGGAAAGCTTCCTGCAATCAGGATAAACTCAAGAGGCGACAGACGCTACAAAAGAGAAGCAGTGTTGTGGTTATTAGGACAACAACAAAAAGGTGCGGTCTGAAAGACCGCGTCCTGAGCGATCTAGCTGTTACTCTCAGGGCGTCAGACGTTCCTAAGAACCTCTGCTGCTTCTTTTGGATCTACGACGTTTACCGACAATCCAGTTCCTAATTCAAACCCAGCGCGGTGGATAAAGCGCGGTGTAATACGGATGTACCAATTGTCTCCATGATAGATGTAATAGTTATACACAAAAACGTCTTTTTTATGCACCGACTGAACCAAACCATTGAGTTGTGCGGTACGAATTTTTAAAAGCGCGCGCTGTAACACGCTGGCTAAATCTGTAAGCTTCTGCCCTTCTGTGTCGCCAAATTTACTCCCTTCCACTTTAGGAGCGATCCACACTTCAAACGGCCATTGCGAAAAGTCAGGACAATAGGTATAAAAAAACGTGTTATCTTCTACGACGTTGGCTACCGGCTCACGATACAGCGCATCCAAATTGATCTGACGAGGGATGACGACTAATTGCGCGTGTGGATGCTTTAATGATGCGCCCGCTGCTAACCCGTGATTACAAAAAATCAAGACCTGTCCATCTGCATCGTGTGCTCGATACCGATCACGATATGCTGTAAGAATACGTGTGACCTGTTCAAGCGGCAAATCTTCAATATCCTTTTGATCATCAGGGCTATGAATAATGACTTCATGGGTATCGGTAATCGGATATAAATTAGGGACAACGCGTACTTGCCAACCAGTAGTATTGCTTTCACCCGTGCCGATGCGATACACCTCTGGCGGTGTGTCAGACTCGTGACCTACGCAAAAAGGGCATCCAGTTGTCTTTGGCGCGTTGGCATTATCATTCGGTCGAGCTTTGCGATTTGGCGCCACTATCACCCATCGTTGCGTTTTGACATCTGGAACATACATGGCCATACATTTACTGTACGCTAAATTTCGTGAGCAATGCAATTGCTTGTTTCTTTTTTTCTATAGTCACGACCACTTCCACAATACCTTTCTTCGGCTGCCCATAGTACACAACGCTGCCAACAGATGCATGAGCTATCACGGGAAGTGCGAGTAAGTCTTCTTCACCAACCACATCTAAAACATGACATGATTTGATATATTTTTCCAACAAACGAATAATTATATTTAATGCATCCTGACTAATATATCCCGGCCCACTTACAACGCGTGTAATCGGGATATTTAATTTCAAAAGCAGTGGCTTTAGCTCGTCAAATGTCGCACGATTCACTTTGTTATCTATAATTATAAATGCCGGTTGTATACCAAATTCCAATAATGTTTTCGTGGTCTGATCGCCTATGGATATAATAATCGCGTCTTTATACCGATGGAGTGATTGGTTGATTAAAAATTTTGATGTCAATACCATTCCTAAGGGTCTAGCTAATTCCTTGCGCATATTATCAGGCATCATCAATTTTCCTGATGTATCAATTTCACTGTTGCGTACCCGCGTTGAGGAAACAGACCTCGTATCCTCTGCGAGGATAAGGGAAACGACAACTAATGTAAGCGGTGACAATCCTGCTTCTTTACGCTTTTGATTAAGCATTTGCGCTCTGGGCATGGATTCTTGAGAAACCACGAGCGCCTCAAGAGTGACATCTGAAACAGCTGGTCCATACGGATCATCGATCAATACAAGCGTATATCGATCTTCATACCCGTGTACATCCAGCCAGTCAATGACATCCTGTTTTCGGGCAACAGACGATTTCACACGCATCGTTTTATACGTTGTGACAAACGCATCAGACGTAAGTCCTATCAACACGTGACTGCCAACATCAAATGCTTTTGTCAAAAGCGCCTCATGTCCTACATGAATATGATCAAATGTGCCCGCCACACAGACTTTTTGAAATTGCATAATCGTATTATAATACACCCATTATGGTGAAAGTTATCGGTTTTGATCACATGGGAACACCGCTTTCAGAAATAAAAAAAACTATCTCTCGCCGTCCCCTACGAGAAGTACGCCGTTCTCATTCTCCTTCTTTACCTCATCAAGAAACATTTGATCGAAAGTATACTTCAACCGATCCGCGATTAACAATCACTCAAGAAGGATTTATTTTTGATGGAGTATCGTATCTTACAAAACGTGACCTTCCCATTTCAGCATGGAGATTTCTTCAGACAAAATCCAATCATTAATCATAAAATTCTGTTATAGTGTATATAATGAACAATCTTTCATCCTACATAGATTTTGCCAACCATCACGCAAACGCGACGCCCAAAGATATCGAAAAACAGTGTAACGATGTGCTTACGTATGGCTTCCACGCTGCGTTTGTCAATGCTACCTACCTCGTCATCGCCAAAAAAATACTTTCTGGCAAATCGTCAGTCGGCACAGTCATTTCCTTTCCATTAGGCCAAGACACGACGGCGACTAAAGTAGCGGCTGCCAACAATGCAGCAACATTAGGTGCGGATGAATTAGACATTGTGCCAAATCTTGGATTTTTCTTAGCAGGCGATGAAAAAGGGTTCTCACAGGATATGACCGCAGTGATAGAAGGGGCTCGCATGCTAGGAAAACCAATTATTATCAAGTTTATTCTCGAACCTGGTTTTTTTGACAATCTCCCTGACAAAAAAGAAAAAATGCAACGAGCCAGCGAACTTATCAAAGCATCTGGCGCCGATTATGTAAAAATTGGCTCAGGAATGGGACCAAGAAATCCGACCATTGAAGATGTTCAACTCATCAAAGAGGTGACAGGAGATTCGATAAAAATAAAAGTTGCTGGTGGTATCACGACAAAAGAAGGAGCGGAAAAATTTATCAATGCGGGAGTCACTCGCCTTGGTACATCCCACGCGATAGAGATTGTTACGAACCATTAACTGACTCATCTTCACACAGTAGTACAAGTATGAAAACTATAATCAAAAAATTTACAAAAAAATCATCCATAAAGCCTAACTTACTCACAAAATCAGATATAAATGCTTTATCTCAAAAAATAGACAAAAATCAAAAAGCACTGGGTCAATTGGGCGATGTAGGAAGAATTCTTCGAGAAAATGAACAAAATCTCAAAGACCTTGGAGGATTAAAAAATAAATTAGATACTCTTGATAAAATTTTTGTGACAGTTGATAAACTCGCTGGCGAAGTAACAACCTATCGCGGACAACAGGAATTAAACAGCAACACCCTCTCAAAACATAACGATCGCATTGAAAAAATAGAAAAACACCTCAACTTCCCTGCGACCATCTAGTCATCTCAAGACTCCAACTTCACAATTATTATAATTAATCACTAATCAGATAAAAAATCAGGAAGAGGGTATAACTTGGCATTCTTTTTTTCATCTCTAGTCATTCTATTTACCGATACCAGTTCAAAAGATATTCCTCCACCTTGGGTAGTTCTTACATTCCTTGCTCCCATTCTCTGTATTTCTCCTTCTTCAGCAAAAATTAATACTCTAGGCGTTTCTTTATGAATTCCCATAGCAGATCTAATAATTTGTTTTGTTGCGCTTGATCTTCCTGCCATACGCTATTTATACTCTATCTTGAATCTTTTTTCGAAATATTGACGTTTTATGCATTCTCAAGTTCGGAAATCGCATCGCCCACTGATCCCAAATCTTCAAAAATGGATTTGGATGTCACGATGCGTGTGACACCAGCTTCTTTGAGCGTTTGAATTTCTTCTTTGCGTATTCCCCCTTCAGCACTGATCACTAAATCCGGATAACTCTGATGAATTTTCACAATCTTCTCTACCGTCTCTGGCAAAAAGGGTGGATGCTCGCCCCCTACTTCACTGGTCAATACGTGTACGCCAACCACTTCTTCTAAAAACGGCTCAATTTCCTCAATCGGCGTTGGTGCATCTATAGCCATAACTACTTCAATATCTTCATACTTGGCTAGTGCTACTATTTGTCGCGGGTCATTGCTCTCAAGCTGCACAATAACGCGTTTGATGCCGGCTTCTATAACTGAAGAGAGATATTTCTCAGGATTTACTACTAAAAGATGCGCCTCCAGAGAAAGTTTCGGAACTTGACGTAACGCTATTTGAAGCAAAACCAAATCAACACCTACGACATTTGGGATAAGAAGCTGATCGGTAACTTCCACATGCGCCCAAGACACAAACTGACCTACCAAGTTTGCGTTAGAAATGACATGCTCGGTGACCTGATTCGTAATATTGGGCACAACTTCAATCATAGTAATTAAGCAAGAAAAATACAGCGTTATTTGATTATCTCATGCGTTGGAGGTCATCGGTAAGTGCTTGATACTTGTCGTCCGTCACCTTAAATACATCATCGGACACTATTCCTCTCCCCCACGCCACAGCCAAGTGCGTTCGCACCACTGCCACTAATCCGACGGCATCTAAGATCACCTGATGGCCAAATCGTCTATCTTGACGGGAGAGCCCATCAGCTATTTTAGCAGCCACTTTTGTGGCACTCTCAATGCAATCCTCAACCACTTCTTGCGTTTCCCCTTCACGCATACCTTCAAAGGTAGTGTGGATATCCATGAGTACCACAAACGCATCCTGCCAAAGTTTCTGATCGTGAAAGTTGTTCATATGGCACTATTGTATACGAATAAGCCCCAAAAACCAAGATCAACCTACCACTTTTATTGAAATCCTGAAGATGGTACGGCTGGAGAAGCAGACGGCGTCCCCACATTTATTGTTCCGACATTCATAATTTTTTTCGCCACCATATCAAAAAGAATTGCCATACGCGCGTTGGTATAGATAATCACCCGATCGCCGTTTTTTGCCTTTGCAAAAAATGGTTGTACTTTAATCTGATCTGCATTTGTGACAGTGGCCACAGTCGGCTCTTCCCCTGTGGGCAGCTCGATAAGCTTCCCCACTTGTGACAACAATGCTTTCACCTCACTTTGCGGATCTCGCACTCGTTTCATTTCCGTCTGATACTTGCCGTAATAATAGACGCCCGACACGCCTCCCCCAATAGCAAGAAACGCTAAAATAATAAATGAAATGATGACTGATTTATTTTCCATACTTCTCTATCTTATTGTATGTCAGAACCGACGATGATAAGTACGTCAGCATCCTTTGGCGCTTGTTCACCTTGAGGCAATGAAACGACCGCAACTCCCAACGCCATAGCTAACTCAGTGGCTTTTTTCTCTAGAGAGGATTGTAAAACGACCAAAACGGTTTTATCGTAATCAGATTTTTTGGCATTATCCCGATCAATGATCGTAAATCCATTCGTTTTCCCTTTCATCTTTGTCTCATACGTTTTGGTCAAGCCAGTTTTACTCGTACCGTTATATAACACAACGGTTAAAGGAGAGGTGGCAACGGTAGCTGAAGGCGTACCGATACTAATGGGCCCCACCTCTATAATCTTTTGTTCATCTGGCCTATACAGTACCGCCTTCTTGGCGTTTGTATAGATGAGAACCTTATCGCCATTTTTGGCATTTATAAAAAATGCATTCGCTTTCAGCTTTTCACTGTCAGATACGGTGGCCACTGTTGGAATTTCATCTTGAGGCACCGCGATAAGGGTAGCTACCTTTGCGACTAATTTCGTCACTTCTTCTTTGGCTAACTCGGCGCTAGCTTGCGGACTTGAACGAAAACGCTTCACTTCCTTTGAAAGTTGGACAAATCGAAATACTCCATAAAGCAAACCAACAATCAGCAAAAGAATAAAAAAGATACTAATAGCGCGTCGTTTTTTCGATGATAATTGTGTCAATATTGAAATAGCCATACTGTATATATATCATGGTATCATGATTGCATGCAATATAGGGATAGGGAGTAGTATTTACCCATAATCGTACGCTATGATACCTCTATGAGAATCTCTTTGCCCCGACACGTACTCCTCGTTGTCATCCTCGTAAGTGTACTTGGAAATATTCTATTGGGCGGATTTATCGCTGTGAGCCAAAAAAATACACCCACCAATAATTCAAAAGACTCTCCAACGTCACTTCCCTATCTCTCCCCGCGAATTTTTAGTGAGAATCCAAACGATGTCATCATCAATTTTATTGATCTGAGAAACCAGCTTCGCGAGTATACAAAAAAAATTCCAGAACAACTCGGCATCTATTTTGAATATTTACCATCCGGTACATCCATAGGAATTAACGAAAAAGAAGAATTTGAACTTGCAAGTCTTCTAAAAGTTCCCATAGCTATGGCAGCAATTGATCAAATTCAATCTGGAAAAATAAATGCATCAACACTTCTTACCCTCAATAAATCCCATCTGGATCCGTATTACGGAGAATTATGGCAGGAAGGTCCCGGATACAAACTGACGCTGGAAAAAGCCATAGAAATTATGCTGACCAAATCCGACAACACAGCTGCCGGAGGCATTTCTGATGCATTGCCTACAGGATCAACCGAAAAAATATTCGATCTATTAGACATTCCTAAAGTACAAAAAGGAGCTGCACTCGTCGTCACACCCAAAAATTATTCATCTATCTTGCGCAGTTTGTATCTTTCTTCCATTCTGCAGGTCTCGGATTCAAATGATCTGTTGTACACGCTAACGCGGACGGATTTTCACGACCGCATCGCAAATGGCATACCACAAACGGTGAAGGTAGCGCATAAAATTGGCATCCATACAGAACCTGATATGACAAAATCTATATTCACCGATTGTGGCATAATTTATGTTCCAAAGCGGCCATATATTCTCTGTGTCATGGTTGAATCCGATGAAGCGAAGGCGCTGCAATATATGGCAGATATTTCACGCATTATCTATACCTATGTCACTTCCACCAACACCACAAAATAATATTCGCATCCATTTCGTGTATAGCCTACTCGTAGCACTTCTTACCTTTTTTATTGCTTTTCGCAGCATTCTCTCGACCCCAATTTCTATCGATAGCTACTCACATTTTGCCATCGGTCAATATGTATTAACTACACATACAATTCCACATCACACGGATATATCATTCAAAAAAACAGACCCATCGCTTGAGTGGATAAGTCACAGTTGGGCTTCTGACGTGCTCCTTTATATTGCTCAAAAACCACAGCAAGCGTTCGGCGTACTCCTTCTGGTAATTCCGCTCCTTTTTTTAAGCGTCTATTTGACGATGCTCCTGTTGCCCAAGGTCGTTAGCACATCAGAACGCTTACTTTATCTTTGTATCCCAATCATCTGCTCATTAAGCTTTTGGCGTTTCCATCCCTTTCTATTTATCGTACCCCTCCAACTTACACTCATGAAACTCACTGCTGGCTGGCGCCAAAATCCAAAGCAACTTTTTGCTATTCCTCTTATCTTTTTTCTTTGGGCAAATATCTCCGGCGGCACAATCGCGATTCCCGCACTGTATCTTGTCCTCTCAGTGGCACTTGAACTCATCTTATACAGAATGGATCACACAAAAAAACAATTGCACCAGATAAAAATCCTTATTTTAATACTTCCGATAAGTTTTATTACAAGTATGATAAACCCCTATGGCATCCGAATTTGGATCTACACCCTCACAACTATTGCTGTCGTAACACAAAATAAAGCATTTTCCTCACTCATTGGTGCCATAAATACGATAAATCAAACATATAACAAACAGCAATTCTCCTCTCTCTACCTCATCATATTTTCTGTTTACGTTGTGATTTTTCTCGTATCGTTTTTATCAATACTGTTTAAAAGACCCGCATCTTTGCTATCTCAAGCTCGAAACATCCTTTCCCTTCTATTTCTTCCGCTCGCGTTTTTTTGGGTGAGATTTATTCCTCTTACTGCATTCGCAACCCTTCCTCTTTTTGCATGGTGTATAAAAAATTCGTTAGCGCAACTATCTTTACAAACACGCACGAGAATGTCGTATATGGCAATCCCAGTTAGTGTCATCACACTTGTTTGGATTCTTTGTTATCCTCCAGCACTTGCTGCTCCAAAAATTCCCACAGGCCATGTCACTATAATTAGAACTCTTTCTCTTCCTGCAAACATACTTACCACCTATGATTTAACTGGGTATACTTTGTATTCTCTCCCTGAATATAAGTCTATGCTAGACGCCCAAGACGATTTATTAAACGACGAATCTCTCATTAGTTTCTATCAACCCGTGGGAAATTTTTTCCAAAACTTTAAAGCGATAGGTGATAAACTTTCTGTACAAACCGCACTCGTTAGCCGCGATATAGGCGGATTATCCGCTACCCTTTCGGAATCTGACACTTGGGACCTTCTCTATATAGACTATGACGCCGCACTATACGTAGAGCACAATAGTGTTGAGGATACATTTTTGCAAACAAATGCGATGCACACATTGCGATTAGACACGAACTTAGGATTTGATCCGACAAACAGCGCATCAGCTGCAGCTGAACTTGAACGGTTCACCATGCGGTATCCTACCAATACGCTTCTTTTGGGTCAACTTGCTACTATATATCGAATAAATAAACAATTTGACCTTGCTGAAAAAGTATTTCAGAAAATCCCTACCAATACATGGAACTTTTCACTCTTTACTGAGTACGGCAGACTCAATGCGGCACAAGGCAAATGTATAATCGCCGAAGATAATTTTCTAAAAGCACTCTCCTATCGTAACGAAAAAAATTACTCCCGCACAGTTCTTGACATGGCAGTTCTTTACGCTGGGTGCTTTAACGATACGAAAAAAGCGAGACATTTTTTCTTGCGGTATAATTCTTTTCTTATTACTACGGCAGAACGCGAAAAACTCCATATGCTTACCAAACAATTCGGTATCGATATGGATAACTAACGCTATGGATATATATGTTCTTTCTACAGTATTGCCTTGGATTGTCGTCTTTGCATTTATCACACTCTGTGTCGTTCCCTTCTTCTGGATCCCAAAAATACTTGACGTAATGCGTCGGATTTCACCATATTCGCTCCTTGTTCTCATAGGAATTCAAGCACTTGCTCTTTTTATTCGCTTTGCGTGGGTGCCAAATGATCATCGGATATATTTTGACGAAGACCGCTATCTTTCGTATGCTGCTTCGTTTGCCCGATACGGCAAAGCCGTAAGTTTAGATCTCGCGACACCTACTGACGTTATACTTGGTGTCCCTGATGAGGCAGGAAGAGTAACTGTGCCGGTACTCAACGCGATTATATTAAAACTATTCGGATTTGAAGAACACAATCTATTCATCGCTGCAAAAATACTCCATAGTTTTGAGGTTGTTGGCATCTTTATACTTGCTTATCTTCTATTTACCAATGCCAACATTGGCATACTTTCTGCCCTCGGTATGGCAGTACTTCCTACAACCGTATTTTACGCGCCTTCGTTTGGTCTGGATCTCTATTTTATGGATATAACGATACTTGCATGTATCGCAACATGTCTCTACGCCAACCATCCTGACCGGCTATCTGGATTTTGGTTACTGTCAGCCCTTATCATCCTCACCTGTGTCCGCATAGAAGCATTTGTCCTGCTTCCTATGCTTTTTATCCTGTATTTCTTCAGACGAAAAAATAGAAAACAAAATATGTTCATTTATGCTCATTTATATTTATATATAAGCTTAATCGTATACCTTATAATTCGATCACTCGCATCGATATCTGTATTTACAAAGCCGTGGTGCTGTGCAGAAGCGCTCCCTCTGGAAGCATTTTCACTTTCGTATCTTACACGTCATACGTTGCCAAATATTCGTGATTTATTTATTCGTCCAGAATTTCCTTTTATCATTAGTGTAACGGCATTGTATGCAATTCTTGTCTCCACTACATGGCAAACCCGAGCCTTAGGACTTTGGATAGCACTATGCTTTATCACCTATTCAGCGTATTATGCAGGACTTTTTTTTAACCCTGAATTTTCCGGATCTTATGGACGGTATCTACTTATCCTCATCCCGCCTCTCCTTTTATTAGCCAGTAGTACTATCGTTGATAGCTTTACCGCAATACATAAAAAATATCGTAAGAAGCCGATTGTTATCTTTACAATTATCATCATCTTGATAATTCTTATGTATCCTACGATGATAAAATATCAAAAACTTATCTCCTATTCTCCTTGGGACCGATTGGCTGAGGGCGGACCCCGCATAATCCATACGTTTCTTATTGAAGACATCTTACCCAAAACTCCTCCAAACGCCATAATAATCCATAATCTCACTGCTCCCATCATCGTTTCTGGAAAAACCGCAGTGTTTACCGGTTCGTTTCTTGAGGATCCAACCGTAAGACTTTTTATAACCCGTGCATTAGAGTCTCATCAACCAGTATTTATGCTCCCTAACTATCGATGCTTGTTATATCCTGACGCATGCCGAGAGTTGAACGGTCTGTATCGATATGAAACGTTCTTGAAGCGTGACTTCGGGGACAATACTATTTTAGAATTACAACAATTATTTCTTCCGGAAGCTGCCAAAACACCTTAAGGAGTTGGCGTGGCAGATGGGCTCGCTTCTAATGTCGGTGACACTACTACTGTCGGTAGTGGTGTAGGATTAGGTGTTTCTGTCAATTGTGGAATAGGTGTTACCGTCGATTCAATCGATGGTGCTGGTGTCGGTGTTGAAGAAACAGATGATTCATTCAATATGAGAATAGGTGTAGGTGTTGGAGACTCGGAAACTGCCTCTCCTGCTACCTGTCCTGAAGAAGTCTTTGGCGTCATGACGGCAAGAGCACTCCAAGAAAACGTCACATCAAATGGCGCCGGACGATCGAGAATGATCATGAATCCCTGTGCAGACTTTCCTGAAATAGCAGCACGCAAACCGCTTCCCATCACTTCGTTAGCCACTATATCTTGGCAAATAATCTCCGATGAACCTACAGGACAGACTCCAGTGGTCATCAACTCGTTGTGCCGAACAGAGGTCATTGTAGGAATAACCAATGATATATTCACCACTGGTTCAGCAGCATATTCCGTATCAAATGCAACATCGACAAATCGAGCTCCTTTAGGAATCTTTGCATACCCAGCAGTATCTTTACTAAATGTGACACTCCCACCTATGGTCACATTTCCACGAAATACCACATTTCCGATAAATTCGACCAGACGGTCAAAGCGTACTGTATCGGCAAATACCACCTGCCCCTGAAACATAGCTCCGCCCAAAACCGTCAGTAATTTTTCTACACGCATAGTTTGAAGAAACGTCATAGCACTTTTGACCACCATTGATGCTGATGAAGTGCCACTCGCGCTCGCTGTCGCTACATGAGCGCTCCCTGTGGATTCTAATAAAAATCCTGCACCGCTTTCTGTCGCAGTCAGTACATCTGATTGCAAAGCTATCTCTGCTCCCAATACTGAAACTTCTGGTTGCTCAAGAAGCGCCGTGTCTCCCTCGTCCCCTAAATAATACCCGATGTTTATCGTAACCAATATTTTACCCGTTCCCTCACTATTAAATTCCTCCATCGCAGTTCCCAAAATTTTGCCCGGTTTGATCGCGCGCATCCCAATGCCTGCGATAGTAGACGAGCTAATCGGATCTCCGATGCGGATCGGACCATTGACTGCCGATACTTTAACCGGCACACGACCAGATATAGCCACAGGAAGCGTATCAGAAGATCCTTGTCCCAACACAAGGCCCGGAGACTCTGCAATGACACCTAATAATTTTCTATCATATTGTCGTTTCGCTTTATCACCATGACCTGCAGCACTTCCCAGCACTACCACATCTCCGGCTTCCACTTCATCACTCACGTCAAACACATACTGTTCTGCTATATCTGCCCCCTGTATCGGATCCGGAGGTACGAGCACTGCAGCTTCTTGTTGTGGAGCATTTGATGCCAGTTGTGTCCCTGCATCCGGACGCGGATCGTCCTGCACCCATGCGGCTAAATCCACAAACATAGTCCAAAGCCCCGTAGTATTGGTAAAGTGTGTCGTATTGCCGATACCAAATGCCGGACGCATACGGGCAGTTGGAACATTATTTGTAGCAGATCCGCATTCTGCAAGAGAAATACTAGACAGATCTGTATCGATAAAAAACCGTACATCATTGGTAGCTCTCGCTTCGATGCGGGCAAGAGCAAAGTTGGTCGTAAGAGTAGCGCCGCTGCAAGCGACATCTGTTCTGTTTGTCCCATTTTTCACTACCCCTCCCCAGACCGCATTGCCTGTGGCATTGGTTCCTGTCGCTGTGACATTTGACATCCACATACCGCCAAGTGTCGTGGTGGTAAATGTCGGTGAACCGCGGAATGGTGATGTGTAATTATTTGCCCCGACCCACATATGACGTTGACTAAGCGAGGACGTGTCACTTGGTCGGAATTTGTAATACATCACAAATTTATTCGCCACATTCAGGAAATAATTTCCTGCGGCTCCCGGCACGTTTTGCCATCCAACGACACACCCTCCCGCTGTCAAATTCGTTCCGTTCGTGTTGGAATGCGTATCAACAGAAAGACCTAAGACTCCGTTGACCTGATTGGTACCATAACTCGTATTGGCTCCTTGATCAGCTGTACAACCCATCGTGGCATTGGTTTGTGTAGCAGCAGTACCCAACTCATCCATAACCCAACCGAAATTATCACCCAATTTACTGGTCATGTTGGTCGTGGCATCAACCGTTTGTTGAATCACTGAACGATTAAAATTATCGACAAAGAAATCACCGTCTATGTTAATAAATCCGTTTGCCTCAAACGCCCCAAAATTTGCGGCGGTAAAATATTCTTTAAATCCTGCATACAGATCATTTCCTGCACTGTCTTCAAATTGAATCGATCCGCCGTCAGCAATACGGATACGGGCTGTACTGTCTGCAAATTCGATATCTTGATCATATCCAGTACCAATCTTAACGCCAACCTCTTGCGAACTTGCACCGCCGGATACGTTGTCGACCAATACACCGATAATGACGTTGTTAGCTTCATTTCCCGGTGTCAACGTAACGCGAAGACCTGCGTTGGTATCGGCAGCTGTGTCAGTCCCTTGTACTAATACAATCGAAAGGCCATCCATACCATCGGTCACTGTAGCTTGTCCGGAATTTGTTACTGCGAGTAAATCAAGGGTCGGTGCTGCAACTGCCGTAATCTGATGATTGGTACCAGCTGCTAACTGAAAAATAATACTGCCATCTGTAGACGTTGTAAGAATAATCGCATCACTTCCATCTACATCGGCAGTATATGCAGATTGTAATGTGGACGATCCTCCACCACCATCATCATCTGAACAACTAATGTTTCCAGAAGAGTCAGCTGTTAGTGCGCCGCCATTGGTAAGCGCAGAACAATCATATCCAGTAAATGTAATATTGCCAGAAGCACCTTTTGTCAGTACCACGCTGGTCGTCGTCGTCGCATTTCCAATGGTTATCGTTTTAGCATTCGCTCCTGTACCGATGCTTATCGCACCAGTACCGTTAGTATCTATTCCTAATGTTTCATCGATGTCATTGGTTGTAATCGTCGCACCTGCATCACCATCAAGTCCTAATACTAAATCATCAAAATTAAAATCAGTAGCGTATGTATTATTTGGATAAAGATATGTGCCACCATCTAAAATAAAAGTTTCTCCGCCCGGACCAGCTGGCCCAGTGGGACCTTGTGAACCAGTGGTGCCAGTAGATCCGGTAGGACCAGATGCCCCAACGCTACCTGCTGTTCCAGTTGCTCCTGTTGAACCAGTGGGACCGTTAGAACCTACTAAACCTGTAGCTCCTGTTGAACCAGTGGGACCGGAACTTCCGACTGCGCCTTGAGTTCCAGTATTTCCGGTAGATCCTGTGGGGCCTGAACTTCCGACAGATCCCTGAGTACCCGTACTTCCTGTACTTCCCGTTGGACCGTTTGCTCCTGCAATTCCAGTAGATCCTGTACTGCCTGTTGGACCAGAGTTTCCTACCGCGCCTTGAGTTCCAGTAGATCCCGTTGAACCAGTTGGACCGTTAGAACCTACTAAACCAGTTGCACCCGTTGATCCTGTTGGGCCAGAGGAACCTGCAGATCCTTGATTGCCTGTTGAACCAGTTGAACCTGTTGGACCATTTGCTCCAGCTATTCCGGTTGATCCGGTAGAACCAGTAGGACCAGAACTTCCAACAGAACCTTGAGTCCCCGTGTTTCCCGTTGCTCCAGTTGGACCAGAGGAACCAACTAAACCAGTTGCTCCAGTGGAACCAGTGGGACCGGATGCTCCAACAGATCCTTGAGTTCCTGTGTTTCCCGTTGCTCCCGTTGGACCAGAAGAACCTGCAGATCCTTGATTGCCTGTTGAACCAGTTGAACCTGTTGGACCGGAACTTCCTTGTACACCTGTCGCTCCTGTGGAGCCTGTTGGACCTGAAGAACCTACTAAACCAGTTGCTCCAGTAGATCCAGTTGGGCCACTTGTCCCTACAGAACCTGTACTTCCAGTGGATCCTGTTGGACCTGAACTTCCTTGTAAACCTGTCGCTCCAGTTGAGCCTGTTGGACCTGAAGAACCAATGGATCCCTGAGTACCTGTACTTCCCGTAGAGCCTGTAGGACCGGATGAACCAACGGATCCTTGATTTCCAGTATTTCCTGTGGATCCGGTAGGACCATTGGCTCCAACAGAACCAGTTGCTCCCGTACTTCCTGTTGGACCACTGGAACCAACTAAACCAGTTGCACCTGTGGAACCAGTTGGACCTGAAGAACCAATGGATCCCTGAGTACCTGTACTTCCCGTAGATCCTGTAGGACCGGAACTTCCAACAGCTCCTTGTGTTCCCGTGTTTCCTGTAGAACCCGTGGGGCCATTGGCTCCTGCTGAACCAGTAGAACCAGTGGATCCAGTAGGCCCTGCATTTCCAGTTGCCCCAGTTGATCCTGTGGGACCGCTTGCGCCAGCTGTTCCTGTAGCACCGGTTGAACCAGTTGGACCAGAAGAACCAATGGATCCCTGAGTACCTGTGTTTCCCGTTGATCCTGTAGGACCGGAACTTCCAACAGCTCCTTGTGTTCCCGTGTTTCCTGTAG
>CAYIBX010000021.1:0-755 GCA_964361785.1 uncultured Gammaproteobacteria bacterium | reverse complement strand
CGCTTGCGCCAGCTGTTCCTGTAGCACCGGTTGAACCAGTTGGACCAGAAGAACCTACTAAACCCGTACTTCCAGTAGAACCTGTGGGACCGGATGAACCCGCTGCGCCTTGAATTCCAGTAGATCCGGTTGAACCCGTAGGACCATTGGCTCCTGCAATTCCTGTGGCTCCCGTACTTCCAGTTGGACCAGAATTACCAACTGCTCCCTGAGTACCCGTCGTTCCTGTTGCTCCTGTGGGGCCATTTGCTCCAGCTATTCCGGTTGATCCGGTAGAACCAGTGGGGCCTGAAGAGCCAACAGAACCTTGTGTTCCTGTGTTTCCCGTTGCTCCCGTTGGACCAGAGGAACCTGCAGATCCTTGATTGCCTGTTGAACCAGTTGAACCTGTTGGACCATTTGCTCCAGCTATTCCGGTTGATCCGGTAGAACCAGTAGGACCAGAACTTCCAACAGAACCTTGAGTCCCCGTGTTTCCTGTACTTCCTGTGGGACCGTTTTCACCGATTAAACCAGTTGCACCTGTGGAACCTGTGGGGCCATTTGCTCCAGCTATTCCGGTTGATCCGGTTGAACCAGTGGGGCCTGAAGAGCCAACAGAACCTTGTGTTCCTGTGTTTCCCGTTGCTCCAGTTGGACCAGATGCACCAACACCTCCAGCTATTCCTGTTGAACCCGTTGAGCCAGTGGGACCGGATGCTCCAACAGAACCTTGAGTCCCCGTGTTTCCTGTACTTCCTGTGGGACCGTTTTCA
>CAYIBX010000020.1:0-20385 GCA_964361785.1 uncultured Gammaproteobacteria bacterium | reverse complement strand
TTCGGAGCTGAATCATCCTAAAACCCCGACCGTAAGGTCGTGGGTTGTTTTATTTATCGTATTTGGTGAGGGAGGGTCGATTACAAGTGGTAGTATGAAGGGGAATATTCTGGTATTTATAGCTACTCTTTCATGGTCTTTATATATACTCTATACACGAAAACAAAAATCATTGATTCCTGCGTCAGTGAATTTATTGTGTGGTACGATGTTTGCTCTGCCATTTGGTTTTTGGCTTGTATATGTATCGAAATCCGGGTTTACTCTTCCTCTTTTAACTATGACTACAATTGGCGCGGTAACTTTTGTAGGATTAATCGGCGGGTTTTTAATGTTTATTCTCCATCAGTGGTCGACCCAGCGCGTGCCCGCTGTGATGTCTGCAAGTACGGGGTATGTGTCGGTGATAAGTAGCACCTTGGCAGCTACGTATTTTTTAGGCGAACATCTAAAATTTTATGAGTGGATGGGATTGTTGTTTTTGGTTGTCGCCGTGGTGTTGACTACTACGCTTCCGTTGTTAGCACGTCATATCCGAAAGAGAATGATATAATCAAATTTGTTTTTGGAGGATCTCGGTTCGAGGTGGGTGGATACGGAATCAAAAGTTTATTCATATATGTTTGGAGGAGTGGCCCAGTGGCTACGGCACACCCTTGGAAAGGGTGCGGGAGTCAAATCCCTCGCAGGTTCGAGTCCTGTCTCCTCCGCCACGTAAAAAATTGCTTCGCAATTTTAACGTGGCTGGAACGCCAACGTAAGTCACGTTCCACGTGACAACGTGGTTAGGTGATTGAAATTTTCTCTAGAAAATTTCTTACGTTGCCGCATAAGGCCTTCGGTTGCTCCAAGACCCATCTACTTCTCTCGGGAGAAGAAACTATTAGTTGTGTAGATCGTATTTGCGTCGTTTTGCTTGTTGCTCACGAGGTAAAAGTCTGTAAATACTAACTCCTTGAAATCAGAAAGTCCGTCGATGACTGCTTGTTGATGATTTTTTGGTACAAACCAAACTACTTTTGTATACGGTGTTGCCACAGTATTATTTCCGACTCTGCTTTTGACAAATGCTACGAGTTCTTTTGTTTGTTCCAGTCCAAACTCAATCGCGATATGTTCAGCTCCAGGCATTGTGACCTCATCTTTCACAAATGCTTTTTTAGCACGCAACTTGACGGGAAGGAATCGTTTCAATTCGTATAAAAGGTCAAGTTCATCTCGCACATCACGGATTGAAGCATCGTGGATAAACGTGAGGGTTAAGTGTCTAAAAACATCGTACCCTTTGCTGACATCTGGTTTATTACTGTATTTAGTTTCCAGAGTATCAAAATATTCTTCCTGCTCTTTGGAGAGTCGGCCAAATATGCCAAGCGCTTTTTATCGTGTTTGATGATAGTTCAAGCATATGTATATCGTTTGTGTATGACTAATTTCCTATATCATTTTTTAGCTCTCTTGCTTTTTCAAGAAAAAACGATCTCCATGCGGTTTCTTTAACTGGTTTGATCATATGGGGAAGCTGGCCGATGGTACTTGCGGTTATAAGTTGGCTTCCAAGTTGTAACGGATCAATAACCGTATCAAATTTTATGCGGGCGAGCTTGGATAGATTGTTCCACGCGATATCCGATGATTGCAGGATACAGAATAAATCTATGAAGTGGCGGCTTGCCGGTTGTTGATAGATGGTAAAAAGCTTGTTGACGGCAATGTCGAGAAGCGAATCTATATGGAGATTGTCAGCTGTCATTGGTTTTTCGACTTGCGTGAACGGAAAATACGTAAATTCAGTTTTTAAAATAGTTTTTCCAATCGTAAAAAAGACAAGATTCCGGTTGAAGCTCTGTTGGATGTCTTTTTTAGATGCTCCAATGGCAGATTTTGTCTTTCCTGAAAATGTGTTGAGCCAAGTCGTATCAATTTCATGTTCACTAAAAAAATCCAAATCCTCGCTTAATCGATGGTGGAGATAGTACTCCGCGAGGGCCGTTCCCCCAGATAGATAAAAGTGACTTTTAACTACGGTATTCGAGGCGATACTGTTGAGCGCCTTTTTCTGGATTGCGGTTAAGATAGTTTTCCCCATATAAGATAGTGTAGATACCGTTTACGTTTCGGATCAAGTGAGAGAGAATTCCAGTATTTACGGACAAGTCGAAAATTCAGTTTTATGCCATTTAGCCCAAAATTTATATGTTGATTCAGCTTCCAGATTGTGGATTGTTTTGATGTGCCAATATTTTTTTTTGGCGTGTTCCAGTTGTACATAGTTACTGTATTATACCATTGTACCGTTTAGGTTATAATTCAATTGGTCAAGCGGTAATACGGTAGTCTTAAAAGCGGGATTAGAACCTAAATATATGAAAAAAGTAACCAAAACGAAGGTAGAATTTTGTACATTTTTGGATAGTATGGGAAAAAATGGCAAGATTCAACTCGTTCCCATTGGAAAAGCAAAAAATACTGTAAAGAGTCCAACGTTGACCGGTTGGAAAGATCTTGAGACTGAAATTGTGCTGGATACACAATACACAAAGGGATTAGATGGAATTGAAGACTATTCGCATGTGATTATTGTCTATTGGATGGGCCAAGAGAAAGAGTGCCACCTGAAGCATCACCCGCAAGGAAGATCTGATGTGCCGTATGGAGGAATATTTGCCTGTCGTTGTCCTCAGCGACCAAACAGAATCGCGATATCTACGGTTAAATTGCTTTCCCGAAAAAACAATAGCATCAAAGTGAATGGGTTGGATATTCTGGACGGCACTCCTATTTTGGATATTAAGCCATATACACCGGCATATGATTTTGTACGTAATGCGCGAGTCCCTGCGTGGGTCGAGCGATTGATTTTTTAAGGAAAAATTTTATGAAAATAGACTGGAAATATCAATTTCGGCAGTATGGCGCGGCGCTTGTAGTGGCCATACCTCTCTTTGTGATTTTATCGATATACCTTTTTTACCGCCGCGGATATTATGATCTCTATATTGCCAATAAAATTTTTGCCGGTGTTGCCGCAATACTTCTTGGCATTGTACTTCTCATCGGTCCGTTAAGCAGCCATTTTTCTTTCCCTGACCGCTATGTTCAGTATCGAAAAGAGTTGGGCATCGTCGCTTTCATACTTACTCTTATCCATGGAATTGTCTCCTTCTTTTTCCTGTCGTCAAAGTTCCCTTTGTCGGGATTTCTGGGAACACTATATTTGCCTTTTGTCTTTGGCCTTATGGCTACCATTGTTCTGGGAGTATTATTTTTGATATCAAATGATCGTGCGATGACTGCCGTTGGTAGAGCAATGTGGTGGCGGTTGCAATATTGGGGTGTACGCCTTGCTTTTATTCTCGTCCTTCTCCATGTTTTTATTATGAAGTGGAATGGGTGGGTAATATGGTATAAAGCAGGCGGAAGTAGTAATCTGATACATCCGGAGTGGCCCGGCGCTGGGCTTCTTGTTGGCTGGTTTATGGTTTTTGTGGTTTTCGTGCGCTTAGCTGAATTTATTAATCCGAAACTTGGACGGGTAGCATGGTATGCAAGTGTCATTGTCTTGCCAGTTATTTATATCATAACTTTCTGGTGGGGAAGACAACTAATCAAGTAATGGTGTTGCCATGATTTGAAAGATGTTGGTTATAATTCAATTGTTCTGGAGGTAATACGGTTGTTTTAAAATAGATTATGGTTCGGCGGGCTCACCACTGTAAATAGTTCTCCACACAAAAATATGTATAACGATCAACCCTCATTCGACGTCATTATTATTGGTGGTGGGCCTGCTGGCATTATGGCTTCTCTGTCTGTGAAAAAATATCACCCAGAGTACTCTGTAGCAATCTTAGATAAAACATTTGAATTAGGACGCAAGTTTCTTACTTCGGGCGCTGGCAGAGGAAATCTTACCAATGTGAATTTAGAAAAAGGTCCGCAAAGATATTTTTACGGTGATCAACAATTTATCTCATCTGTTTTTTCTCAATTTGGGTATGCAGATATTATGAGTTTTTTTGCAGAGCTTGGGGTGCCAACGTATGAAGAAAAGAAAACAAGCAGAGGCAAAATATTTCCAATTATTGATAACGCTAAAACTGTGCGCGACATGTTGATAGACGCATTGGAAAAATTAGGAGTTGCTATTTATTGTAGCGAAATCATTTCCTCGCTTAACAATTTAGAAGATACATGGAGAGTGAAAACGAATGATAAAGAACTCACGGCGCGTTTCATTATTTTATCGGCAGGTGGCAAAACATATCCATCTCTTGGCGCTGACGGATCAGGATATGATTTGGCAGTAGCGTTAGGTCATGCTGTAATTCCTCCTGTGGTTACCGCCGTCTCCGTTGTTTCCAAAAATTTATTATCACACTACATGCAGGGAGAGAAGATGGTGATACAGGTCACGAGCGTCATCAGTGGAAAGGCAAAGACTACAGCAATAGGAGATGTGATGTTTACACAGTACGGTTTTTCTGGACCAGCAATTTTTGACGTGAGTCACGACATTTCAGTTCGGATTAATCGAGACAGGGTGCACGACGTGGCTGTTCATTTTTCATTTTTTCCGAATTTGAAAAAGGATGAAGTTGAAAAGATTCTTCAACAAAGATTAGAGAAACATAGTGCATTTCCAGTTGCTCATAGTTTGTGGGGATTATTTACTCAAAAATCAGCAGGTGCAATTTGTGCAGTTGCGGGGTTACCCAAAGAACGAGTAGCTGGTGAGATTACAAGAAACGAATTAAATACACTTCTTGATGTTTTAACCGGATTTACATCAGAAGTTACGGATACAAGAGGTTGGAACGAAGGAGAGTTTACTGCAGGAGGTGTAGACACAAATGAGATAGACCCAAAAACACTTGAGTCAAAAAAGGAGAGAGGGCTCTATTTTGCTGGTGAAATTATAAATGTTCACGGACAGGTTGGTGGATTTAATCTTTCGTGGGCGTGGTCGACCGGATGGATAGCAGGGAAATTACAACACTAGTGTTTTTTGGAAGGGATGATGATATACATGTTATTACTATTATTACTTCTATACGCATCAGTTCCTCCAATTACATTATTTTATTGTTTGAAGTGGATATATAAAGATAACTGGCGCTATGGGTGGCATCTCTTTTATTTTTTCAAGTGGATATTCACACTTTCTTTTTTTCCACTTTTGGTGATGGAGAATATAGAGCTTGGGTTAGTCCCTCAACACTGGTCTTCGTTGGTCGCATTGTTGTTGACCATTGTTTTAGCAGTGCTCGGTTTGAATCCTGCGATAAAGAGAAAAGTTCTTCATTTTTATCTTATGGGTGTGTATGCCTCCTTTATGGAAGAAATATTATATAGAAGTATATTATTTGGAATCGTACAGGCTATTTGGCACAACCAATGGATCACAGTAGGCGTTACATCATTTTTGTTTGGCATGTGGCATCTTAAGAATTATTATTGGAGCGGAAAAAAGGGAATTATTATCCAATTTTTCTATACCTTTTTAGCATACGGGCCCATATTTGCGTGGCTTCGAATATTTTCTGGAGATATATATTTGGCTGTATTATTTCATTTCATAACCGATGCGACTGTGGCACTAGCTCCTAATTGGGTGCGTGGGTGGTTAGTATTTGGCGGGAGGGGCGGCAAGTATATGGATGATTTTAAGAAGTTGAGGAAATGATTCGTGATGAGTGCTTTCTTTGGGTCTTCGGTTGTTGTATAACCATAGATAGTACTTATTATTAGTTAAGGAGGCGTATGGATAAAAAAACTGAAACAAAAAAAGAGAATAAGGGTCTGCCAACGATCGCTAAGTTTGGCATCGGCTGTTTTATACTCTTGGCTCTTGTGGGTATAGGGTTAGCTGCTACTGGAAAATTTTTGTTCTCTCGGTTTGGCGCAAATATGGTCAAAAAGGGCATTGAGCAAAAGACGGGTGTATCCATTGATATGGAAAAGGGCGGCGAAGGATTTGTGTACAAAGACAAAAAGACTGGCGCTGAGGTCAGTATTGGGCAGGGAAAGGTTCCTGCCGATTTTCCGAAAGACTTTCCTCTCTATACAAACGCAACACTTGCCGGAAATGCATCAGGCACGCAGGAAGGAAAAAAAGGGTTTTGGCTCATCTTTACGACCAAAGATTCACAGGACGCGGTGGTCGCATTTTATGAAGAGAAGTTAAAGAGCGCTGGATGGAGTACCGATGAGACGATGTCTTTTGGAGCCCTTACCACATTAAAGGTTGCTAAAAGTGGATTAGTCGGCACGGTGACTATCACGTCTGATGAAGAGAAGAAAGAGACAAGTATCATGGTGACGCTTGCACCAGAAGAATAAATTTGTAATTCGTGGTATTCTTGGGGTCATGTCTGATATAGATGAAGTCAAAACGCGTGTAGATATCGTAGAGGTTGTTGGGGAACGCGTAAGCTTAAAAAAAACTGGACGAAATCTTAAAGGTCTCTGCCCGTTTCATACTGAGAAGTCTCCTTCCTTTATCGTATCGCCTGATCGGCAGACGTTTCATTGTTTTGGGTGTGGGAAGGGCGGCTCTGTCTTTGACTTTGTCATGTTTTATGAGCACCTAGATTTTGCGGAAAGCTTGGAAGTGTTGGCTCACAGAGCAAATTTTACCCTTACGCGTAGAGTGCCACAGACTGATGAAAATAAAATAAAAGAACGTATATACGAGGTAAACCATTTAGCCAGCGAGTATTATCATTATCTTTTGACCAAGCATAAGGTGGGTAAAAACGCGCGTGAATATGTGAAAATACGGGGCATTTCTGACAAGTCACTGGTGACGTTTGGCATAGGGTATAGTCCCAATATTTGGGACGGCCTGACGACGTATTTAAAGAAAAAAGGATATGACGAAAAATTATTAGAGACGGCAGGACTCATAATTCGTGGAAATCGAGGAGTATACGATCGATTTCGCGGGAGACTCATGTTTACACTACGGGATCACCGAGGACAGGTTGTGGGATTTTCGGGTCGGCTTTTAGATCAAAAAGCCAAAGAGGCGAAATATATAAATACATCGGAAACTCCTGTCTATGTGAAAAGCAAAGTGCTCTTTGGGTTGGATGTGACGAAAGACGCGATACAAAAATTACAGGAAGCCGTCATCATGGAAGGTGAATTGGATGTAATTTCTTCGTTTCAAGCAGGGGTTTCAAATGTCGTGGCTATTAAAGGTTCAGCGGTCACAGAAGAACATGCGCGATTATTGCGCCGATTCGCTGAACGGTTAATTTTTGCACTGGATAGTGATCTTGCGGGAGATGCGGCAGCACGTAGAGGCATAGAAATAGCAGACAAGAGCGGATTTGATATGCGCGTAGTGACTATGCCGTCTGGCAAAGATCCAGACGATGCAGTACGGGAGGATGTTGTAGCTTTTAAAAAAGCGATAAAGCACGCTATTCCTGTGTATGATTATTTTATCAATTCAGCGTGTAGTCGGTTTGATCCGACTGTTTCGTTTGGGAAAAAGAAAATCACCGAAGAACTCGTGCCGATTATTGCCAAAATAGAAAATCCAGTCGTAGCAGGACACTATGTAAGAGCGCTTGCAAAAAAGCTTGATGTGCCAGAAGAAATGGTACAAGAGAGTGTCCGTCGAGTTCTAAAAACTGGTCGTGTTTTACCCGCAGAGGAAAAGTCTGATCTTCCCGGACAAGAAACGTTTTCACGTCGCGAAAGGATAGAGCTATATTTGTTGGCATTATTAGTTCAGGGAGATCCCATTGTGCAGTTGCCTCTTCTTACCGATGTTATTTCCATAGACGAATTTATTTTTCCGGCTGTCCAAAAGATACTGGCGGTTCTTCATGGTTGGTGTTTGACCCATTCGCTGTATGATCCAAAAACGTTTGCTCTCGAGGTTCCTAAGGAATTACTTCCCGTGTTTGATGAGGCTTTTTTGTGGGATTTATCAGAAATCCTTATGGAAACAAATAAGCTTGATCGCGAGTGGAAGAAAACGCTTATAGAGCTTCGAAGACTGCATGTACGAGAAAAAATGAAACAGCTCGTGTCCACAATGCAAGATGAAAACGTCTCTGCATCAAAGATACAAATACTAGAGGATACGCTCAAAGCGCTTACGATAGAAAGAGCGGCTCTAGAAAAAGAACGGTAGATAAGGTATACTAAGCCTCAAGCGAAGCCGCATGTTCCGACACAATCAGGACAGCTGCTCTCGGAAAAGCGTATGACTAAAATCCGGACAAATACCTCAGCTATTGATCTTGTCAAACAGGGGAAAGAAAATGGATTTGTCACGCAGGAAGATATCCTCGTTGTATTCCCAAAGCCTGAAGAAAAAGTAGCAGAATTAGATCACCTCTATGATCAGTTGATACGTGCAGGCATTGACGTATTTGAAACCACATCCCAAGATATTGAAAAAGAAGCCAGAAAAAGTATCGCGGATCTTGAAAAAGAGATCGAGGCGCTTGTGCGTGCAGGAGACGAGGGCATTTCTGATCCTGTACGCATGTATTTAAAGGAAATTGGTCGTATTCCACTTTTGACGTTTGCCGATGAGATGAGTTTAGCCAAAAAATATGAAAAAGGCGATAAGCGAGCCAAAAAGAAATTGACCGAGAGTAATTTGCGACTGGTTGTTTCTATTGCCAAAAAATACATCGGTCGCGGCATGAGTTTACTTGACCTTATCCAAGAGGGAAATCAAGGACTCATCAGAGCTGTTGAAAAATACGATTGGCGCAAAGGCTTTAAATTTTCTACCTACGCCACATGGTGGATACGGCAGGCTATTACTCGTGCAATTGCCGATCAAGCCCGCACTATCCGTATTCCGGTCCACATGGTGGAGACCATTAATCGATTTGCACGTATTTCAAGGCGCCTGATGCAAGATTTAGGACGTGAACCACAGCCAGAGGAAATAGCCAAAGCGATGGAAATAGACGTCACGAAAGTTCGAGAGATCATGAAAGTATCACAAGAACCGACGAGTCTAGAAACTCCTGTTGGCGATGAAGAAGATAGTCATTTAGGGGATTTCATATCAGATCCCGGACCCACACCTTATGATCAAACCTCAAGACAGCTTCTCAAAGAGCACATGGAAGAAGTACTGGCTACACTTTCTGATCGTGAGAAAAGAGTGCTTATATTACGGTTTGGATTAGAGGATGGAAGACCGAGAACCTTAGAGGAAGTGGGCGCGCAGTTTGGAGTGACCCGTGAACGCATACGACAGATAGAGGCAAAAGCGCTTCGTAAACTTCGTCACCCTTCAAGAAGCAAAAAACTCAAAGACTATCTTGAATAAAATGAGTGGAAAAAATTAGGGTAAAAATCGAGTAATAGTGTACGCCAGTAGCGCAAATCCACTTACGACGATTACGGCGACACCTACTTGAATAATAACACTGTCACTCGGGTGCACAGACTTTTTCACATGGGCAGTTTTCTTTTTCATGGTCCTCCTTATAGACTCCATCCAGCATAAGTTGATATGCACGTGTTTGTCAACTGCCGGTGTTGTCAGCACGGGACTGTTTCCTCTATGATGATGGTAGGCGATATGTAAGATTCGCTTTGCTGCCTTATGAATATACCGGAGTCCGCCTTACATTCTCTCATTTTACAAACACATCTTATTTCTGAGCCTGAGCTTCTTGCGTTAGAAGAATTTGCCAAAAAAACTCAGATTACACTTTCAGAAGTGTTAACACAAAAAAATATTGTGACAGATGAGCATTTGGGTAAAATTTATGCAGAATACGCTAACGTTCCGTTTGTGAATTTGTCGTCACTGACTATACCTGAGGATGTGTATCGTGTAGTGCCAGATAAATACGCTAAGTTTCATAAACTCATCCCATTTTCAAGAGGAGTAGACGGTATAAAAGTTGCGATGGAAAATCCGACTGACAAAGGCACGATTGCAGCACTAGAGAAGAAAACTGGTCAAAAAATAGTAGTGCATTATGCGACAGAAAAAGATTTGCGTAATGCGTTGCAGCTTCATAAGCGTGATTTGCAGGAAGTATACATGGACCTTATGAAGCAGTATAAAACAGAAGGCGAAGCACCGGTTACGGCAATTGTAGATTTATTACTTCACACTGCAGTAGATGAGACCGCGTCGGATATTCATATAGAGCCTTTAGAAGCTGATAGTTTGGTTCGGTTTCGTATTGACGGGATGCTTCACGATATACTGCATTTTTCCAAATCCATGCACAGCCAAATCATAAGTCGTATAAAAGTCATGGCGAACTTGCGTACTGATGAACACTCGTCTCCACAAGATGGAAAAATGCGCATTATTCATGACGATCAACCCGTAGATATACGCATATCCATTATTCCCATGGTAGAAGGGGAAAAGGTAGTGATGCGATTATTGGTTTCCCATTACCGACTATTTTCGTTTGCCGATTTGGGTATGAATGAAAGCGCGGTGGCAAAAATTACCTCAGCAATGCATCGAGCGTACGGCATGATACTTTCAACGGGTCCGACAGGGAGCGGAAAAACAACGTCTATATACGCTATGCTTCAGCTATTAAACGTACGTGAAAAAAATATTACTACGATTGAAGATCCTGTGGAGTATCGTATGAAAGGCGTCAATCAAATACAGGTAAACACAAAAACAAATTTGACGTTTGCCAATGGCTTACGATCCATATTACGGCAAGATCCAAATATCGTTTTTGTAGGAGAAATTCGTGACGCAGAAACAGCAGGCATTGCCATAAACGCAGCACTTACGGGTCACCTTGTGGTATCAACCCTTCATACCAACGACGCAGCGACCACGTTACCAAGACTTATGGACATGAATGTAGAGCCATTTTTGGTGGCATCAAGTGTAAGCCTTATCGTTGCGCAACGGTTGGTCAGAAAAATTTGTGATTACTGTAGAGTATCAACGGTGATCATAGAAAATGAGCTGAAAAAAAGTTTACCTGAGTCAATTATCAACAAGCACTTTGTTCCTGTTGGGGATAATCGAGAAATTCATGTATATAAGGGACAGGGGTGTAAAAATTGTCATAATTCAGGATATGCGGGGCGCATTGGCATATTTGAAATTTTAGAAATATCGAAAGAAATTCGAAAGCTTATTACAGAGCGCAAGGACGCAGATGTGATAGCACAGCAAGCAATACAAGAAGGAATGATCTCTATGCTTGATGATGGGTTATTAAAAGTGTCAAAAGGAATAACTTCGATAGAAGAAATACTGCGGGTAACGAGGGTAGAGTCACTATGAAACCTTTATCCATAACACTTCCGAGTACAGAAAAGCTTGGGTTACTGAGTAATTTATCAACAATGGTCAACGCAGGATTGACTATGTCAGAGGCGATTGATTCGCTTATTTCTGATTCGACAGGGAATCTTAAAATACTGCTTACTGGTATTCAGGAAGACATCAATCAAGGGAAACCTTTGTATAGTTCATTATTAAAATATCCGCAAATATTCGATAGCGTCACGGTCACTATCATAAAAGCAGCTGAAGAATCTGGAACGATTGATGTGGTGCTTAAAGATGTGAAAGCGACCGTCAAAAAGGATATAGAATTTACCGATAAGGTTAAATCTGCACTTACGTATCCGGTGATCATACTCATTGTATTTATTGGAGTGTTGCTTCTTCTTTTGACATTTGTGATACCAAAAATTGCCAGCGTGTTTTTAAAACTGCGGGTGACGCTTCCCTTACCGACGAAAATTATGATATTTATGTCGGATATCATGGTTCATTATACGATTCCAACCATCATTGTTACGGTGGGTGTTATTGGACTTTTTATATTTTTGTATAAAAAGCAAAAACGATTGTTTGTCCGATTGTTTCTTGGATTGCCGTATATCTCGGCGATGGCTAGGCAAATTGATCTTACACGCTTTTGTCGAAGCATGTATTTACTTTTGACGTCGGCTATCCCGCTATACACAGCGCTTCAGTTGACCGAGACCGTCGCGATAAAACCAGAAATTATTGCTGCAATTGTTAGGGCGCGAGATTTTGTGGGGGCAGGGAAACGCATGACGGATGGACTTCATGGTCAAAAAGCAATTCCATCACTTATGGTAAAAATTATTGAAGTTGGTGAGCGAAGTGGATCGCTGGATAAATCTATGGAAGATCTTACGGAATATTTTGAGTATCAAGTTACTACTTCTCTTCAATATTTTGTGACGCTTTTGGAACCCTTGATATTAGTGATAGTAGGTGTTTTGGTTGGAGGAATGATGATGGCAATCATTGCACCAATCTATGGACTTATCGGTCAAGTAGGGAGTTTGTAGTAGATTGAACACACATAAAACATCAGGATTTACCCTCTTAGAACTCATCGTGGTTATGGTCATGATGGGAATTTTCATGGCGATAGTAGGTCAGTCATTATTTCAAAGTCATCAAAGCTTGAGTCTAGACACCGTAGTCCAAAAAATGATCAGTGATATCAAAAATCAACAAATGCATGCGATGCAAGCTGATACGGTCATTCAAGGGCAATATGTTGATTTTTCCGTGTATTTTGAAGCGAATAAATACGTTTTGTTTTCAGGGTTAGTATATGATCCGTCAAACACGACAAACATCGAGATGCGCATAGATGCACCAATGTCACTATCTTTTATAGGCGTGCCGCAATCTACTATATCGTTTAGTAGATTAAGTGGTGATGTACGATCTTTTACCATAGGTCAAGACACGATTGTTGTAGAAAATAGTCAAACAACTGAAACACAGTCAGTGCGTATAAACAAGCGAGGGGTGTTATTTTAAACATAACCTATGAAACGAGATCATGGGCAATCAATCATTGAGCTTCTTCTTGCCATGTCTATGGCACTTATCATCCTTCCTGCATTATTTGGTATGTTTTTTGCTTCTCGGGAAGGTAAGGCGCAACAGATTCAACGCACACAAGCAGTCCCGTTAGCCGCAGAGTTAGACGATATTCTCAACAATATAAGAGAACAAGGATGGGATCAATTGAGTGCGTTTGCTATTGGTACACCATACCATCCGGTACATACAAACGGTGTGTGGGTCTTGGTAGCGGGAGAAGACGTTGTAGATGGATTTAAAAGAAGCATTACGTTTGAGCGTGTGTATCGTGATAGCGTGGGTGCGATCGTTGCGACAGGGGGTACTGAAGACATCTCTAGTCGCAACGCAAAGATAGACGTTTCTTGGTTGACACCATTTCCTTCATCGGTGCGTTATTCTCGATACTTTACACGGCATACAAATATTCTTTTGACTGATACAACCACTGCCGACTACAACGCGGGAATACAAACAAATACTGCGGTCAGAACGGTGGGTGACGGCGAGGTGGTGCTAGGTGCTACTGGAGGAGTTGGAGATTGGTGTCAGCCGACGCTAACTATTTCAGCATTGGATTTGCCCAAAAGTGGTGTCGCAAATGCCATAAGCGCGATACAAGGTATCATCGCTGCAGGAACTGGAGACAATGCATCCGGCGTATCATATGCAAATGTATATATCTCTGATCCAGCGACACCAATCAATCCTACAGCATCAGTATCCGGAACTTTTGATGGATACAAAACAAACGATGTATTTACAGAACAAAACGTTGCATATATAGCAACGGATAACAATTCTAAAGAGATTGTGATCATCGATCTTTCCAATAAAAATGCAAGTAATAAATATGCAGAAATTGGTTATTTTAACGCCCCATCAAATGGAAACGGAAACACGGTCGTCACCAAAGAAAACGTAGGGTATATGGTAACAGGTACGATGCTGTATTCGTTTGACCTTACCAGTAAAAACGGGTCTCGACCCCTTCTTGATACCGATGGTGTTTCTCTACCAGCTGTCGGCAATAAGATGGGTATCGTTGGGACACGATTGTTTATAGCAACGGAATCAGTAAGTTCGCAGCTTACCATTGTCGATATCAGTAATCCGTCAAATCTTACTATTGGTACGCAGATTGCGCTTCCAGCGAAAGAAGGAGTAGGGATATATGTTAATTCGTCTGGTACTCGTGCATATATAGCGACGGAAGGCTCTGTCACACAAAAAGAATTTTTTATTGTAAATATACAGGCTTCGTCGTCAGAGTATGGAACTATATATGGAAGTTATGATACAAACGGAATGAATCCGAAAGGTGTGGTTGTCGTATCTGGCCCGCGTGCAATCATTGTTGGTACTGGGGCTGAAGAATATCAGGTTATTGATATTACCAACGAAAGTACAAATCCTTTGTCTCGGTGTGGTGGATTAGAGGTAAATTCTGGCATAAATGGTATATCCACAGTGTTCACTGCAGCCAATCGCGCGTATTCATATATTATAACGGGCGATGCATTGACCGAGCTAAAAATTATAGAAGGAGGCCCTGGAAGTAATGGCAATAGTTTCACGCTGAATGGAACGTTTGTATCGAGAATATTTGATACGCAAACGATTGCAACTGGTAGCGCCATGGCAGCCTTTAACCGTATACACGCAGCTATTACCAAGTCTTCCAGTGTTACCGATATTTCAATACAGGTTGCCGCAGCAGCCGCGGTAAATAATAGTTGTACAACTGCTACGTATGTATACGTTGGACCAGACGGGACGTCTGGTTCGCGATACACATCTTTAGATGATCAAACGATTGTCGGCATACTTCCGTTTTCTTATGATTCCGTAGGGTTTGAAAATCCAGCACGGTGCTTTCGGTATCTTTTGACTCTTAGTACGACTGATTCGACACTTACGCCACAACTTACAGACATGATTATTTCTCTATCACCATGAATAATAAGAAATACACCAATGGATTTACGATTATTGAAATGGTTATATATATGGGCTTATTAAGCATTCTCATCGCCTTAATGAGCCAGTTGTTTATAGCAACCCTAAGTATAAAAGTAGAATCAGAGGCTGGCGCATCTGTGCAACAAGATGGAAATTACATCATTTCAAGAATAGCCTATGATATCCATAGAGCCTCAAGAATTATAGCGCCGGCACTCGGACAAACGGGATCTACGCTCTCACTTGGCATTATAGAAAGTGGTGTAGAACAGACATATACCTATCTGTTAGCAAATACTACACTCACGTTATCGGATGGATCAACGACCGATTCCATCCATAGCGCTACGACAAATGTTTCTACGTTTTCCGTGACTCGTGTGGGCAATTCCGCCACACGTGCCAACGCAAAAGACACTGTGCAATTTCTCATTACTATCTCTAGCACGTATCGTCTGCCATCAGGCATTCAACAGATGACCTTTCAATCGACTGCGGGGTTACGATGATCAAACACCGAAACGGGAGGAGTGGTCAAGCGCTTTTGACCGTACTATTTATTGCCGTTATCGGCATACTTATTACCACGGGTGCGCTGTACGCACTTTTAAACAATATAAATACCGCAACACTTGAAGAGGTAGGTACCATGACGCATTCAGCTGCTGAAAGTGGTATAGAAAATGCGCTTATACGTTTGATTAGAAATCCATCATATACAGGTGAGACAATGATACTTGATGATAATAGGACAGTGGTGGTCACTGTGACAGGGTCATCCTCGCAAACAATTACCGCGACAGCCACAACGGGGCTTGTTACCCAACGAGTTGCTGTGGTGGTACATTATAATGGTGGAGTGTTAACGATAGATTCGTGGAAGAGTATTCCATAGGATGAAATATATGAATGTTTTAGTTTTTATCCAACGACAAGGTGTGCAGTTATATTACATGGATCAGGAAGCCCCGATTGCATGTGTCCTACCGCCGAGTACTATGCGGGATTTAGAAATTATTAATGAAAAAGAATTAGAATCGTTTTTGGCTAAAGCATTGCGTCCAGTGTCGCCCAAGTCTCAATCGCAAGCGATTCTTCTATTGGATGATGCAGTATGCTTTTCTTCCGCATTAGAAGCTGGCAAAGAGGATGAAATTAAAAAAACGCTCATAAACGATGTACCGTTTTTACGCGTTGCAAATACGACTGTGACGCTTACTACTGGCTCGTTGTTTGTAACGACCAATCAAGACTTGTATGAATCGATTGCGCGTGTACTTGAGGCACGAATGTATAGTGTCATCGGTGTGTATCCGTGGGTAGCAATTCAACAGCTTCAGATCCTAAAGTTTGGGGAAACAGTTGGCACTCAGTTTGTGAAACGACTTTTTGATGCTGTTTCTAGTTTAAAGCAGGTAGCATTTAGCTATCATAATCAATTTGTGCCACCAGTCGTGCCTGCAACACATCTTAAGCCCGCGGCTACACAAACTTCCCGAATCGGATGGAGTATATTTCTCTTTGTAGCCCTCGTCTATATTCTCGTCATGGTGGCTATAGCATTTGTGCGTACGTAATTTTACTTGACAAGGTCAATCCGAGTACCTATGCTAATATGAGCATTGAAATTTCATGTCCTTGGAGGGGACGTCTGCCTATGAAACATAAATCTGGTTTTACTCTCATTGAGCTATTGGTCGTTATTGGTATTTTAGCGATATTATTATCCATCACCTTGATTGCCATTAATCCAGCGCGTCAATTTGGACAAGCAAATAACACGAATAGGCAGAGTGCAATACTGCAAGTGTTGAATTCCATACACCAATATAATGCGGAAAACAAAGGACAGTTGCCTTCTGAGGTAAGTGCCTTGGTTGCTGCCACACCGACGTTATTTAACTCCACAAATTTTCCGAATCTTTGTGCGCAGTTAATGCCAAACTATATTCCAGCGTTGCCGACGGATCCGTCCTTAAACAGCGCAAACATCACAGACTGTGCAGCAGTCGGTGGATGGAATACTGGGTACAATATCTCTCGCGATGCACAAAATCGCATCACGGTGAGTGCACCAACAACTGATAATGGTGCAATCATATCGGTAACACGCTAAGTACATATCTATCATAGGTATATGCTAACCCCCCGCCGTGGCGGGGGGTTTGGTGGTATAATGGGTGTATGGAAAAAGCAACGCTTGCAGGAGGATGTTTTTGGTGTACAGAGGCGTTATTTAAACGATTAAAAGGTGTTGTATCCGTTACATCTGGTTATACTGGTGGAGGTCAAAAAAATCCTCGATACGATGATGTTTCTTCAGGGACCACAGGGCATGCAGAAGCAATTCAAATTGAATTTGATCCAAAAATACTTCCCTACAAAAAACTAGTAGAAATTTTTTTCCATCTTCATGATCCGACGACGCTCAACCGTCAAGGAAATGATGTAGGCACTCAATATCGTTCAGCTATTTTTTGTCACACACCACTACAAAAACGAGAGGCGTTGGCAGTAAAAGAACGATTAGACGACGGTCATGTGTTTCGAAATCCAATAGTGACAGAAGTTGAAATGTTAACTGAGTTTTATACTGCTGAAGAAGCACAAAGAGATTATTACTTCAAGAATTCATATCAACCGTATTGTCAGTACGTCGTTTTTCCTAAAGTGACCAAACTTATTAAAGAGTATATCGATGAGGTTAAAGAAGAATATAAGATGCGGTAATGGAGATCAGTTTTTTGATTCTCGCGTAAACTTCACACGGCCGATTTTTCCCAAATGAATTTTTCGAATACGCAATGAGATTGGTGTTATCTCCACAAGCTCATCGTCTTCGATGAAATCAAGAGCCTGCTCAAGACTTAATTCCATTGGTGGATCGAGCTGTATGGCGACATCGGCATTGGCTGAGTGAATGTTTGTTAGTTTTTTTATTCTACACACATTCATGTCGATATCTTCTTGACGATTGTTTATTCCGATAATCATACCCTCATAGACTGGGACGCTTGGGCCGATTAATGCTTTGCCTCGCTCTTGCACAGTCGTTAACGCATAAGCTGTAGATTTACCGGTTTCTATAGAGATAAGTACACCGTTTCGCACTTTTGGTTTTTTGGGCGTTACTGGCGCATATCCAATAATGCGGGTTGCGATAATGCCAGATCCACGTGTTTTGGTCATGATATCACCTCTAAATCCCAAGAGGTTTCTTGTTGAGAGTTTGTAAACCATTTTTGTTACCCCTCGGTCATTAGTGTGCGTATCGAGAAGTTCTCCATGCCGCTTACCCATTTCTTCGGTGATGATGCCGATAAATGAACTATCAAGCTCTATAGTGAGTTCCTCGTACGGTTCATTTTGGATGCCATCTATCGTCTTAAAGATTACCTCAGGTTTGCCTACTTGGAGTTCATACCCTTCGCGGCGCATAGTTTCTAGTAATATAGCGATATGAAGCTCTCCTCTTCCCGATACCAAAAAACCAGTCCCTGAATCATTTGTTTCAATTTTGAGTCCGATGTTTGTTTGAATTTCTCTGGTAAGTCTGTCTGCTAGTTGTGTCGGTGTCCCATAGGTACTTTCTTTGCCGGCAAATGGCGATGTGTTAGGTCCGACTAATACTTTCAGTGTCGGTTCTTCTACTTCCATCTTAGGAAATCCAGTAGGATCAGAAGGATCAGCAAGTGTTTGACCGATGGCTATATCGTCGCATCCTGTGATTGCGATGATATCTCCTGTTTCACCAATCTCTGTTGGAATTCGCTTGAGACCTTTGCTGGTAAAAACTTCTTCTACTTTAAATGTTCCCCGTTTTATATGTTCATCTAAGATAAGAAGCGTATCACCTTTTTTGATACTTCCTTGTGTGACATTGCCGATAACAAATTTACCTTTGTGTGTATCAAAATCAAGGGTAGTAACCAGCATTTTAAAGGGTTTTGAAGGATCTCCTTTTGGTTTTGGAACATAGTGAAGCACTGCTTCAAACAGTGGCTCTAGGGTCGCAGGTTCATTTGGATTGAGAGGAAGTGTGTTCCACGCTTTTTCGTCTCTCCCTATTGCATATAAAACGGGGAAATCGAGATGATCTTCATGGTGAGCCAAATGGAGAAATAAGCTTTCGATTTCTCGAAGGACTTCTTTGGGTTGTGCGTCAGGCCTGTCAATTTTGTTAATAACCACAATGACCGTGAGATTGTGTTCAAGTGCTTTTTGTAAGACAAAGTGTGTTTGGGGAAGAGGCCCTTCTGCTGCGTCGACGATCAGAAGTACTCCATCTGCCATATTGATGACGCGCTCTACCTCTCCGCTGAAATCTGCATGGCCCGGTGTGTCAATAATGTTAATTTTGGTAGTTTTGTAGGTAACAGCTGTATTTTTAGCAAGTATGGTGATACCCTTTTCGCGCTCAAGATCATTGCTGTCAAGGATTGTATTTTGCTGCATTTCCGCTTCGTTTTCTCGAAAGGTGTGCGTTTGCTTGAGCATGCCGTCAACCAGCGTTGTTTTACCGTGATCCACGTGCGCGATAATAGCTATATTTCTGATATCCATAAAAGTTTTGGGCGGTAACGGGCAACGAAGGTGAAAGAGAAGTGATATCTTTTTACCAGACGACGCGTGTAACCTTTTTATAGTATAGCAGAATGAGGCTATTTGGACAAGTAACGCCGCTCTTAATGCAATTGAGTTGTAATTATAATATTGATCGTGTATAGTCAAACTATGAACACTTTACTGCTTTATAGCCTCATCGGCGGTGTATTATCACTTGTCGGCGGCGTTCTTTTATTGTGGAAGCCCACGTTTACTGAAAAATACATGACGGCACTGTTGGGATTTGGTGCAGGCGCTTTTTTAGCGGCTGCATTTATGGACATTCTCCCTGAGGCACTACAAAAGCTAACAGAGCCACAACCCATCATGATTGCCGTGCTTAGCGGATTTTTGGGATTTTTTATCCTTGAACGACTCCTTATGCGATTGTTTCATATGCACAACGGTCCATTGGTGCATTCAGAACACACTGAGTCATTGCCATACCTTTTGATATTAGGAGACAGCTTTCATAATTTCCTCGACGGTATTGTCATCGGTCTTGCGACGATTGCACATCCGATCCTTGGGCTTCCGACAGCGCTTGCTGTTGCGGCGCATGAATTGCCGCAAGAGATGGGTGACTTTTCTATTATGATACGACAAGGATGGAGTAAAAAAATGGTTTTTGGGATAAATATACTCCAATCACTGCTTACCATACCTGGCGCGTACATTGGGTATTATATGGGCGGTGTAGTCGAGCCATATATACCGATTCTTTTAGGGGTCGCTGCTGGAATATTTATATATATTGCGGCAACGGATATATTGCCCGAGCTACATCACAACTCAAGTCATAAATATTTTTTTCGCGTGGTTATTCCTACGTTACTTGGTGTAATTTTCGTATCATTTTTTTCTTCGCTTGAACGGCAGTAACGGAACGGAATGTGCGTATAAGTAACATTTTTTGGAGGTGAATAAGTTACGATACATATGCGACATTGAGTAAATGGATCACTACGCCCGAG
>CAYIBX010000019.1:0-22085 GCA_964361785.1 uncultured Gammaproteobacteria bacterium | reverse complement strand
AGCGTCATAGCAACATTTTACCGTATTTGGTTAGTGCTAATCTACTCTAGACCCACTGCATTTTCCGTAAGATAGAAGTCTTTGATACGATCTTGGGTTGTAGATTGTTGGGTCTTCATCAAAAAGAAGGTCACCACACTTCCGACGACTGCGCCAGTGACGGCTGAAATCAATATAATTTTTATCGTAACCTCAAGTTTCATAATTCTAGTATACACCAATATATGACTAAATAGGTCCCTCGACTTTGATCGGAATAAACTGCATTAACCAATATTGCAGACAAGGATGTGGCGGCTCCGCCGCCCTGTCTACCGTCAGAGCTTCGAAAAGTGGTTCTAACTTTTTGATATAACCCGACGTAAATATTTTGGAATTAAAAGAAATTCATCCGAGTTGAAGTAGTCAACAAATATGCTATAGCATATTTGTTGACTATTATAGATACTATAATTATTTACAGGTTTTGGCTTTGGTGAAGCCGGCATTTTGCGCTTCTTTCTCAGTACAAAACCAATTCTCTCCCATGTCTTTTTCGACAATGGTAAATTTGTATTGAGCACAATCTGGAAGATAATAATTGCGCCTTGTTGAGTTGTCGTCGATATTCCCCTTGATGATACACGTGGGATTTTCTGGAGCATTTGGTTGGCATATACCATACACGCCGAGCGTATTTGTTTTTGCCGTATCAGCTGCAGCTTTAATCTCATCTGTTTTAGAACTTACATCATGATGATACCGCACCCAGCCGCTTGAGAGCATTTCTTTGTTTATGAGAGAATTTCCTACATACACCAGTGCCATGCCGCGACCATATTGATCTGGGATAGTTTCTTCTATACGTACAGACTTTCCAATTACCAATTTTTCAAGCAACTTTGTGGCTTCTTCATATCCGCATAGTCCTTTCTCTGGTGCGTCAATGAAACGCAATCTTACTCGAGACTTCCCCTCTAAAACGACAGTGTCACCATCGATAACGCCGATAACAGGAATACCAGAGGAGGCCAAAAGATTACTGTTTACAAGGAAAAAAATATTAAGCACGAGAGATGCAATACACACCGGTATCCACCATGAACTCAATGACTTTTTTACCATACTTTTACTATACACCCCTAAAGGATTTTAAAGGAAACTAGAGGAATTTAATATTTAAAAAAATATGTATCCAATTTATCGTAGTCAATAAATATGCTATAGCATATTTATTGACTACTTCATCACAACAGATGATCACTAGATGGCTTTCAGATAAAATCTGAACACTATATACTGTGTTCATGCAACAGAAACGATTAGACCGTATTGCTACTGTCGTACAACAACGTCGAAACGACGTCGTTGTAGTACTTGAAGACATCCATGACCCGCATAATTCGGCGGCGATACTACGCACATGTGACGCGATGGGGATTCAAAACGTCCATTTTATTTTTGAAAAAGAGAAGCAATTTAATCCCAAACGTATCGGCAAAGCTTCCAGTTCGTCGGCCAACAAATGGCTCGACTTTACGATATTTCATTCCGTGTTATCGTGTTTTAAAACATTAAAACGCGAAGGGTATACGATAATCGCGACAGCACTTACGCCACAAGCAGAAAATCTCAATCAGGCACTATTTAATGAAGAAAAAATTGCGTTGCTTGTGGGAAACGAACATAGTGGATTATCTCAAACTGCGATAAAACTATCAGATCGAATTATCATGATACCAATGAAAGGATTTGTGCAAAGCTTCAATGTATCCGTATCAACAGCACTTGTATTATGGGATATTTTCTCAAAACGAAAAATGTCACCGCTTGGAAAGACTGAACAAAAAAAACTTATCGAAGAATTCTCTAAACGATAAATTTCATAAGGCCTATCGTTTCGGTGACTGTTTTTTGGCGCGGGCGGCGTGTGCAAAACCTGCCTTGCGGCGTTCCTTGGCTCGAGGATCACGAGTAAGGAATCCACGTTTCTTAAGTATTGGTCTAAACTTCTCAAGATCTACCTTTATCAGTGCGCGTGATATGCCGTGAATCACGGCTCCTAGTTGGCCAGTGGTGCCTCCGCCGGTAGTCGTGACGCTTACCGCAAATCGACCTAATGTATTCGTGGTTCTGAATGCTTCCTGATACATCTTTTTAAACACTTCGCCTTGAAAATAACTTTCAGACGTTCGGCCATTTACTATCATATCGCCCTTTGTCACTGTAACCCCATTGATCACAATTGATGCGTCTTTAACCACATAGAGTCGCACACGTGCAGTAGCATTTTTGCGTCTTCCCACAGCTTCATAATACGAAATGCCTTTTTTTTCAAGTACTTTTTCTTCTACAACTATCTTTTCCTTTTTGTCTGTCATAGTATTATTTGATAAATTTATCGTTGTATGGATGTTTGTCATCGGCGTATATATAGAGCCGAGTAATCATTCTATTGCGTAATTTATTTTTGGGCAACATACCCATAACTGCTCGTCTTATAATCGTAGTAGGCCTTTCTGAGCGCACCTGCCATAAAAATTTGGTCTTTAATCCTCCTGGATATCCTGAATACTTCGTATACAATTTTTCTTTTTCTTTATGTCCTGTGACGGCAACTTTTTTTGCATTTATGACGACAACGAAATCGCCACAGTCTAAAGATCGCACAAAATACGGCTTGGTCTTACCCATCAATTTTGATGCGATCTCTACAGCCACACGACCAAGCACTGCACTTTTGACATCGATAAGATGCCACGTTCTTTTGATTTGTTTAACTTTTGTAGATCCTGTCGAAACTTTCATACTATTTGATTTGTTTCACAACTTTTGTTTTTACTATTTTTTTTATTTCTGGCAATGCATCAACAAATGATAACTCAACTGTTTCGCTTGCGTCTCCCAATCGACGTCCTACCCGAACGAGTCTCGTAAACCCGCTGGTTCTTTTGGAAAACCTTGTTTTGGCCCAATCCATAAGGATCCCGACGGTCACACGATCTGCTAACGCTTTGCGAATTTGACGCATATCAGCACTTTTCCCATGTTTGGCTTTTGTAATAAGCTTTTCTACCATCGGACGCACTGCTTTGGCCTTTGCCACAGTCGTCACAATTTTTCCCACACCGAAAAGCGAACGCAAAAGGATCATAAATAAACGTCTCCGTTCATCTATTGTTCTATGTAATTTTCTTCCAAATATTGCATGTCTCATAAATGGTTACTTCGTTACACATTTAACGCTACGCCTTTTTCTCGAAGCTTTTCTTCCACAATCGTTAATGATTTTCCGCCTAAATTTTTTATCTTCATAAGCTCAGGTTTTGGCGTCCCCAACAGTTGACCGATTGTCTCGATACTGCCTCGTGAAAGTGCATTGACGATACGGGTAGGAATATCGAGTTCCTCTATACGCATTTTCAACACTTCATCAGACACTGACGGTGTAACGGCGACACTATCTTCTGGTCCTTTGGCTTTTGGCTCATACACTTGCAAAAAGAAAGAAACAAGGCCCTTTGAAGCTTCTTTGAGCGCGTCTTGTGGAGACAATGTCTCATCTGTCCAGATCTCCATAACAAGCTTGTCTAAATTTGTCATGCGTCCGACGCGAGTGGCGTCTACACGATAATTCACACGAAAAACTGGGCTAAACAATGCATCCATAGGAATTTTTCCAAGTTCCCCAACTTCCATTTCATTGGCGTGTACATAGCCATATCCTTTGCTTACCGTTGCTTCAAGATTTAATTCAGCCTTCTTATCTGATAACGTTGCGATCACCAACTCTGGATTAACAATGGTAACTCCGGCGGATACATCAAAATCTGCGGCAGTTATGACACACGGACCTTTTTTGGATAATTTAACTGTTGCTGTATCAGCGCCCTCCAAAGTCAAACGAACTTTCTTTAAATGCATAATAAGTTCAACAATATCCTCTTTAAGTCCTGATAATGCAGAAAATTGGTGACTCACTCCATCAATCTTTACACTGATAAGCGCTGTCCCTTGAAGGGAAGATAAAAGAACACGTCGAAGACTATTGCCTAACGTGTGCCCGTATCCCGAAACAAGTGGCTCTATAACGAACATTCCGTATCCTGGTTTTTCTACCTCTACTTTCACTACAAAATTTGGTTCTATCATACTAACATCCTCCTTCTAACGTGAATAATATTCGACTATTAATTGTGTATTTAAGTCTTCTTTTACATCGGTGCGCTCTGGCAACCGAACAATGTTTCCCACTGGACCTTTGCGAGCGAGCCATTCTGCTGGTACGTATGTTTTATCTTCTAATTGTTTTTTGACTGCTGGAATTTCTAATCCTTTTGGCTTTAACGTGATAACGTCTCCCACTTTTACCATGTAGGATGGAATATTCACGCGGTTGCCACTGACTACTGTATGTCCATGAGAAACAAGTTGCCGAGCTAACGATCTTGTAGGAGACAACCCTAATCGATACAACACATTATCGAGACGTAACTCAAGAAACTGCACCAACATGTCTCCTGTATTCCCTCGAAATTTTCTCGCCAACTGAAAATTTTTGCGAAACTGCCTTTCTAATAGACCATACATACGTTTCATCTTTTGTTTCTCGCGAAGCTGTACGCCAAACGCTGATTGCTTTCGTTTACCTTTAGCACCATGTTGTCCTGGTCCTATATTTAATCGGCGCAAAAGTGAAGCATGTGATTTGGATCCAACAGTCTTATATCCTAAATCCATACCTTCTCGACGTGCTATTCTATTTTTTGGTCCTGTATATCGTCCCATAATTTATACCCTTCTTTTCTTTTTAGGTCTCACACCGTTGTGCGGAATCGGTGTCACATCTGCTATAAGACTTATGCCTAAACCTACGGATTTTAATGCCCGAAGTGACGCGTCTCGACCAGCACCCGGTCCTTTTATATACACGGCTACTTCTCGCATGCCTCCATCTAGCGCTTTTCTAGCCACCGTCTCTACAGCAGTCGTCGCTGCATATGGCGTGGCCCTACGTGCCCCTTTAAACCCAACGAGTCCAGATGATCCCCAAAAAAGCGTATTTCCCTGCTCATCAGTAAGCGTTACCAGCGTATTATTAAATGTTGCGGTAATATATATTTTTCCTTTCACAGGAATTACTTTCGTAGATTTTGTTGCCATATTATGCTTTTCCTTCTGTTGGCTTAGTAGGTGTATCTAGCTTTGCTCGATCTTCTTTTTTCAATGCTCCAACAGTCATGCGTTTGCCGCGCCTCGTACGAGCGTTTGTTCTGGTTCTCTGACCTCTAAGCGGCAATCGTTTACTATGCCTCAATCCTCGATAAGATTTTATTTCGATAAGCCGCTTTATAGATTCTCCAATTGTGCGCCTGAGATCTCCTTCAACAACTGCTTCTTTTTCTATAAGCTTTGTCAACTTACTTACTTCATCATCCGTTAACGTTTTCATGCGTCTTGTAGGATCAAGCTTTGCTTTTTCTAATATACCAATTACGTTTGATCGACCGATACCATACAAGTACGTTAATGATATATCGAGTCTTTTTTCACTTGGTAAATCAATGCCTGAGATACGCACCATACTTTATCCTTGTCTCTGTTTATGTTTTGGCGTGACGCAAATAACAAATACGCGCCCCCTGCGTCGTACGACTTTGCATTTACGACACATTGGTTTGACACTTGCTCGAACTTTCATACGTTTACTTTGATCTATATATTATTCTGCCCTTTGCAGGATCTTGTGGCGACATTTCAAGTTTGACTTTGTCTCCCGGCATAATGCGAATAAAATTTAATCGCATCTTCCCTGAAAGATGGCATAAGACCATGTGACCATTTGCTAATATTACTCGAAACAACGTATTTGGCAAACATTCAGATACTTCTCCATCTATTTCAATATTTCCTTGATGCACCATAGTTTACATTAAACCCGAAAAAAACAAACGAATATCCCGCTTAAATCTTAGCGGGAATTGCGATTACTGCTTATTGTACCCTATACGATGGCTTTGGTCAACACGAAGGGCTCTCCATCTGTAATTACAATCGAATGCTCAAATACTGCGGTAAGTGATCCGTCTTTTGTTCCTATAGACCACCCATCATCATTGACATACGCCACATCAGGGCTACCCATCGTATAGATTACTTCAATAGCAATCGTCATACCAGCAGTTAATACAGGCGTGTGTTCAATCTTTCCTTTTAACATACCAGGTATCTGCGGGGCTTCATGCAAAGTCTTTCCTACGCCATGCCCTACAAGCGATCGCACAATACCATACCCTTCGGGTAACACAACGTCTTGAATAGCTTTTGAAATATGTCCCACCCTATTTCCAGCTCTGGCCATAGCAATTCCTGCCCAAAGCGCCTTTTCTCCTGCAGACAAAAATTGTTGCACCTCTTTGGTCGAAACCCCGATAACTTTGCTCCATGCAGTATCTGTATGAAATCCATCACGAAGCATACCTATGTCGATCGTTAATACATCTTTTTGTTTGAGCACATACTCTGTGGGGATACCATGAACAATCACATCATTGATGCAAAGACAGGTCGCCCATTTATAATCAGCAACTGTGGTAAAGGACGCGCTGCCACCCTCTTTTTTTATTTTTGCCATCGCTTGTGATTCAATCTCTTGTAAGGATACACCTGCTTTTGCCATATCTAAAAGTTCTCCTAATATCCCACCGAGCGCCTGACCAGCAGACTGCATGGCGATAATTTTATGTTGATTGATCTGTTTCATACTATGTTCTTTGACACCAAAACCAATTGTGCGATGAATTCTTTCTTCGTTTTATTATTCATCACAAGATAATCAGCTATAGCAATCGGACCACCTTTGTGTAAATTTTCTATCTCTGCTCTGTCTCTGGTTCGCGCTTCCTCTATAGTCAGAGGTCTCACTTTTCGTATCATAAGTCGTTTGTACCGGACATCTGGAGAGGCGTACACACACAAAAGAATTAATTGTGGAAATCGACGTTTCAAATACACATACTCTTCCCATGAATATAATCCGTCAAGCACTATTCGGTTTCCTTTCCTGCTTTCCTCAATAATACGTGGCTCAATCTTTATTGCCATTGCGGCCATACCAAGATCGGCGCGAAGCTTCTCTCGATACCAACGCTCATTTTTTTCATTACGGGAAAGGTTATGCTCTTTGAGTCCAATATCCGTCTGATCACCGAAGCGTAACACTGGAATGTTTCGTTGTTTAAAAAAATCTGCAGCAACGCTTTTGCCAGCTCCTGGCATACCAACAAGGCCGATAAGATGAAACGGAGTGCTCATGATACAGAAACTACAATATCATCATGGACCTTTTCAATGGCGTTGTCTGCATTAATTTCAATAAGAATTCCTTTTTCATGATAAAAATTAAGCACATCTTTCTCTCCTTCTTTGTAGATAGCGAGACGTTGTTTGATACGCTCTGGTGAATCGTGAAGCTCTGTCGATCCTTCATGCAATGGTCGAGCACGCTTAATTAATCGTTTCATCGATTCCTCTTTTGAAAGGCTTAAATAAATGACTCGTTCTACTTTGTACCCATACTTATCTATTTTGTCATCCAAAAATTTTGCCTGTTCAACATTTCTCGGAAAACCATCCATAATCCATCCGCCCTTGGCCGCTTCTTCTTTAAGTCTCCATTTCCACAAAACAAACATTTCACTATCCGCAACATACTTGCCTTCTGACAACGCTTGGCGACATACTTCACCAATAATACCTTTATCATTTAAAGCTGCATCACGCACAAGATCTCCGGAACTTAAAATAGGAAGTCCGAGTTTTTCGCTTAACAACTTTGCTTGTGTTCCTTTTCCAGATCCTTCAGGGCCATAAAAAACGATATGCATATCTACTCCTTTAAAAATCCTTCATAATTTCTCATCACAAGTTGTGCTTCAAGAGCCTTGACGGTCTCCAATACGACTGATACGACGATAAGAACACCTGTACCCCCCACTAACAATGTAGACACGCCAGTAACCGAACGAGCGAGTGATGGAAATACAGCCAAAATCCCTAAAAATAACGCACCTGCCAACGTAATACGCGTTAAAATATAATTTAAGTACGCTGAGGTTGGCGTACCGGGACGTATACCTGGAATAAATCCTCCATGTTTTTGAATCTCTGCGGCAATTTTTCCTGGATTAAATGTAATAGCGGTATAAAAATATGTAAACCCAATCACCAACAAAAAATAGATCAAATTATATGAAATGCTCGTGGGATTAAATAATCCCGTAAGCATTCGACCGAGTCCAACAAAAGCTGGATTTTGCGTTTGCTGTAAAAATCCACCCAATAATGATGGCAGCAATACGAGGGACACTGCAAAAATAATAGGTATAACCCCTGCTTGATTCACGCGAAGTGGCAAATAGGACATATTCCCGCCATATATCTTATTTCCCCGCACGCGGCGTGCATAGTGGACGGGGATTCGTCTCACGGCTTCGTTCATAAAAACCGCTCCGAATATTACAACTATAGCTACCCCCATAAAAAGAATCATACTCGTAACTGACTCAGCAGTAACAACGCTTGCTGTTTGAAATACCGTAACTGGCAAACGACCAACAATTCCTGCAAAAATTAATAGTGAAATACCATTCCCAACTCCATACTCGGTGATAAGCTCCCCCAACCACATGACAAACAGCGTTCCTGCAGTCATGGTAAAAACAACAGAAAGAAGTGTCAATGGATTTAACGTCTGCACAATGCCTTGATTTCGAAGCAGCATATACATACCGATGGATTGTACAACCGCCAAAGGCACGGTGATAAATCGCGTGTACTGATTGATTTTTTCTCGACCAAAATCTCCTTCTTTTGACAGCTCTTCCAATTTGGGAAATACGATGGTAAGAAGCTGCAATATGATTGATGCGTTTATGTACGGATTCAATCCTAACGCTAATACGGAAAAGTTGACAAGCGTTCCACCAGAAAAAATATCCAAAAGCCCCAAAAATTGATTCTGCGAAAATAATTGCGCGAGTCTGACGCGATCAATACCTGGTATTGGAACATGAGCAAATATACGAAAGATTACAAAAAGCCACACGGTAACAAGAATCTTGCGACGCAATTCTTTGGTTCTCCAACTGTTGGCAAAAGCCGAGAAAAATGTATTCATAGAAACGACACGCGTTATTTTCCAACTGATCCGCCGGCTTTTAGAATATCCTCTTTAGCTCCTTTAGATCGTGGTATCGAAACTGTAAGAGCCTTCGTAAGGATTCCACCACGGACAAGCTTTACTGAAACAGTGGATGTATCTACGATACCATACTTTTTAAGTGTTTCAAGAGTGACATTTGTCCCAGAATCCATAATCGACAATCTGGAAAGATTGAGTGTGACCGTATATGGTCGCATAGACTTATTGCGGGTTTTGCCACGAAGGAGGGGAAAACGCTTTGTAAGCGCCAATTGTCCGCCTTCAAAATCTCGTGGCACCGTACCTCTCGCTTTTTGACCCTTCGTCCCGCGACCTGCAGTTTTACCGCGACCTGACCCTGACCCACGCCCTAAACGTTTCATCTTTTTTTTCACCAATGACGGGAGTGCGTGTAATTTCATAAATTTTTTATACCATTTGCTTTATAAGCTTTAGCTTTTTTAATGCCGCCATTGTTGCGTAGACATTTGATGCTTTGTTATTCGTTCCTATAATTTTAGAGACGATGTCGCGTATACCAACTGCTTCAACCACTGCTCGAACTGGCCCACCTGCACGAACACCTGTGCCCGGTGGGGCAGGCTTTATCATAATACGGGCTGCTCCGAGCTTAAGTTGTACCATGTGTGGAATGGTGGTCCCCTTCAACGGCACGGTGATAATGTGTTTTCGGGCATAGACGACAGCTTTTTTGACCGATGATTGTACGTCGGGAGCTCCGCCAAGACCTACGCCAACTCGACCTTTTTTATCGCCAACAACGACCAATACAGAAAATCCTACTTTATTGCCACCTTTCGTTTTTTTCGAAACACGATTGACCTGAATCACTTTTTCTTCAAATTCACCCGGTGGTACTACATGTTGCTGTCTTTGTCTGTTGGAATTATTATTGTTAAACATACTCCATACCTTTCTCTTAAAATATTAATCCTCCGGCTCGCGCTTTTTCTGCTACTTGCTTTATGGATCCATGATACCGAAATCCGCCACGATCAAATACAACTTTCTTAATTCCTGCAGCCTTTGCCTTCACTGCTATCGCTTCTCCTAACGCTACAGCTGATGCGTTATTCTTGCCTTTCACCCACGCAGAAGCCAATGAGACTGCTTTGACATCATCGATAATTTGAGCCGAAAGTCGCGTATTTGATCGATATACAGCAAGGCGCGGTACTTTCGCGGTGCCACTTAGTCGCGCACGTATACTTGCTTTTCGTTTCTGACGCAATTGTCTTCGAATTATCATTTCGCTCCTCCCACTGCTTTTGCTGACTTACCGGCTTTCCGTCGTACATACTCGCCAGTGTATTTAATACCTTTGCCTTTATATGGTTCAGGTGGTTTTATCGCTCGAATCGAGGCCGCTGTTTGCCCGACTAAATACTTATCTATACCCGATACGAGCACCTTGCTATCCGTTATACTAAAAACAATACCGTTTTTCGGATTTACCACTACTGGGTGAGAAAATCCGACAGAAAAGGATATGCCCGCTCCCTGCATGGTCGCTCGATACCCAACTCCAGATAACTCAAGTTGCTTGGTCCATCCTTTGGTCACTCCTACAATGTTATTTCGTAGTAACGCACTTATCGTCCCATGCAACGCATTAAGTTTTTTGCTTATACCTTTTTTCTCAACAAGAAACACGCCATCTCCCGATGGAACTACTGAAATTCCTTTTGGTATAGAAAGCGTGAGTTCGCCTTTAGGCCCTTTAATGACGACACTTGCCCCATCGACTGTAAGCGTCGCATCTTTTGGTACTAAAACTGGTGTATCGCCTATTCTGGACATATAATATTACCAAACTTCACACAATAATTCTCCGCCAAGCCCAAGCTTTATCGCATCTTTTCCCGTCATAACACCTTTGGGCGTACTGACCACTGAAATACCCGCGCCCCCCATGACAACTGGAATTTTCTTTTTCCCTACATACCAGCGAAGTCCGGGCTTACTTACTCGTTTAATCCCGATTACCACTGGTTCTTTTCCTTCATACGTGAGTTCCATATGAAGCAGTTTTCCAGTACCCGCTCCTGTTACCTTTACATCTTTGACATATCCTTTTTTGGAAAGAAGTGTTGCCACTGCCACTTTTAATTTACTCGTAGGCAACTCAATGACTCTATTATGCGCCATTGCTGCATTTCGAATTCTCGTCAACATGTCTCCTATCGGATCATTCACCATCATAATTTTCTCTCCTTTACCACGATGCTTTTACCACTCCTGGAAGTGCCCCTTTATGCGCTAGTTCTCGAAAACAAATACGACACAGTTTAAATTTACGCATATATGCCCTACTTCTTCCACAAAGCATACAACGATTCACATGTCTCACTGTAAATTTTTGCTTATGTTCAAATTTGACGATATCTGATGTTTTTGCCATAATTATATTTTCGAAAACGGCATGCCCAGTGCTTCAAGAAGCGCTTTTGCATGCTCGTTTGTCTTAGCGGTCGTGACAAATGTCGTTTCAAACCCTCGAATTTTGTCGATCATACCATACTCAAGCTCTGGGAAAATAATCTGCTCTGACAACCCCAATGTATAATTACCGGTATTATCAAATGCTTTATTTGATACGCCGCGAAAGTCGCGAACACGAGGGAGAGCCACCATGGTAAGCCGCTGAAAATAGTCATACATCCGTGTACCTCTTAACGTCACACGAACTCCAATCACATCACCCGCACGCAATTTAAATGTCGAAATTGCACGCGTGGCCTTACGAGGCTGTGGCTTTTGGCCGGTAATGACAGCCAGTTGCTGGCTCACTTTCTCGATAACTTTTTTATCTTTAAGCGCCTCACCAAGCCCAACGTTCACAACAATTTTGACAAGTTTTGGTACTGCCATGACGTTTTTGATACCAAGCTTTTTCATAAGTACGCCTGCTATTTCGTCGTTATATTTTTTATGTAATAGATTCATACGCTATATCTTTTTATGACATTTTCTACACACACGAACTTTTTCATTCTTGGCAACCAAATACCCAATGCGCGTTTGCTTGCTGCACGAAGGACAAATAAGTGCAATTTTTGACGTGGCTATTGGTTTTACGATTTCCACAATGCCGCCGGCATTTTTTTCATCTTTTCTTTTCATATGCTTTTTGACAATGTGAACACCCAGTACTTTCACCTCATTGGCCTTTGGAAAAACCGCATCGATTTTCCCTTTGCGACCCTTATCTTTTCCCAGTGTTACGATAATTGTGTCTCCGATTTTAAATTTCATAGTGTGTAATTAAAATACTTCTGGTGCAAGGCTTACTATTTTATCAAATCCTTTGTCTTTTAGCTCACGGGCAATTGGACCGAATACTCGTGTGCCTCTCGGATTCTTGTCTTTTCTGTTATCGATCACCACTCCTGCGTTGTCATCAAACCGAATATAGGACCCATCTTTTCTGTGAAATTCTTTGTGTGTCCGTACAATCACCACTTGTACCATCTCGTCATCTTTGACGATGCCGGTTGGATCTGCTTTTTTCACCACACACTGCACAACATCACCAATCGTTGCTTTCATTCTCTTAGAAGCACCATAGATATGAATAACCACCATTTCTGTAGCACCAGAATTATCAGCAACTGTTAATTTTGTGCGTCTCTGTATCATACAAATACCTTTCGATCAGCTCGAGAAATTATAAGAAAATGTTTTGTTTTACTCATCGGTGGAATTTCTTTCATAATGACGTCATCTCCCACAGAAAGGTCCATATTGACTACATGGGCGGCAAATCGTTTGGTTCGTCGCACTGCTTTTCTGTACATCGGATGACGAGTCATTCGAATAACTTCTACGATGACGGTATCTTTATTCTTCGTAGACGCTACAACCCCACGTATTGTGCGTGCTTTAGAAACTACTGATTTAGCTCGTTGTACTGTGTTTTTTTTCATACTACTTCCCTTCTCCAAATAACTTAGCGGTCAATGCCGTTTGCGCGACTGCTAATTGAATGCGTAATTCTTTTGCTACCCGGACATTTTTGCCTGGTGTACTATAGCGTTTCATTTTTTCCTCAATGATTGATTTTCGCAATTCTGTAACCTTTTTTTTCAGTTCAGCAACGGTCAAACTCAATAATTGATCTTTTATTTTTCGTTTCATATGCGTTTCTCCCGTTGTACAAATTTGGCGCGAATTGGTAATTTTATTGCAGCCAACCTCATCGCTTCTTTTGCTAGTTCCTCAGCGACGCCACCCATTTCAAACATAATACGCCCTGGTCGGACTACACAAACATATTCCGAAACATCACCTTTGCCGCTACCCATGCGTGTTTCTGGCGGCTTCTTGGTAACAGGCTTATCTGGAAAAATTCTAATCCAAACGCGCCCTCCCCTTCGTATTGTATGCGTCAATGCTTTTCTGGCCGCCTCTATTTGTCTACTAGATACCCAGCCTGGTTCTGTAGCCTTCAACCCAAAGTCACCAAACGAAATCACAGATCCTCGTATGGATTTGCCCTTCATTCGGCCTCTAAATTGTTTTCTGTGCTTAGCTCGTTTTGGTGCTAACATAATTAATTCACTTTTTTACAAATCCATACTTTTATTCCTACATACCCTGATTTTGTAAGACACGGTACTTCTGCATAATCAATATTTTCTCGTATCGTTGACAATGGAATAGATCCCTGCTTGTACGTTTCTCGACGGGCAATTTCAGCGCCCCCAATTCGACCGGCTAATTTAATTTTGACACCTTTAGCTCCGGCCGTCATAACGCGGTCAACCATTTGCACGCAGATCCTTTTGTGTGGCATGCGCTTGAGCATCTGTTCGCCAATGTTGACCGCAACAAGGTGTGCATTTAAGTTTGGTTCTTTAATAGGCTCAACGACAATTTCCACCTTCATCTTGATTGGATCAAAAACAGTTTTATTCAACTTTTTTTCTCTCCCAATCGTAAGTAATGTCTTTTCGACAAATTTCTTTATATCCTCAAGTCCAGATCCGCCTCGACCAATAACCATACCAGGTCGAGAAACATGAAGGATCACTTTGATCTTATTTATCGATCGTTCAATTTCACAAAGACCAAGCCCTGCGTTTTTAAGTTTCAAAAACATCTCCTTTCTAAGCAACAAATCTTGGATAAGAAGCCCTGCATATCGTTTGTCATCAGCAAACCATCGAGAGACCCATGTATACAAGGGCCCAAGTCTAAATGCGTATGGATGTACTTTTTGTCCCATAAATTATTTCTCCTTTTTTTCCTCTGTCAGTGTGACTGTCACGTGTGACATGCGCTTTTTGTACGCATGCGCTGAGCCTTTGCTCACCGCATGCCAACGCTTCATCGCTGGACCACCATCAACTTCAAGTTTAAAAATCACTAACGGACCAACTTTTGCGTTTTTCACCTTTGCATTTGCTGCTGCTGATCGTATAAGGACTGCCAAGGGCTTGCCACTTCGTTGTGACGCAGCGTCTAGCCCAGCTAACGCTTCTAAAACACCCATTTTACGAATACTATCCGCCATAAGACGCAATTTTCTAGGACTCATGTGAATGTATTTGGCTGTCGCTTTGTATTCCATAGTTGTTACGTTTTATCTGCAGTTCTCTTGGTCACTTGTCCATGTCCTCTAAATGTACGAGTTGGAGAAAATTCCCCAAGCCTGTGTCCCACCATTCCCTCTGTCACAAACACCTCCACAAAAATTCTTCCATTATGAACTGCAAACTTATGTCCGACAAACTCAGGAGATATTTGGCAACTTCTCGCCCATGTTTTTATCGGCGTGAGATCGCCCCCCGCCTTTTGCTTGTTTATCTTGGCCAAAACGCGTGGATCGATGTATGGACCCTTTTTAGTGCTTCTCGACATATATTATTTCCTCCGCTTCACAATGATACTATCAGAATACTTTCTTCGTTTACGTGTTCGTTTACCAAGTGTCCGTTTGCCCCATGGACTTTTGGGTGATTTCATCCCGATTCCCGACTTTCCTTCTCCACCTCCGTGCGGATGACTTCGTGGATTTTGAGCAACCCCTCGAACCGTTGGGCGTATACCTCTATGACGCGCATTTCCCGCTAATCCTATCACTCTATTTTTCCAATCAATATTGCCAACTTGGCCAACCGTCGCTCGGACAAGGCTTGAAAAAAATCTGACTTCGCCAGATGGCAGCTTAATTTGTACGGTATCGCCATCTTTGGATAATAAAACAGCGGCATTTCCTGCTGATCGAACCATTTGCGCACCCCGCCCTGGTTTAATTTCAATATTGTGAAGTAAAGTTCCGACTGGTATATCGCGGAGTCGTAAGGCATTGCCGGGCTTAGCTTCAATATCCGTTCCTGATTGTACCGTCGCACCGACCACAAGGTCAACGGGTGCTAAAATATAGCGCTTCTCTCCATCTTTATACGTTAATAATGCGACATCCGCTGTACGATTCGGATCGTACTCGATAGCAGTTACTGTCGCACTAATACCATCTTTGTCGCGTTTCCAATCAATCATACGATAAAAACGCTTTTGCCTGCCGCCTTGGTGACGCACTGATATATGACCGAACATATCACGTCCTGAATTTTTTGGAAGAATAGTCTGCAATGATTTGGGTCTTAATCGTGCCATAATTATTTTCCTGATTGTTGTGATGCTTCAAAAACACTTATTTTTTGGCCTTTTTCAAGTCGTACTAAAGCTTTTTTCCAATCTATACGCGTCACGGGTTTGGCTTTCTTGCCTACTTTTCTCGTCTTGCCTGCCACGCGCATCGTACGTACCTGACGCACTGAAACAGAATACAACGCATGTATCGCTTTTACGATATCTTCTTTGCGTGCCTTAAGCGCTACAGCAAATGTGTACCAGCCGGTAGAAGCTAAAAACATAGATTTTTCTGTAATGATTGGTCGTTTTATTGTGTCCATATATTAAGCTTTAATTGCCGACTTCATTATAATGATATTTTTATGTGACACCAGTGCATACGGATGAACATGGGTCATCGGTAATACATCAAGATCTTGTATGTTTCTTGCAGCTCGTAAAACATTGGTCTTTTCTGATGATTGAAGAAGCAATATTGATCCTTCGATACCCAATCCGTTGATTAATGTGGCTATATGTTTTGTTTTTGGTGCTATTGTTTCTAATCCATCTACTACATAAATCGCTTTATCTTTTAACCGTGCGCTAAATGCCGATTGAAGTGCAACTACCTTCATTTTTTTTGTCAATGTTCCTTTAAAGTTTTGGTGTGTGGGACCAAACACAACGCCGCCACCGACGAAAATATGCGCTCTGATACTCCCGTGTCGAGCACGACCCGTACCTTTTTGTTTATAAATTTTTCTTGTCGATCCCTCAACTTGACCGCGGGTTTTCACAAAAGCTGACCCTGCTCGCTGATTGCCTTGATAGACTCGAATGGCTTGTGCCAATAGCATTGTATTCACTTCTGCCCCAAATAACTCTTTTGGAAGTTTGGTCGTTCCTTTTGACGTACCCGTTGCATCAAACACGGGAACTGTCATTCCCGATGTCACTGCAGCTTTTGCCACGGTTTTTATAGCTTTTGGCTTTATAACTTTCGTCGTCTTTTTAACAGTTTTTACCATATTAGTGTTTCGTACTTATTTTCTTGACTGACTCTTTTGCAATAATAAGAAGTCCATTCTTTGAACCCGGCACGAGACCTTTGACCGTAATAGTGTGTTTTTCTAAATCAATGCCTACAATGGTCAAATTACGTACAGTCACCCGATCTGATCCCATGCGGCCGGCCATACGCTTTCCTTTAAATACACGTCCAGGTGTAGTTGTAGATCCGATAGAGCCTGGTGCTCTTTCTCTGTCTGACTGTCCATGAGTTCTCGGTCCACCTTTAAATCCATGTCTTTTGATAGCGCTAGCAAATCCTTTGCCTTTTGAAGTTCCGGTGACGCGTATAGTGTCTCCCACAGCAAATACATCTCCAGGCTTTATTTCTTGGCCCAAAGATACGTCACTTATGTCGCTTACGTTACTTATCGGAAATGAACGTAAAAAACGGAGCTTTTTATCGAGCCCCGCTTTTTTTAAATGTCCAATTTCCGCTTTTGATATATTTTTTATAGTGCCAATTCCAAGTTGAATACTTTTACCCATCGCACTATCGTCAATTTTGGTAATATAGTTTGGACCCGTCAAAATAACCGTGACAGGGATACGCATCCCGTCTTGGGTAAACGTTTGTGTTTGCAGTCCCTTAATACCTAACATTGCAGTCATCATAGTTATAAACCAAAAAAAACGACCCCGGCTGAGGTCGCAATATCGACTCATCCGAGACTTTTGCTCCACTTAAAGGAACAGAGTATCTCTTACATTTTTAATTCAATATCAACTCCTGCTGGTAAATCAAGATGCATGAGTTGATCAATCGTCTTGTCAGTCGGCTCTACTATGTCGATTAGTCGTTTGTGCGTTTTCACCATAAAGTCTTCGCGACTATTGCGATCTATAAACGTCGCTTTCGCGACGTTAAAGTGCTGTTTACTCGTCGGAAGCGGCACTGGTCCCACGACCCGTGCGCCTGTACGAATAGCCGTATCCAATATTTTCTGACAACAGTCGTCAATGACCCTGCTGTCATACGCTTTTAACCTGACTCGAATACGACCTTTTGGCATAGTATTTCCTACCTCGACAAATTAATGTGCTAAACGATTTATACTGCTTTGAATGCTGACCTAGTTCCCGCAGCAAAATATCGAGAACCCCTCGGAAAATCAGTTGGACCTTCTATTTGTACACCTCTTTTAATTAACACAGTAGCTGCTCCAAACCTACTATTCTTTAAAATCCTAATCCATAACGAACCAAGATCTATGTCTGAATCAATAGGAACTTTTATAAAATCTCTTGTTCTCTTGCCTCTGCCTACTAGTTCAACACCAGCGTCTGTAACTATTCTCACATGCAGTGCGTCGTCTTCAATTTGCTGAAATGTCTTCATGTTTATTAGCTCAAATTCATTGTTACGCGATGATTTTTGTAATGACTCCGGCGCCCACTGTGTGCCCACCCTCACGAATAGCAAATCGCAACCCTTCTTCAAGAGCAACTGCGACGATAAGTTTGACATTCATCTTTGTACTATCGCCAGGCATAACCATTTCAACGCCTGCCGGCAATGTCACTTCTCCTGTAACGTCTGTCGTTTGGATATAGAATTGTGGTCTGTAGCCCGTGAAAAACGGCGTGTGTCGTCCGCCTTCTTCTTTGGCAAGTACATAGACTTCTGCTTCAAACTCTGTATGCGGTTTGACTGAGCCTACTGCTGCCAATACTTGGCCACGTTCGACCTGTTCTTTTTCAATTCCTCGAAGAAGAACGCCGACGTTATCGCCGGCCAATCCCTCATCAAGAATTTTGCGAAACATTTCAACCCCGGTAACTACCGTTGATTGCGTTGGCTTGATACCAACGATTTCAATCGTTTCACCGACTTTGACCTTGCCGCGAGTCACACGTCCTGTCACCACTGTTCCTCGACCTTTAATCGAGAAAACGTCCTCTACAGGCATCAAAAATGGTTTGTCTAATTCTCGCACTGGATCCGGGATGTATTCATCGACCGTGCTCATAAGATCAGTAATCGACTTTTCGGCATCCGCATCGCCTTGAATAGCCTTAAGCGCTGATCCACGGATAACGGGAATCTGATCTCCTGGATAGCCGTATTTGGTAAGAAGTTCTCGAACTTCCATTTCGACAAGATCCAAAAGCTCTTTGTCGTCTACCATGTCACACTTGTTCATAAACACAACTATTGCCGGCACTGCTACTTGCTTAGCAAGTAGAATATGTTCCCGCGTTTGCGGCATTGGGCCGTCGGGCGCTGATACGACAAGGATTGCTCCGTCCATTTGAGCGGCACCTGTAATCATGTTCTTTACGTAATCAGCATGACCCGGAGCGTCAATGTGTGCATAATGGCGTTTGGCGGTTTCGTATTCTGAATGATGGATGTTAATCGTGACGCCTCTTGCCTTTTCTTCAGGAGCATTATCAATTTCATCGTATTTTAACGCTTTTGCCATACCTACTTTTGCCAAAACGTGGGTGATAGCAGAAGTAAGGGTCGTCTTCCCATGGTCAACGTGACCGATGGTACCGATGTTTAAATGTGGTTTGTTTCGAATAAATTTTACTGAATCTGCCATAGAGCTATCCTCCTTTAAAAACAATAAATAAAATACGAACTACGTGATCGCTAGTGTCCATTGTAGCATCAGGCTACAGTTTTGGCAATGATCTTTTCTTGAATGTTTTTGGGTACTTCCTCATAATGGCTCGGCTCCATATAATACGTGGCTCTGCCCTTTGAAAGGCTACGCAATACTGTCGCATAACCTGACAGCTCAGCTAACGGAACGGTGGCAAGAATTACGGTAACTGTTCCTCTCTTTTGCGTACCGACTACTTGCGCTCGTCTGGAAGCCAAATCACCAATCACATCTCCCATATATTCATCGGGTGTTGTGACCTCAGTCTTCATGATAGGCTCTAAGATGGTAGGCTGGGCTTTCTTCACCGCGTCCTGCACAGCCATGGATCCTGCGATTTTAAACGCGATTTCTGAAGAGTCGACGTCGTGATACGAGCCATCGTAGAGGGTTGCTTTTATATCTACCAACGGGTAGCCGGCAAGGATGCCATTTTCAAGTGCTTCTTTAATCCCTTTGCCAACCGCCGGAATATATTCATTTGGAATGGTACCGCCTTTAATCGCATCAACGAATTCAAACCCCTCACCCCGGCTTTTTGGCTCGATGCGGATGAGCGCATGACCGTATTGGCCTCTCCCTCCGGTTTGGCGAATATATTTGCCTTCTCCTTCAGCTTTTATCTTAATCGTTTCTTTGTACGCCACTTGCGGCGCACCGACACTGGCGTCTACTTTAAACTCGCGCTTCATACGATCAACGAGAATCTCAAGATGCAACTCACCCATGCCGGCAATAATCGTCTGATTGGTCTCATGGTTTGTTTTGATCTTAAACGTCGGGTCTTCTTCTGACAGTCTTTGCAATGCAAAACCCATCTTTTCCTGATCATTTTTGGTTTTCGGCTCAATGGCCAAAGAAATAACCGGCTCCGGAAAAGTAATTTTTTCAAGAACTATTGGATATTCTCCATCACAAACAGTGTCGCCCGTAACGGTATCTTTAAATCCTACGACTGCAACTATTTCTCCAGCATACGCTTCTTTAATTTCTTCGCGCTGATTGGCATGCATAAGAAGGAGTCGGCCGACGCGTTCTGAAACATTTTTGATGGAGTTATATGCGTAAGAACCTGACTCAAGCTTCCCTGAATAAATACGAACATACGTAAGTTTACCCACATGCGGATCGATTTGAATTTTAAACGCAAGACCGCAAAACTTTTCTTCGTTTGTGCGTTTTCTGGTAATTTTCTCTTCGGTTTTGGGATGAATTCCTGTAACGTCTGACAAATCAAGTGGTGAGGGAAGATAGTCAACGACCGCGTCAAGAAGAGGTTGTACTCCTTTGTTTCGTAGACTGGTGCCGCAATAAATAGGCACAAGTTTATATGCAATAGTCGCTCGGCGAAGGGCAGCTTTGAGTTCCTCAACCGTCGGCTCTTCTCCGCCAAGATATTTCTCCAAAAGTGCGTCGTCTGTTTCACAAATGCGCTCAATTAAATCATGTCGGCTTTTTTCTACTTCGGAAACGAGCTCTGCCGGAATTTCCGGCAATATCTCAACTTGCGAGCCTAACTCATCACTTCCCCAGACCATCGGCGTTTTCGTCAATACATCAATACTCCCTCTGAAGGTATTCTCGCGACCAATGGGCACGACCATGACAGCGGTGCGACACCCAAGTTTTGTTTCAATCTGATCAATCGTTGCGCGAAAATCAGCCCCGATCTTATCCATTTTGTTTACAAAACAAATACGCGGCACGTTGTACTTATCCGCCTGATGCCAGACAGTCTCTGATTGAGACTGCACTCCCTCTTCCGCATCAAGCACTGTAATGCCGCCGTCGAGAACACGCAGAGAACGTTCTACCTCTGCGGTGAAGTCGACGTGTCCTGGGGTATCTATAATATTGAAACGATACTCTTTCCAAAATGTGGTCGTTGCCGCTGAGACGATGGTGATACCTCGCTCTTTTTCTTGATCCATCCAATCCATTTGCGTCGTACCCTCATCTATATCACCAATTTTGTACGTACGACCAGTGTAATAGAGAATGCGCTCCGTCGTGGTCGTTTTCCCTGCATCAATATGGGCAATAATTCCGATGTTTCGCACTTTATCAAGTGCGATATCGCGATTGAGAGTAACTTGTGTTTGTGGTTGGGCCATAGTAATAATGAATATCCCCCTTCGTCCCGCTAAGCGGGACTTCGGAGGGATTGATGGTTAGTACACTCGTTCGTATGAACTCACTCGCTAACTAACCAATCAAAAAAAGCTCCCCGACTTGGGAAGCATTGAGCTTCATCAATTCAACTCATTGATTATACGAAATATTTCCTTATGTGTCTATGTTTAGGATAAACCGCCAGGTCCTACTTGTGTTTGAGCCATAGCAAGCTGAATATAGAGTCCTGCCATTTTAAGCCCATCAACAAATTCTTTTTTGGGCTTCGCCTGTAATTCTCGAAGCTGTTTTTGAATTTCGCTCACTCTAATTTTTGCGTCCATACGTTGCCCTTCTTTATCAGGTGCAATCATATTATGCATTGCTATTTCACTCATAATTATTTCCCCTTTCATAAAAATAGTACTCTCTCTCTCTGCAGATTGCAAGGTCGTGTATAAGTCAAGGACATTTGCGACATTCCTCCGTTGTCGACCAAGTATTGTAAT
>CAYIBX010000018.1:0-22582 GCA_964361785.1 uncultured Gammaproteobacteria bacterium | reverse complement strand
AATGCAGGGCCCACTGGTTCCACGGGATCAACAGGAGCCACAGGCAATGGTGGACCAACCGGAAGTACAGGTTCTACAGGAGCTACGGGGAATAACGGACCGACGGGCTCAACAGGAGCAACGGGTAATGGTGGTCCTACAGGCTCAACCGGATCAACGGGAGCGACTGGAAATGGTGGTCCTACAGGATCAACCGGTGCTACGGGTGCAACCGGAAATAATGGTCCCACTGGGTCTACAGGGTCTACCGGTTCAACTGGCGCTACTGGAGTTCAAGGACCAACTGGGAGTACGGGAACTACAGGTGCGGCAGGTCCGACAGGGAGTACGGGATCAACCGGAGCTACTGGCAACGCTGGGCCAACAGGCTCAACCGGTTCTACCGGAGCCACCGGCAATGCTGGGCCAACAGGACCTACTGGCACAACAGGAAGACAAGGGCCAACTGGTTCTACAGGATCAACGGGAGCAACAGGAACTGCTGGTGCAAATGGACCAACAGGAAGTACGGGTGCTACAGGAGCAACAGGATCTGCTGGTGCAAACGGACCCACAGGATCTACCGGAGCTACCGGAACCACAGGCACGCAAGGTTCAACAGGAGCCTCAGGAATTGGAGGGCCAACAGGAAGTACGGGAGCAACCGGAGCCACAGGTAATGCGGGGCCGACTGGTACAACGGGATCCACGGGTGCTACAGGTGGGCAAGGCCCCACTGGCTCTACAGGTGCTACAGGCAATGGTGGCCCCACTGGCTCTACAGGAGCTACGGGATCAAATGGCCCAAGTGGATCAACAGGTGCCACAGGACAAATGGGAGCAAATGGAGAGAATCTTTTTACCCAAACCAATAACCTTATTTATCCGTATCCTGTGGTCAACAGAAGTCTTGCATTGGGAAGCAGTACGTTTTCTCCCACAGATAATCCGTCTACCACCGCTACAGCAAGTGCACTCATTTTATTAAATGGAGACACGGGAAAAATCTCTGGACAATTTGCCACTATTTCTAACGATCTTCTTTCTATCAATACAGGGAGAGCCGCCCTTATTGTCAATCAACGAGAAACCCAAGATATTCTGACAGCGTCAGCATCTGGGATTACCAAGATGAAACTGGATATTGCTGGCAATATGTATTTTGAAAAGTTTGTCGACATTGGTAATTCGAGTGGTACATACTACATAGATCCTGCCAGTAGTACAACCGCACTCTATATAGCAGGAGATATTATTAGTGACAACACATCGTTTTCTATAGCGTCAACGAGTAATCAAAATCTTTCAATCATAGCTCCTGGAACCGGCGTCGTCATGATAGGAGATACGACAAACAGCGCTGGAGCTGAAGTTTGTATTACCTTAGACGGCACGACCTGTACAGGAAAAATCGATGCAGGCACTGTCGATCCTCCCTACACCATAGATGGCAAAAATTATGCCACATATATGCCAAGTATGACTGGGGTTAAAGAAGAAACTACAGGAACCATTGTGACAAATCAATACATTTCTGGTGTCGGATACCGCGCAATAATTGACTTTTCTACAGTGGCAGACGGATCAGATTTGTGGCTTTTCTCTCGGGTGACAAATCTTAAACAAAACAGTGATCAATTGGTGGTCTTATTATCACCACAAACAAATACGCGCGCATGGTATGCGTTTGACAAAGTGTCATTAACACTTTCACTATTTACTGCAAAGCCCGCGACGATTTCCTATCGGTTGACTGCCCCACGCTTTGACTGGCAAGAGTGGGCAAATATACGAGATCCAAATGAACAAAAAGGATTTATTGTCGATTATCAATCCGACTGGTGGACCGGATCAGGTAATGGACAAACACCAGAGGATCCTCTTTTACATTTGGTGATTGAACCATTGACTGAGCCTGTCTCTGGACAACTCTTCCGTATCCGTGATACACAAACCAATGCTACCATAGAAGAAACAATGGCATTGAGTCGTAGTCTTATTGCTAACCTACAAACAGGACTGTTTACAGCTATTGAGGGAACGATCAACACCTTTACCGCACAATTTATCATTTCTCCTGTTGCCAACATAAACACACTTCAAACAGACACTATTTCTCCACTTGGAAATAATACTGTGTCAGTGAAACTTACTGATCAACAACGATTTGGTGTAATAAATGATCAAAATAAACCAGTCGCCCTGTTTGATAACAACGGAAACGCCACACTTTCTGGAAATCTAACAGTAGAACAAGATGCCTCCATTGCCGGCACACTGTTTGCCAAATCAATCATCGGCACCTTTGGAGATCTCTCAGAGAAACTGCATACTCTTGAAGAGGGTGTTGCATCTCTGTCTGCTGTACCTCTAGCAACACCATCAGCTCTCCCTCCTCCTATCATCATCCAGAGTAGTGAGAGTGCAGCACTTGCTAATGCAGTGAGTGTTATGGATGGAGATTTAGTCGTGAATACGAATTTGTTTGTGTTGGGAGAGACATCTCTTTCCCAAACCTCTATCACCGGATCTTTGTTAGTAGATGGTATGATCCATTTCACTCAAAACATCATAGAAACCATCGGAGAGACGTTGTATATCCAGAAAAACAAACTAGCCAATGTGGATATACTGGATGGCACACTCATCATGGATATCTACAATCGGATCTTTGTGACCGGCGACCTGTTTGTGTCAGGGAACACCACAGTAAACGGAGTGCTTGGGGTCTCTACCATCAAACCCACTGCCAATGGAGTAACCATTGATCTTTCTACACCTCTACCCTTTCTTGAAGCATCAGGATCAGCCAGTCCATCCTCTAGTTTTGCATCTCTTCTTGTCCGTGGGGCAAATCAGACCATTGTAGCCAGTATTGATGCGTCAGGGAGTGCACGGTTTGGTGGGAGTGTCACGATAGAAGGAGCTACACAATTAAATGGACCACTGCAACTTTCTCAAAATAGCCTCGGCACATCAATGGCAGTCGCAGAAAATCAAACAACACTCATCATTAGCGGACTTTCTGTAGAGAGTGCTAATTACAGTATATTTGTAACCGCCAGTTGGAACACAAGTACATGGGTTATGGATAAAACTGTACATGGAATGACCATAGGTTTCTCTGACCCAGCACCTGTTGGAGCTACGGTTGACTGGCTGCTTCTCTTGCCCCAAGATATACCCACAGCAACGTCATCTGGTGGATTTAATTAAGGGAGAAGAGGATTGTTTTTTCTTTTAATTTTTTATACATATGTCTATTTAAATTAAGTTCAGGAATTTCTACATATTCATGTATCATTTTTCTAAAAAAATCAACGGAACTATCCAATTTATATGTATTAATTATAGTACTAAGTACTTTTCTATTAACTTCATCTGTCATAAACAAAGAAAGTAAATCCAAAAAATCCTTTTGACCTTTTACTGTTCTGCCTCGTTCTTTTAATGTAAACAGTTTCAAAGCAATTAAATACTCTTTTTTAAGAACATCAAATCCTTCCAATGAAGTTTTTTGATTCATCAAATCTTCAACAGGTATACCCAATTCTGAATAATGCGGGAGATACACATCAATCTGAATTTCTTCTCGCCGTGCTTCATATTTTTTTAATCTCTCATTTTTAATAAAATCGTAATTCTTTTTTAATTTAGCTATTTCAGAATATGCAATAAGAATGTCAATATCTTTTGATTTTAATGTTTTTGCATACAAATAAACCGCCCACCCTCCAATGAGAACAAAATTCGTGGTTTTGCTAAGCTTTTTAAGCTCCTGCCAGCTTTTTTGAGTGATTAGGTCATGATAGTAGGCCATCGATTTTCCTTTCTAACTCGTGCAAAAAATCTTTTGCATACCAGTCATTCATATTCCATAGATCAACATAAGATTGAGGCAAGCTCGTTGATTTGCCGTAGGCAGATTGTTTCGCATATGCTTTTAATACTATGATATTTGATGTGTTCGCACTTTTAGGAAAACGTTTTTTAACTTCATCCAATTTTTCTTCGTCAATATAGAAATAAACTTTGGAATAATCAGATGGTATTTCTTTTAATATATACTTTACCGCACTGTATCCTGCAATAATCGCATCAAAGGGAATCAAACCCTCTATTTCCTGTATCGATTGATCAACGTATGTTTCATACATTATACTTTTAGACAAGTTTCTATGCGTTGCCCAAAATACAAGTATTTTTTTAACATCCGTAACAATAAAAAATTTACCTCTTATGTCAATGGCTCCCACTAAAGCCAACTGTTTCACCGCAAGATGTACCGTACTTAAAGAATAGCCAAAAAAAATTGCTATTTCCTGTTGCGTGTGCTTAAATTCTCTTTTTTTAAGAGCTAACCAGAGAAGATGATGCCATATTGTTTCGATTTTCTTCATACAAAATATATTATATTTCGATATATATCGAAAGTCAATGAATACAATATGCTATTTAACGTGCCACTCCCCACGCCTCTTGAGGCTACGGCTTGCTCCCGCCCGGGTTTAAATACAATCGCGTTGTTGAGTTTTTGACGTAAAGGAAAGGGTGCGAAGCCCTGCCCGCAAGGCCTCGCCCGCCGGCATGCCTTCGGCAAAGCCGATGGCGGCCAGGCCATGCGTGGCGGGCGGGTAGTCCACCCTAAGGGTGATGTGTTAAAGGGTGATGTGTTAACTGATGTGGATTGGGATGGCGTCACGCCAAAAGCCATCAAATACTGCTTGCAATTGCTTGGCAATCCCCGCGTGAACAAACCGAACTGCGGTCCGTTTAGATCGATCATGTTGCTCGTACCACATGAGGTAAGAAATACGATCATCAAGTATGACCATATGAAATCCTATCGGCTTTCCGTGTCGTACTACCGCGCCGTTTTGTATCCATGAAGTGATGGTGCCCCTATTCTCCGCTCTATATTCCTGCACAATTATCTTACACCGCACGCCCTTTTCCACTGCGTCTTTTTGTGCAAGCAGAAGATCCGGTGAAATACCTTCGGATAAACCCAAGATGATCATGTTTATTGAGCGTTTTACCGTATGGTAATCTTTCGTTATGCGAGAAAATATGGCATTTCTTCCCGTTATAAAAGCCGCATCCGTCATTTGCTCAAGTGTCTCTGACATTTGAGACATCATAAAATTACCTACCACCGAGTCGGTAAACCACGCCCGCTGTGCCCCGATGTATTGCTCGCGTGCAAGAGAAGGGTCTTTCGCACTGTAGCGAGCTGGCCTTGTAGTACTGGCTGTGATAATTCCCAAAAATATCAAATGGTCTACCAACCGATAGACCGCTGTGGGAGCTAGTTTCAAGCGTTTGCTAATATCTGTTGCTGAAAGACATCCTTTGGCAAGAAGAAGCTGATAGACATCTATCGCTTGCTTTGATAACCCGATTTTGTATTGATGTGCCATACGATCTTTTTCATTGTAACATTTTTTTGTTAATTGTGTCTTACATCCTATCATGGTCAGATATGATTGAAATGATAAAAAATGTTGTGTATAACAGTGTGCAAGAAGATATACGATCGCGGCCTGAATATCGCAAAAGATTCCTTGAGCTATACAAAACAGAATTTACACTTGAAAAAAGAGAAGCATATTATGCAAAATATAATACACATGATTTAGCCTATAAATTGATGCAGCAAGCATCGCTTGAAATTTTCCTTGCCGATGGGCGCATGCTGCGATTCAAAAAGTGGCTTGCAAATAAATAGACCTAAGGTTTAGTCGATGTAACATTCCATTCCTTCCCATCACTCACTATTTGCACATCGCCGGCTTGATCAGTTCTTTTCGTAGTGACGCCGGCGTGTTCCAACATGTTCAAAATCGTATCTGCCGGATGACCATATGAATTTTTCCCAACGGAAATGACACCAAGTTGGGGTTTGAGCCACGAAAGATACGATTCACTCATGCCAGTTTTACTGCCGTGATGCGGGACTTTGAGCACTTCAATACCATCGACTGATAACGGCATACCTACATAATTTTTTTCTACATGCGTATCTGCGTCTCCACTAAACACTTCGTCAAAATTGCCGTATCGCAGCCAAAAGACAATGCTGCCATCATTTAATTCTCCATTCGACACACCCAATACCTGTCCTGAAACACCAGTTTCTGAGGCTATCAGAGGCTTCATGCGGGCTATCTGATCAGCCGACGGCCACAACACAGTGATCACTGCGTTCCCTATGGTAATCCGATCTCCTGAGGTAACAAATTTTATCGGGATATGGTTATCAGAAACAACTGCAAGAAGTTTTTCAAACCCCTCTGTAGCATTTTCAACATCACTTCGTATAAATACTCCCACATCATACCGATCTAGGACCGTCAACAATCCTTGCATGTGATCTTTTTGCGGATGAGTCAATAGAACAATATCTATATGTCTATCATAAAACGGCATGTGTTTTGATAGACAAGTGACTACTGCATCATTGGGTCCACCATCTACTACCATATCTTTACCATCCGGAAATCGGATATAGGAAGCATCTCCTTGTCCTACGTCACAATGTGTAATTTTTAACGTTCTATCGGTCAAAGTCCCAATAAATTGAAAAAGCACAACAAGGCCTGTAATAATACCAGCAACAAAATAACCGTATCGCAATTTAAACATAAATTTTGTAAATTAGCTTTAATAATTGAACACTCATAGGTATCAATTATATTTTTCCCGCAATAATACTTCAGACTAATAGAATCCTATATAACTATTTTATCGGCTTAAAATTATCATCGCTCGTAGCTTCAACTAGCTATAGTATGATATAGTCAAAACCCAAGACTCGCAAATGGCACACGACTAAGTATTTGGACTGTCCGGACAAGATATTCTAAAAGAATATAGCATGCCCACGCCGGCAATAATCCCAATGGTACCCAAATAAAACCTGCTATACTTGCCACCCACCCAAATGTCGTCACTAGCGGTATCACCCATCCGATTGCTACATTGGCAATGGGTGCGATGAGAGACAACCGATGAAACTGAAATAAAATAAGTGGTACGGTAAAAAGTTGCGCAGCAGACGTTAATTTAAAATTCTGCTTAAAAAAATATACTACTATCGCCACACTTTTAGAAAACTGCGCATCGATGTCACTTTTTTTCGTCTCACCAAATAAAATAATACCCAACGTCGCAAGTGCCGAAAGTTGAAAAGAGAGATCACTAATCCATAGTGGGTGAAGGAGTAGCATGCTGCCAACCGCTATAATTAACGACAACAGCGCCCATGTTTGTCGACCAAATAATACTGCAATAAGCGACAAAGACCCCATAATTGCCGCTCGTATAATCGTAGCACTTGGACCCACAAACCACACAAACCAAATTATAACTACAAGAGTGCATACGCCCGCAATTTTTTTGCTCACAAAGGAATTGATGCTACTTGCTACCAACTCGATAAGAATAGTTATGTTCATACCGGACAACGCGATGATGTGTATTGTGCCCGTTGTGACAAGCTGATTATATAATTCTTTTGAAAGTGTAGCTTTCGTACCAAAAAGTAACCCTGCCAAAAGTCCTGCATGCGGCTCAGGAAGAAGTTGATTTATGATATGAATTAACCCTACTACAGTGAAATCAGTCATGTGAGAGTGTCAACTGCGATTTCAATGTATCAAATAAACTCTGACTCATCGCCTTTTTTTCTACTAACTCTTCTAAACGGGAATATGGCCGACCGTTAATAATTTTAGCCGCCGTTATGGGACCAATGCCATTTAAACGCTCCAAATCAGAAGAATTTGCGCTATTTATACTTACCAAGGTTGCCGTATTTAATACATTGTCACTCCCCGACTGACTCGTCGAAACGCCTTGTATACTCGTTTCATCCTTTTTATACGGAATATATACCTTAGCGCCATCAGATAATTTTGCAGCACGATTAATACTCGCGTCTATCTTTTTTACATCTGCTTCACGGGTCATTCCGCCTGCGGCAACGATCGCATCATCTACACGACTGCCGAAAGGCAAACGATACACGCCGGATTTTTTCACTGCACCGGAAACGTCGATGATGAGTTCTTGTACTGTAGCGCTTGCCGTCGATTGCTGTTCTTTGGCTATTTCAAACTGAATTGGTTCGGGAGACTGATATACTCTGATAAGTAAATAGAGAGATAGAACTATTAAAAAAAGACTCACACTTCCCAAAATGATGGGCACTTTGTATGTCTGCCACACGGGGATTTTCTGTGATTGTTTATCATCAGAATCCATACACATAAGTTAATCACGTCCACAAAAAAATAGAAAGAGGATAACTTCGTCCTACATGACAAATCGTCTACGATACTACAAAATTGACGAGTTTATTCAAAACCACTATTGTTTTTATTATTGGCTTTCCATGTATGAATTTCTGCACTTTTTTCGATTGACGAGCAATAGCCTCAAATTTTTCTTTACTACTAGCGCTTACTCGATCAATCGAAATCATATCTCGCAATTTACCGTTCACTTGAACGACGACATTGACCATTTCATCGAGCATTTTTGACTCATCGTATGTTGGATAGGTTTGCTGATGGATAGAAGAAAAGCTTTCAGACTTTTCTGATGACTGCAATTGCTGCCAAAGTTCTTCGGTAATATGCGGAGCAAAGGGCGCCAGAACGAGAAGAAATGTACGTAGCGCTTGAAGTGAGAGTGTGCCAGTTTGACCTGCCTGCCGGCAGGCAAGGTTGGTAAATTCCATCATCGCTGCAATTGCCGTGTTGTAATGACGAGCACGTGTATCTGCCCCGACTTTCTTGACACACTTATGAAGCGCTTTTGTACTATCAGCGCTATCTACTATATCAGTGCCAACTTCTAAAGATGCTGTCGCTATGCGCCAAACACGATTCAACCATCGAGACATACCCTCCATCGCGCTATCTCTGAAATCTCCCCCTTCTGAAAAGGGTCCCATAAACATAAGATAAAGTCGTAAAGCATCAGATCCATATAGTTTGATATACTCATCTGGGTTCACAACGTTACCTTTGCTTTTGCTCATTTTGGCGCCATCTTTAATCACTAACCCATGCGCATAAAAATTAGAAAAAGGTTCGTCCCAGCCAGAGGCTGGTCCGCCTTTGGCGGAAAAATTAAAATATCCCCAATCATACAAACACATCCAGATAAAACGACTATACATAAGATGAAGGACTGAATGCTCGGCTCCACCAGTATACATACTGACAGGTAACCATTTTTTCATAATCTCTGGATCAAATGGCGAAGAATTTGCTGTCGATGAACCTAGTGAGGGGTACCGTAAAAAGTACCACGAACTATCTAAAAATGTATCAGAAACATCGGTCTCACGATTTGCCTTCTCACCACATGAAGGACACCTCACTTCATAAAATTCTTTGTGCTTAGCCAGTGGCGCGATGCCATCGTTTTCAGGTTTATAATCCTCTATGCGAGGTAACTTCACCGATAATTCTTTTTCGGACACTGTATACCATCCGAGCATATCTTTACGCTCTCCTTTATTATTCTTCTCACAATTATCACAATGAATCATAGGAATCGGTGGACCCCAGTAGCGCTGGCGACTAATCAACCAATCCCGTAAATGATACGTCGTAACGCGTTTTCCCCAGCCTTTTTGTTCTAAATAATCCATAGTTTTTTGAAGTCCTTCTTCAAATTCCAACCCATTCAAAAATTCTGAATTAACAAAATGACCTTTCATACCGTGTTCAATCACTTGTTTTTCATCAGTTATAAAAGAAGTATCTCCATCAGCACCAACAATCACACGAATAATAGGCAAACCAAACTTTTTCGCAAACTGAAAATCCTTTTTATCATGACCAGGACACCCCTGAACTGCACCCGTACCTACATTACCAAGTACAAAATCTGTCACCCAAATTGGCACCTTCTTATTATTTATTCGATTGATTACATATAAACCTGTAAACACACCGGTTTTTTCTCTGCCTTCACTAATACGTTCTTGTGCTGTTTTTTTCAACGTTTTCTTTACATAGACTGCTATTTCGCTCTGGATATTTTCTGGCACTTTTACCTGTCCACTGATAATCTTCTTCACTAGCTCATGTTCTACAGATAAAACAACAAACGTCATACCATAATTTACAGGTGCTGTAGTAAATACTTTTACTATTTCATCTATGCCATCTACTAAATAATCAATATTTATTCCTTCTTTTTTCCCGATCCAATTACGTTGAGCAATTAAAACCTTCTCTGTCCACTTGAGGCTGGCTATATTTTCCAGCAGTTTTCCCGCATACGCGGTAATTCTAAAAAACCATTGTTCTAGCGCTCTTTTTTCTACTATATTCCCGCATCGCTCACATTTTTCATCAATGACTTGCTCATCCGCTAATACTGTCTTACACGATGGACACCAATTTACTTCCGCTTTAGCCCGATACGCCAACCCATGTTTAAACATTTGAATAAACAGCCACTGCGTCCATTGATAATATAAAGGATCATACGTCTCTAATTTTCTCGTCCAATCAAACATGCATCCTGTCGCGCGTAGTTGTCTATAAAAATTTTCCTGACTTTTTGCCGCCTGATCTACTGGATGCTTCCCTGCTTTAAATGCGTAATTTTCACTGTGAATTCCAAAACCATCAAGTCCTATTGGCTCAAACACATCGTAGCCTTGCATACGCATGTATCTTCCATATATATCAGTCCCTGTGAAGGCATACATGTTCCCAACATGAAGACCCTCTGCTGATGGGTATGGGAACATCATGAGATTATAATATGGCTTTTTTGCGTGTTTAAGGTCCAATGTATTCACGCCACTCTCAAGCCATTTATTCTGCCATTTAGCCTCAATTTCAATATGTGGATATTTAACAACGCTCATAGACATAAAATAAGTATTCTAACTCCAATGCCTTAAGTATATCGTGAATTCAACAGAAGACAAGAGGAAGCCCTGCAGTATACAAAATAAGATTTACAGCATACTCTAACAAGCTGTATGTTTATTAGCGCTCATAACATAAGATTGCCAATATGAAATATTCAGAATTTTTGATAAAACAATTCTTGAACACTACTCTTTTTACACTACTTTGCTACGTAGAGCATTTTTCACATTACCTATACGAGCAATATGCTATAAGACATGAATGTATCAATACTATAGGTTTAGATGAACTTTAGCCCATTCTACCTGTATTTTTGATTAATGCACTATTATCACTACCATTCAGCTTAGGACAAATAATTTCTCAATATATAATCAATAATTATTGATAGATGATACTTTGTGATATAGAAATTAGCTGACAATATGTAATGCGGTAATTCGTGAAATTAACATAAAATATCAAGTTCTACATCTATCTCTGATACTATCACACTACGAAACAAATATCTCTCTAGCCTCTTGACAGCCTTATTACTAATTGTATTAGATATATATATGGCTGGTGTAATCTCATTGAATATCCTGAAATATCTTGACAAACTCACAAACTCGTTTGATGACCATCTTTCCCTTGAGCTGTCATCAAAACAAACACGCAAAAATTATAAGAGCGACATTACAGCATTTTTCACTTGGCTAGCTGGCGATGCAACGGTCAGTTCTAACACAAAAATTAATACACAAGCTGATTTATTAAAAACGATTAAGCGAGACAATATTTTTGAGTACAAACGATGGCTTCTCATTTCACAGGTTCCAACGGCTACGATAAATCGTAGACTATCGGCCTTACGCTCTTTTTTCCGCTTTGCAATCTTAAATGGCTGGCTACTAGATAACCCTGTCGATGGCGTTCCCAACATAAGTCGAATTTCTGCAACTGCTATACCACCTATCGGACCTGATCATGAATTAACAGCGCCTCACATACTCAAATCTGCAAGCCTGCTGTCAACAAAAACAGAACCGATTATTCCATTTATTCCTCTCGCCGCAGATAAGACAGCCGCTATACTGACGCCTCCCATAGAAATGTCCCCCATCATGATGCCAATTATCGATACCTCTGATCTGACAACCATTAAAGGACAAAACGGCACTGACACAATCATTATTCCTTCCGGTATTCCACACTTTTCTGATGCGGTGGTAAAACATCCGTTCGCGCAAAAAATGCTCTCGCCGCTTGGCATCGGCGCATTGCTTCTCTTGCTTCTTTTAGGAGCAGGGCTTATTTTTTCTCAAATTAGTGGATTGAACCAAACAACTTCTGGACCAAAAGCACAAACACCTTCTGTACAACCACCTCAAATTGGATCAAACAATACAGTAAAACCCAGCAGCACCCAACAAGGAAGTGTATTGGGTGCGACAGGAGCTACAGGTGCTACCGGTAATATTGGCCCAAGTGGTGCTACAGGTGCTACCGGATCAACGGGTGTTACTGGAACTGCGGGTGCGAGTGGTCCGACCGGTACTTCTGGACCAGAAGGTGCAACAGGAACTACGGGAGCTCGAGGTGAATATGGACCAACAGGAACTACAGGAACGACAGGCAATGGAGGGCCGACAGGGGCCACAGGATCTGCGGGTAATAATGGTCCAACTGGCGCTTCCGGCGGTTCTGGGCCGACAGGATCTACGGGTGCTACGGGAACAGCAGGCGCGAGTGGTCCTACAGGATCTACAGGGTCTACAGGCAATGCAGGTCCAACAGGATCTACAGGAGCAACGGGTACTGCAGGTCCAACAGGATCTACAGGAGCGACAGGATCTACAGGTAATGCAGGGCCGACAGGATCTACAGGTGATGGAGGGCCGACAGGATCTACAGGAGCGACTGGTACAACAGGATCTACAGGAGCCACAGGCAATGCGGGACCTACAGGAGCTACAGGATCTACAGGCGCCACAGGTAATGGAGGGCCCACAGGCGCCACAGGTAATGGAGGGCCGACAGGATCTACAGGAGCGACTGGTACAACAGGGGCAACTGGAAATATCGGTCCCACTGGTACCACTGGAGCTACAGGATCTACAGGGAATGGTGGGCCGACTGGAAGTACTGGCGCTACAGGGAATGGTGGGCCGACTGGAAGTACTGGCGCTACAGGGTCAACAGGAAATAACGGACCAACAGGGTCAACAGGAACTACAGGCAATGCAGGACCGACGGGAAATACTGGATCTACAGGTTCTACGGGTATAGCTGGACCAACTGGATCCACCGGTTCTACAGGAGCCACTGGGAATAACGGTCCGACTGGATCTACCGGATCAACAGGCAATGCAGGGCCTACGGGAAGTACTGGTTCTACAGGCGCAACCGGCAGCAATGGTCCTACAGGTTCTACCGGTGCCACAGGCAATGATGGACCAACCGGCTCTACAGGCTCAACAGGAGCCACAGGAACTGCTGGCGCAAGTGGGCCCACTGGATCAACGGGAGCTACAGGAGCCACGGGAACTGCTGGCCCAAGTGGTTCTACAGGCATCGGTGGACCAACAGGTTCCACCGGTTCTACGGGTGCTACGGGAAATGCAGGGCCAACAGGATCTACGGGTGCCACTGGCGCCACAGGCAACGCAGGGCCTACGGGATCAACAGGTGTTACGGGAAACGAGGGTCCCACAGGTTCAACCGGTGCCACAGGCAATGCAGGACCCACAGGATCTACGGGTGCTACAGGATCAAATGGCCCAAGTGGGTCAACAGGAGCCACGGGTCAAATGGGAGCTAACGGTCAACAATTATTCTCACAAGATAACACCGGACTTCAAATATTCACCTATCCCACCGTCGGTCGATCACTTCTTTTTGGAAGCACATCAGGACCAGATCAATCAACCACATCCACAGCAAGCGCATTAATAAATCTCAATGGCACAATAGGAAACGTATCTATTCGATCTTTCGGCCCAGGAAATCTATCTGGAAAGTCTGTTTTAATATTAGATCAATATGAAACCTCAGGTGCCGGTGGCACTCCAGATATATTTACCGCTTCTGCATCAGGAGTTAAAAAAATGAAGCTCACTTCCGGAGGAGATCTCTATGCAGAAAAATATTATGACGTAGGATCAACAGCTGGATTTTTTATAGATGTTGCAGGTGGAACTGATGCAATTGTCATCGACGGAAATATACGAAGCAGCGGAGCCTTCACCATTAGTTCAAACGACGTTTCAGATGCTGCAACCAATGGAAATATCACCATAAATGCTGGCACAGGAGACATCATTTTAGGAGGGGCAGATGGTGCTGCAGAAGAAGTGTGTATCAGTTTGGATGGCGTCACCTGTACAGGAAAAATAAACGCAGGCACTGTCGATCCTCCCTACACTATAGATGGCAAAAATTACGCCACATATTTACCAAGTATGACGGGGGTTAAAGAAGAGACGGTTGGTACTGTTTCTACATCTACTTACGTTTCAGGTATAGGCTATCGAGCAGTAATTGATTTTACCAGTGTACCCGAATCTTCAGATCTGTGGGTATTCTCTCGGGTCACGGATTTAAAGAAAAACAATGATCAATTGGTTGTCCTTCTCTCCCCGAATACACCGGTAAAAACATGGTACAATTTTGATGAAAAGACCCTTACCCTTTCTCTTTACAGCTCTCGTCCCACCAAAATTTCCTACCGGTTGACTGCCCCACGCTACGACTGGCAACAGTGGGCAAATATACGAGATCCCAATGAGAGAAAAGGAATGATTGTCGATTATCAATCCGACTGGTGGACTGGATCAGGCAATGGACAAACACCAGAGGATCCTCTTTTAAATCTAGTGATTGAACCACTGACCCCACCTGTGTCTGGTCAGCTCTTCCGTATCCGTGATACACAAACAAACAATAGGATAGAAGAAACAATAGCATTGAGTCGGGGTCTTATTGCTACCCTCCAAACAGGACTGTTTACTGCTCTTGAGGGAACGATCAATTCGTTGCGCGCACAATCTATTATATCTCCCATTGCGCAAATTGATGATCTCTCAGTCAACACCATCTCTCCAATAGGTAATAGTGAATCAGTCAATATTAAACTATCTCAAACAGAAACTTTCGGCATCCTCAACGACACCAATAAACGCGTGACGAGTTTTGATGCAGAAGGAAACGCCACATTTGACGGAACAGTAAAAAGTGAAGAATTGGTAGTAAAAAATAACGCAAGTATTTCTGGAGAACTCTTCGCCGGATCTGTAAATACTACTGATATCACAACAGATGACGCCACCATCAGTGGCACCCTCCATGCTGAATCAATCATCGGTACCTTTGGAGATCTCTCAGAGAAGTTACGATCATTGGATAATGCAGTGGCGTCAGTCAGTAGTGCACCCACTCAAATTATCATCGAAAGTAGTGAGAGTGCAGCTCTTGCTAATGCCGTAAGTGTTACAAATGGAGATTTGGTAGTAAATACGAATTTGTTTGTATTGGCAGAGACATCTCTTTCCCAAACTTCTATCACCGGATCGTTGTTAGTTGATGGTATGATCCATTTCACCCAAAACATCATAGAGACTATTGGAGAGACTCTGTATATCCAGAAAAACAAACTGGCGAATGTAGATATCCTCGATGGCACACTTCTTATGGACATCTACAATCGGATCTTTGTGACCGGCGACCTGTTTGTGTCAGGGAACACCACCGTCAATGGCGTGCTTGGTGTGTCTACTATCAAACCGACAACCAATGGGTTAACGATAGATCTCTCTTCTCCTCTCCCCCTTCTTGAAGCATCAGGGTCAGCCAGTCCCTCAGCAAGATTTTCTTCTCTTCTTATTCGTGGAGCGGATCAGACCATTGTAGCCAGTATCGATGCGTCAGGGAGTGCACGGTTTGGAGGAAATGTATCAGCACAAACGCTAAACGTCGTTGAAGACATTCACGCATCAGGAAGCGCCACGGTTAAAAAACTAAACATCTCGCTGTCTGATCCCTACACAGCTACACCGTCTGCAATACCAAGCGACACAATCGGCACGGGAATATTGCCCGCCAATTATAGTGAGATCACCATACTCTCGAGTGAAACGCGTGCCAATTCTCTTATTTATTTAACACCCTTATCCTCTACAGGCAATCAAGTGCTGTTCATCAAACAAAAACTTCCCGGAGTCGGCTTCATCGTCGGGATGGACCAGCCATACACCTTAGCAGCACAATTTAACTGGTGGATTATTAACTAATTTACTCGGAGCACACCACATAATCTGTCCCTGACACATCATCTAAACATAAAGAGGCACAGCGATTTTGAGAGGTCGTTATGTCTCCATCAGAGGCATTTTCAAGCGGCACCTTGAGACAATAATCAGTCCCGCTATTTTTTTGATAATAATACATGCTCGTTCCAAATTCATCTGGAAACTGATTCATATATATTGTCCCGCACCCTGCTCCCCCTGCCGCAAAATCAAGGGTAGCACTACACGGACAGGTCGTAGTCCCTAAAGCACCACACCCTCTCACCTCACCATACATGGGTCCTCCGCTATCAGCGGGATACCCCGCATAGTCACCATAATATAATTGTAGGGCCGTCTTAAATTGCTGCATCTCGCCTTTGCGCCTCGTATCACGCGCTCTCGTACGTGCACCCAAAAAATTTGGCAATGCAAGACTTATAATCGTCGCGATTACTGCTATGGAAATAAGAAGCTCTATGAGACTAAAACCCTTTATAGATTTCATAATCATGGTTCTGTATTTTGACTCGCTATGCCATACGTGCAAATCGTCGTGCCGGATGCCGCACAGTTCGTCCCCGCGTATCCTGCTTGTTTAGCGCCACTTCCTACGTCCAGCGTATTTTCCAATTTCGCATAAAGTTTATACGCCGCCTCTGTACTCGTGTAATAATATCTATATTGATCAGCAGGATCTTTTGGTATCAAAATCATATAAAGAGTATCATTTTTGTCTATAAACTTCCCTCCCCAACTACACACACTTGCATCTGCCGCTCCACACCCTACCATCTCACCATTGCTGTTACTGGCGGGATAAATCCCTTTATCATTAAAATATGCTTCCAAAGACGTAGCCACACTCCTGACATCATTTTTTCTTCTATTGTCTCTCCCGCGACGCAACGACGATGCAAAGCTTCCTGTAGCAAATGCGACCAGCACTCCTAATATGACGATGACAATTAACAGCTCCATGAGGGTAAATCCCGCCATACTTTTTTGTCGTTTGTATATAATACATGATCTATTCATATATTTAACGGTCACACCAATACACAATCTGTCCGCATTTATTTTGACAATCTGACTCTGCAAACGAATACTGACAACCAAACGCTGTAGGGTCTCCTACATTGTTACATGATCCGCTTAATATGACTATACCGCCAATTTGAATGCCCGGTCTGCATGCATAATTACCATTAAGTGCTGGCGTGGGTATCGGAGTCGGAGAAGGTGAGACGTTTGGCACAAACCCAGAAGCCGTCACCGTCGTACCAGTTGATAAACAATAATTCCAACCTGCTCCCCATCCGCATCCTGTCACAGGGTCACACCCGAGTTTACCGATGTCCGGATCAGCCAAATCCTCTAGTTTCGCACACACTCTATTGCCAATACACACATTCGTATCACTATCTGGTTTATACATATATGGTACATTCGTCACTGGATCACACGGAATTTTTGATAAATATGGGTTAAGTCCCGTACCTTCACAGGTATTGAGGATGTCTAAGGTCGGATAACAATCGTGATCATTGTAGTATTCTTCAAACGCACGACGAATATTTGCAATATCAGTCTTTCTCCCTGCATCCTGCGCCCGATAGACACTCCGCTTCCAATTGACCAAAAGAAACATAAGGGCCAAAATGGCAATAATAGCGACAACTATGAGAAGTTCAGCAAGCGTCCAACCTGCCTGCGCAGGCAGGCCTGCCTCTCTACGTGTTCTTTGTATATTCCCAAGCCTATTCATAAACACCTCTTTTTCTAGTGTGGCACACGAGATAATAAAACACAAACTCCATCCTTGACGCAAGGTTAAATTTGTTAGTATGCTAAATTTGGTATGGAAAAAGTCACCTCTTCACAAATATCTCCAAATCAATCCTCAGTAAAAAAATCTGTAACTTCTCAAAAACCGCAAGTACATTACATATATTATGTTGCGCTTGCCGTTACCATTCTCATATTTGGTGTAGTCGTCTATCAGCTCGACGTCCTATCCATCCCAAAATCAAAAAATCCTCTCTCGATAAATACAAACATTCCTCCGACCCCTACCCAAGCACCAAGACCTATTCCTAGCGGTAAACAAACATTTTCTGTAAGTAACGGTAAAAAAATAGGTCCACAGTTTCAAACAGGCGCAATTGACCCGTATGACCCCACAAAAGGAAACCAACAAACAATTAGTGTCTCTATTTCAAGCACTCAACCTGTCGCGACCGCGACACTTACGATGCAAACGGATACAAGATCCAAAGAAATACCCATGCAGTTGACAAGCGGCACAACGAACAAAGGAATATGGGCCGCAACATGGACGGTTGATGACACCTATCTATATACCTATAACGCAATTATTTTTGCCACAGATGGACAAGAAACAAATGCAATCACTATTACATTACGCTAAACATGAAAAAATATTGTATCGCTCTCCTACTTTTTAGTATCGCATTTTTCCTACCACGTGCGGTGTGGGCAACTGATTGCAGCACCTCAGTGCCAATTAGCGGCAACATATCCATAACCCCCTCTTGTGCATTTGCTGGCACTATTAACGGCGTAGATACGGGGACAGGTACTGCACCAAACACTGCCGAGCTTAGTGTGGCAAGTGGCGCTACCCTCACTATTAGCGCTGGTCAAACGATAGCTGTTGGCTCTTTGTCACTACCAGACAGTGGCGGCTCAATCGTAATCATCTCAGGAGGAGAAATCAAACTCGGTACGCCGTTATGGATGATAGACGCTGATAATGATCTTTGGCCATCTACGACTACACAATACGCGCAAAGCTCTACTCCCACCAATGGAAAACGGAGAAACACCATGACGTCTCTCACTCAGGCAGATGCAGACGATACTGCAGCATGCACAGTCAATGGTGCAAACAGCGGAACCTGTAGAACATGCTTAAATGGTGGACCAACGTATGCGACCGTCAGCACTGATCCCAATAGCGACTGTGCAGGACTTGATTGTGATGGAGGGGCAACGAAATATTACGATGGCTGGGCAAGTAATATTTGTTATTATAAATTAGATGTTTCTGCTGCCAATCACACCTGTGACGGGGCCGGAGCGTGTAAAACTGCAGCAGTCCAATGTGCAGCATCAACGCAAGGCGCCTCCGCAGGAGTCACGAGAACTTCGTGCAAAACACAAGTGGGCTGTACAGGAACTACTATCGGCAGTCTTGGGAATGTCGCCAGCGGATCTGATACCTCCAGCGACTGTACCGCTTCCTACAATGCCTGTTCCGGCAACAACAGGATTGGTCCGGATGGAAACTGCAATGGAGCAGGAGCGTGTAATACGACAGGTCTATCCAGTGCCTGTACGACAGCTGGCACGTGTCAAACCGGAGGAGGATGCTCAGCAGGAAGTTGTGTGGCAGTCAGTAATGTTGCTGCCAACGGCTATGACGCAGCGTGTGGAGGATACACCTGTACGGGCAATGGAACTTGTCGCTCAAGTTGCACTAGCAACGCCAATTGCTCCAACGATAACGGCTATTATTGTAATGTTGATTCTGGTGCTTGTGTTCTGCCTACCTGTTATGCTGGGACTGGTTCTTCCTGCTTGGCTAGGTGCTCTAGCCTTAATAAAATCTGCCTTAACGGCTGGTCCAACTCCTCATGCACCACTGGTAGTACTACATGTCAACCTAGTTCCGCAGGGTGCAAATGTTACTAACTAGTTGTTAGAGGCTTAACCAAAATTCCTCACCCTTAGGGTGGACGACCTGCTGGCAGGCAGGGCTTTGCACCCTGCAATTTCAACTTGACAAAGCGAAAATGAAGGGTTACTATATGAATAGCATGTACTCCCGCACCATCACCAAAAAGCTCCATGATACAGTTAAAACTTTTGCAGCTCTCGTCATGACTGGGCCACGTCAATCCGGCAAAACTACCCTACTTCGCACTGAGTTTGACTCAACTCATCAGTACATTAACCTCGAAAATCCAGACATTCAATCTCGTGTAACATCTGATCCTATTGGTTTTATCGATAGTATCAGTAAACCAGTCATTCTCGATGAAATTCAATACGCGCCCATCCTTCTTCCGTATATCAAAGAAAAAATTGACAATGATCGTACACCAGGGCAATGGCTATTGACTGGCTCACAAAATTTTACGCTCATGAAAGGGGTCACTGAATCGCTCGCAGGCCGGGCCGCCATTCTTACCCTTCTTCCTCTTTCTTTATCTGAAAGACATGGCAATGGCGAAACGTCACAAGACATTCACACACTACTCTCTCAACCACATTCACCGCTCTCCCACAAGATCAAACAAACTTCCGAATATATTTTTACTGGGGGGTATCCCGAGCCACTAAACAACACATCACTATCCTATCAAACGTGGGCCAGTTCATACATTCAAACCTACCTCGAGCGCGACGTACGTGATCTTAAAAACATTGGCAATCTCCTCCAGTTTCAAACATTTCTCAAGTCCTGTGCCATTCGCACAGGACAAATTCTTGATCTTTCCGCCTTAGCCCGTGATATTGGAGTATCCTTTACCACTGCCAAAACCTGGCTTTCTATTTTAGTAGCGAGTTATCAAGTCATTCTCCTGCCTCAATATTTTCAAAATCTAGGCAAACGTCTCATCAAACATCCGAAACTTTACTTTACCGATACGGGTCTTGCGACCCATTTAATGGGAATTAGTGATCTAGTAACGCTTGCCTCTAGTCCTCAATTTGGCGCACTGTTTGAAACGATGGTCGTCACAGACTTTTATAAACGTAGCTATCATCACCTTCATGATCCTCGCTTATATTATCTGCGTACCCGTGATGGTCTCGAGGTAGATCTTATGATAGAAGACAATCAAAAACTCTATTTAATCGAAATTAAATCATCTTCCACAATTACATCTACTCATGCCAACTCTCTTTTGCGACTACAACGTGAAATCCCCGATAAAATAGCGGAAAGTCTTCTCTTAACAAATACTAAGGACTCTTTTCAAATTTCCGGCATCACTCAACATCCCGCTCTTCCTTTCCTCGCGCTCTAATATTCTTACGCCAACTCATCCCCGACCAATCTCAAATATGCCAATAACGGCACCATTTTCTTACCCAACTAACAAAAAGAACATTGACAATAATACTATAATGTAGCATGCTAAATTTAGAGTAAAAAATTTCTATGACTGATATTCCTGTCTCCTCTTCCGCGAGTCCCAAAAAATTGGCTATTTGGGTGCCCGCACTTTTTATTCTTATGGTGATCGCGTCAGCTGGCATAAGTTGGCGCATCTATAGGACATACCGTCCCACATCTACCACCGTAACTCTACCAAAATCACCATTGACAAATACCCAACAAGCTGAGCCTACATCATCGGTCCCTCTGGCTACCCCCACGCCAGACAAAGGTCCGGGAAATTATGTGTGTGATCCATTGGGAATTTGTAACCTAGCTGATGAAAAAGGAAAATCAGGGTGTCCGGTGACCTTTGCAGATCCTAAGTGTCTTAAATCGTGTGCAGACAAAGTAAAACGATGTCCATAAATATGACCCGTAAACTATTATTCCTATTTTTTTTGTTGCTTTTAGCACCAAAAACTGCGTATGCGGTAGAGGGAGTGGTAGACCTTGATCTCTCAGGGGGAGGACAAATTATCGGCACCGCAGTATTGGCGGGAAAAATGACCGATAGCATAAACGCGTCGTATTATCTGGATCCAGCAGCAGATCCGTCGCTTATCGTCATCGGCTCCGTCGGCATCGGGACAATAGCGCCAAGTGGCATACTTTCTGTTACTCCAACTCAATATAGTACAGGCACAGTATCACAATCACTTACCACTGTTACCGGTGTAGATACGACTTTCACCAGCGCTATGGTAGGTTCGCAATTAGTCTATGCCAATGGTGTTAGCGCAGGTACTATCACTGCCTTTACTAATATAACAACTCTTACCGTTTCAACTTCTCAAACAGTTACATCGCAAGCTTATAATATTGCCTACACGGGATTAGAGGTTGGAAGCACCGGCCTCGTCGGCATCGGGACGACAGCACCATTATCAAAACTAAGTGTCAATGGCGGTTTACACATTGGCGGTGATAGCGACGCTGGTGATAATAATTTACTAATTGATGGCACGACAACTTCAACTGGAACCCTAGTCTTATCAAACAACACCATAACCTGTACTGGCTGTATCGAGACTACGGATCTTCTTGATAGTACTATTCTAACTGGAGATATTGCTTTAGATACTATTTTAGCTGCAGATATTGCCGCAGGAGCTGTAGGGACTAGTGAGATTGCTGATAATACAGTAGCAACTGGAGATATTCTTTTGGATACTATTACAGCGGTAGATATTGCCGCAGGAGCTGTAGGGACTAGTGAGATTGCTGATAATACAGTAGCA
>CAYIBX010000017.1:0-24325 GCA_964361785.1 uncultured Gammaproteobacteria bacterium | reverse complement strand
TCCAAAAACCTCTCGTCACGGCTACTGAATGAAGCTATATCGCAACACGTCTAGTAAAGAAAATATTGAAGCAAGAAGACTTCGTTTAGACCTTGAATTATTCCAGATCATGGAAAAAAGTAGTCGAGCTAAACACGAAAGAAATCGTGGGGCTACTATAGAAAAATTCTAACCCACATCCTTTCGATGTATTTTAGCTTCGCAATCCGCCGGCTGGCGGACTGCCTTGCGAAGCTAGTTTCTCTTTGATCACCAATCCCACAAATGTTAGTAGTGCCAGTTGCCTCCTCCATCGCCATGGTTCTTGAAATAATCTCCACGCCCACTCAAACCCTATCGATCTAATCAGAAATGGTGCTCTCTGTATCTTTCCTGCAATGATATCAAACGATCCTCCGACACTCATAAAAACAACAGGACACTGTTTTAAAATTTTTTCAATAAAAAATTCTTGTTTTGGTGCCCCTAATCCTACAAAAACAATTTTTACACCTGATTCTTTAATTTTTTTTACTATACGAGGAAATGTATATGACTCTGGTTTTATCGCCCAACCTTGTAGTCCATGATATTTCTTCTGTAAGCACTCAAATGCTTTGACTGCTAAACCATCTTGACCACCTATAAGTCCTATTCTATAGCTCTGTTTAGAAGCTAATTCCACAAGATCTTCCATAAACTCAACACCGGGAATTCTTGAAATATGAAGTGTTCGAGCAATGGGAAACCCATCTGGGAGCGACACATCAGCCTGATTGAGTATTTTTTTCAATAAAGGATTATTGCAAGCCAACACAATTTGTTCTGAATTTGGTGTCACAATAACGAATGATTTTCGAGTTATTTTTGACGATTCATTTAAATACTTTTTGATATTCTCTAGGATAGTTTCTTTAGAATCTAAAGTAATATTTATTTCCAGTATTTTTCCCGCATTTAGACTCATAAGAATTATAAAGGCTATTATCTATTTCTTATTTAACTCCAAAATAATAACATTGAACACACTTTTTCATGGCTATATATCCAATATTGTCTTCTATACTCACCAAACTACTATAAATACTATGTACTATTCTCTATTTTAATCTTTTGAGCCCATATTTTTCTCTTCTAATCTTAAACGCAACAACTATAAGGTAATACAAATTACTCATCTTTTTGTTACGCTTCGTCTATAAAGCTCAATATTCTCTATCGCTACTCCAGTGCCGCGCACCACACATAGAAGTGGATCATCCGCTATATGCGCTGGCACACCCGTCATTTGCGTCACCAGCTTATCAAGATTACGCAAAAGTGACGTGCCGCCAGCCATCACTATGCCTTTGTCAATGATATCTGCAGCAAGTTCCGGCGGCGTATCTTCTAACACACTCTTTATCGTGCCGACGATATGAAGTAATACAGGCGTAATTGCGATGGTAATATCTGATTTCTGAAGTGTCACCATGCTAGGCAGCCCTGATATCGCATCTCTACCCCGCACCTCCATAGAGTCAGCATTAACAACGGACTGATTCGTGTTTATTTTTTGTTCATTAATTCCTTGCATATTTATTTTGGGATTTGGAATTTGAGATTTGGGATTTGAAACTAACGCATCCCCAATCGTAATTTTGATCGCCTCTGCCATCCGTTCACCGATAATAAGGTTGTGTTGCTTTTTGACAAAATTTGCTATCGCTTCCTCTATCTTATTGCCAGCCACCCGCGCACTTTTATGCACCACCACTCCCCCCAGCGAGATGACCGCCGCCTCTGTAGAACCGCCACCTATATCTACAATCATGTGTCCTGACGCTTGCGCTATGGGGATCTTGGCGCCAATGGCAGCCGCTAATGGCTCTTCGATAAGGTATGCAATTTTAGCTCCTGCTGCCAATGTGGCATCTACTACAGCGCGACGCTCTACCTGTGAAGCGCCCGTAGGCACGCAAATCATGACTTCGGGCTTAAATATGCGATTCTTGCCCACAGCCCGATCGATAAAAAACGAAAGCATGGACTCTGTAATTTTATAATCCGCAATCACACCATCTTTCATGGGTCGGCTTGCCATAATGTTTCCGGGAGTTCGACCGAGCATGTCTTTGGCTTCGTTACCCACCGCTACGACCCGCCCATCATCCACCGTAACTGCCACAACCGTAGGCTCATTTAGTACCACTCCAGTGCCAGCCAGCCATACGACGGAATTGGCAGTTCCCAAATCTATACCGAGTCTTTTAGTAAAACCAAACATATGCGTTATTAGCATAATATCACACCCTCTTGTATAATAGGCCTAACGCAAGAAATTCTTCTCCAGTATGAATAACTCTTTTCGATCCATTTTGTTCACTATTGTTACAATATGTATTATTGTTACTGTTGCGACGCTTATCATTGCGTACGGGAGAGGCTATCGGTTTGACATCACCAAAAATTCGTTGAAATCTACAGGCCTTATCGTCGCGCAATCAGAACCAACAGGCGCACAAATCGTCGTTGATGGCGTCATCAAGGATGCGACACAAGCCACCTTTACCATGCCACCGGGTACATACTCCGTCTCCATTTTGAAAGAAGGCTTCCAACCATGGACCAAACAGGTGATTGTACAAGGAGAGATCGTCAACAAGCTGGACGCTCTTCTTATTCCCACAAATCCATCGCTTACTGCCCTCACGGTAAACGGCGTCATCAACCCTACATTGTCTCCTGACGGCAGTAAATTAGCCTACATCGTGCCAGACAATAAAGCACAAGCATCTAATTCAGCCACCATGCCTACTAAACCAGGTATATGGGTGTTGGATTTAGTAGATAAACCGTTAGGATTAAATCGCGATGCAAGACAAATCGCCAAAAGCAACGGCATAGACTTTAACAAGGCTATTCTTTCATGGTCTCCCGACAACAAACAAATACTTGCTACCCTGCCCACGTCTGTCAATTATCTTTTCGAAGCAGATACCGTTGTCGAATCGCCACAACAAGTTTTCTCTATCAAAACGATTCAATCTGATTGGCAAGCGATCAAAATACTACGAGAAAAAGAACAATTTGCGACACTTCCTCCACAATTTATATCCATTGCGACTACGTCCGCTCACATCATTTCATTTTCTCCTGATGAAACCAAAATTCTCTACGAAGCTACGAAAAGTGCTACGTTGTTGCCCGTCATTATCCCGCCACTTATTGGCGCAAATTCTACACAAGAAGATCGAAACCTAAACAATGGCACACTCTATATTTACGATATCAAAGAAGATCGTAACTATGCTTTAGGGATTGCATCGCAATACAAGGCAATCTCAGCGACAACTCCTAAATCTGTGGAAGGATCAGCCAATATCTATTGGTTACCATCTTCTCGGCATCTAGTCACTGTAATCCCAAATAACATTGAAATCATAGATTATGATGGATCAAATAGACGTACAGCATACGCCGGACCATTTTGGGACTCGTTTGCCGTCCCTTGGGCGACGGGAGGGAAACTTGTGATACTGACAAACCTCAACCCCTCAGCTTCAAATATAAATAATTTATACGTGGTAAATTTGAAGTAACTTCTTAGTTGTCTTTTTGCATAGCGGCCCTGCCTGCGCAGGCAGGCGCACTAGCAAAAGACAACATGTAGTTATTTGTGTCCCCGGTAAGAATCGAACTTGCATCGGAGGTTTAGGAAACCTCTGCTCTATCCATTGAGCTACGGAGACGAAATTATCCTCCTATTCTACTTTGAATACGTTTTTTAAACAAATTCTCCGTAAATCCACCTTTTTCCAAAAAATCTTGTTCTGCTTTTGTAATTTGATGAGACAAAAGATATGTTTCTATATGACAAAGAGTTAAAAGCAAGTTTGCAGCTAGTTCTGGATCAGCAGGAAGTCGTGGTTTTACTTTTAGGTCCCCTAAGTGACCTAGGTTACTTAGGTTAGTTAAAAATGCTGCTCGTTTTCTAATCGCCTCTATTTTTTGATGATTTTTTGGCCAAATCAAAAGCTTTCTTTGTCGAAGAAAATCTTCATAATCACAAATGAGTTCTTCAAAAGATGCGGATGCTACGCCCAAAAGCTTTATTTCACCTTTTTTTGATGTCCTACTTTGTCCCACTCCTTCAACAATATTCTGTTTTCCACTTCTTGCCGCCTGCACCATTTGATCTATTGTTCTTGCTTTTGGAATTTGACGTAAGCCACCTAAATCGTTTACGTATCCTAAAAATTTTTTACAAAACTCCACAGTTAAATCATGGATCATCTCACCATAACGGTATGTTATGAGATATTTATATTTTGGAAACATTTCGTAGGATTCCTTAAGTCCCCTAAGTTACCTAGGATACCTATCAATCAGTATATCACCCCTGTGATACAATGTTTTCATTCGGGGTGTAGCACAGTTGGTAATGCGCACGGTTCGGGACCGTGAGATCGAGAGTTCGAATCTCTCCACTCCGACCATATTTTTAATCTACCAATCAATTATTTCACCTTTGCAAACGCAAGGAGTTCTTGGAACTTTGGATTCTCTTTATGTTTTTTGAGATACTTTGCGTACTGCTCGATTCTATCTGGCGTTGTTTGAGGATCCGCATACAATACACAAATATATTCCGCTACTGCCACAAGTGCTGAGAACCCTTTGGCTGCATCTTGTATTTCATATGTGCCCCGAGCTGACTTTTTCAGTGCTCCAGCATTTAATAAATGGGAAAGTATCATCGTGCCTCCGTCGCCGTACATACTCGTCCCATGACCATCAAAAGAAGTGCGATTGAGTATGTACTCCAAACTATACGTGACCAACATCTCAAGCATTCGTTTGGCATGATCCATATCCCATGTATTTTTCATCCGTTCCCAAAATATTTTCATGCCGACGGTATCTGCCTTTAACTCTTCTATCATCGAAAACCCTACCCCTTGCCCTACTCTACTTTTTACGGACTCATCAGTATCTGAAAGCACTGTATGCCCGAGTTCGTGTACAGCTAACGACTCCACATAATTTCGTACAAAAATTTCCTTTGCCCGTGTATCTAATTGTTTACCAAACACTCGTTCATAAATAGGTATCGCCATATGCCGCGCGACATCTTCCCCGCTATCTACATAGATATCTATAATTTTTTCACTCGACTCGCCTTGCGTCCGCCAAAAGGTATTACTCCCTGTGCCATAAAGCATTTCTTGAAACCGCACAGTAATGGGTATACTTGGTTTAGAGAGTGAGCGATCAAACACGCGGGCAAATTTTTCCGCTATTTTCTGATACGGCAAGAGCATATATTCATACGCTTTAGTCTTTTGTGTTTCTATCGCTACCCGAAACTCAGCATCCGCCTTTCCAGCGTCACCCGTGACGTACGAATACGCTTGGGTAGATAGTACGATCGGACACTCTGATTGAAAATACGTTTGCACTGCATCTTCTAACCCGTGCCAGAGTGTATACAGTCGCGAAAAATCAGTTTCCCGTGATCCATACACCGAAGCTACAGTAGAAAGATACTGCGAAAGCGCTGTATATTCTGGAGGCACGCGGTGCTCACTGACTAACTGCAGCGTTTTCTGACTAAGCGCCTGTATCGTTTGTACTAACGTAGGCCATGTCGCAGGAAACATCTCAATGTAGGGAACTAATTTGTATGTGCCGTCTTTTTGTCTCACTTCATAAATAAATTCAGCGCCCATCGCAGATGTATGTGGCGTTTGTTCGGAGCCGTGCGGCATATCAGCAAACTTCATTTGCTGCATAAACGTCTCGTTGACCAACGAACCTGTTTTTTGCGCAATTTCTAAAGCAAGAGCAAATCCATCTTTGGTCGTACCGAGCCGTTCAAACACACTGGGCGACAGAGTGTCGGTCCATTCAGAAAGCACTGCTAATTCCGCATTCTGCCGTTCCATAGAAGCACGGACGAGGCTATACCACGCTTGCGAATGTACGTTTCGCAATACGTCCAAATCACTAAATTGGCGGATAGAGAGCTTTGTTTCTAATAATTCTGGATTCGTCAACACTTCGAGAATTTTCTTGCCTTGCACATCTTTGGCTATCAAGGGCAGCCAGTCAGCAATTTCTTTCTGTACTTCGTCAAAAACTGCTGTCCTCCATCGATTTTTCACCGTCTCTCGCGCTTTTGTAATAAGATCCTCAAGTGATCCAATCTGGCTGGGAGGAGCGACAGGATCAAGGTCAAAAGAGCGTTGCAACCGTCTTTTATCTTTCGGCCAAACAAAACAGATTGGGATTCTTTCTCCCTAGTACCACGCTCTACAAGAACCATAACCGTGAATTATACTCCTCTTTTCTCTCCTGTCCAATGTTTATATGTGCGATATCTAACATTCCTATTGCAAAACTATATAAATATACTATAATCGTGTGAAATATGGCTATTTCTACTGGGCATAGAAGAAGTATAAACAGCGAAGTTACATATCATGATTATTATAATGCTGCATACAGAGCACATCGAAAAACCGTAGATGAAAGTGCAAAATTTCCAAAAGCTTCATTTCAATTCATGTTTGTTACTAATCTAAAAAGAGAACTAAAAAGCTCAAACGTTAAAACCCATTTAAACTTCCCCCTCGCCACAAGAGAATAAATACGATATAATATCAGTATGAAATTATCTTTTGCCTCACGCAATTTGCCAGAAGTGCCGCCACAGCCAGACATCATTTTAGCTTCACAATCCATAGGCCGCAAAGGACTTCTGGAAAAGCTTGGTCTTCGCTTCCGTGTCGTCGTCACTCGAGTCGACGAAGACAAAATCGTCGATGCCAATCCGATGAAAATGATCCAGAAACGTGCGCAGGCCAAAGCTGACGAAGTTGTTCATAACCCCAGAGTCTACATGGTGCCGGAAGACCGAGACGTGGTCATAATCGCTGCGGATTCTATGGCAATCATTGGCAAGAAAACATATGGCAAAGCGATGGATCGCGACGATGCCAAACGCATCATCAAAGAACTCATGGATAAATCACACACGTTCGTGACCGCACTTACCGTCTGTCACATCGCTATGGGACAGCTGAAGAAAACATGGACCAAAACGGTAGAAACCAAAGTAACGCTTGGCAAAATTTCACAAGCAGAACTCGATGCGTATGTTGTCCACTATGATTTCACCCGCTTTGCAGCAGGCTATGCCCTCAACGAAACGCCGTGGGATTTGGTAACCAAAATTGATGGTTCATATACCAACGTGATTGGGTTGCCGTTTGAAGTACTGCTCCCAATTTTGCGAACGCTAAAGGTTATCGACGCACCAGTTGTGGCATAAACTATCAAATGACAACGCCCATACAAACCACTCCTGAAAACGACAGCGCAATAAACCTCTCATAACAGTCTGATGCAGAATCAGTGTATACTATAAGACTATGAAAATTGAGGTTCTTTGCATTGATGGTGGAAAAAATACTGTATCAAAAAAAGGCTGGCTTCCAGCACTAAACGAAACACTTGTCAATTTTCATATTCATACAGAAAATAATCCTAATAAAGGCAGGTGTGAACGCACCGGCTGTCGACTCGTTAATAGTTGCACTGGAAAAGTTACGTTTGCTCACCAAGAAAACGGACTCTCTGCTGTACTTACCAGACGAGCAAATACGTACCATGAAAGACGTCGCCAAGAAATAATCAGCAAACATCTACAACTCCACGATGACGTCGAAAAAATCCTTCGTGATCACGGAATGTAAACTCAAAAATACTTCAACTCATTGCCAGCATTTCTTATCATGTCAGCTCGTTGACAGGGTTAGACCCTGTCAAATAAATCAAATAAATCAATCTTGATGTTTTTATAGGATATAAACTATAATACAAACCTATGTCACTTGCTCCCCCATCTATTCGGTCTATAAAAACCTTGGTCACAGAACACATACCCATGAGCGATGGGCTACGAAATGCTCTGCAGGCATCGTCAATCGACAGTTCCAAAATATGCTCCTCCATGATCCTGAAACAGCCCTAGATAAGGGTTACCAAGGTGAAACATTTGTTCTTACAAAAGAAGAACGCAGGCTCGTGTTGTCTATACGTGCGGAATCACTATCAGATTTAGCCAAACAAGTAATCCGTTCATTGAGTATAAAAAAAGAATCGTAATATATTGACAGGGTTCAACCCTGTCAATAAATATCCTATAATACTTGATCTATCCCTCAACTTCCTATATACTCCTTGCCTTATGGCAAAAATACATGAATTATGTCCTAGCTGCAAGGCTCACCAATCCAAAATATGTCAAAAAGAGTTTGTGGCTGCAATAATTAGGAAACTCACAAACAATATCATTGCATTGAACACAATGAGAAATGACCCAACAAACGCGTGGATTGCACATCGTTTAGCTGGATTTATTACATCCAGAACGACTAAACTCGACACTGCACAATCTCAGCTTATAAAAATTACGCAAACCTGTACACGACGGTAAGCTAAATACCCCCCACTAATGGTACAATAGTACTCTCATGGAATCGTTTCTCTCCCGCATTGACCGATCAAAACCACTCTCTCAACTCGTGCCACTCGTGCTTACAGGCGTTGTCATGGCGGTATTTATATTACTTCTCCATGCTGCGTTACTGCTGTTTAACGCAGTCCCCTTTTCAGAACCTATCAACATGAATTTTCGCTTCATCGATGTGATTATCGGCGCAACCATATATTTAAAAACCAGTATAGACTTTGCTATATTCATCGGTCGCCTCATGGCAGCAAATCCCGGATGGCGCAGTCGTGTGGCCATAGAAATCGGTACTGCCGCCGGCAACGCGTTTGGCACAATCCTTGTTATTGGCATGTGGGTTCTTTTAAAACACGTTGATATTCTACTAGCTCTTATGGTCTTTGTAGCGTCACTTGTGTTGTTTGAACTAGCGCACGGCAGTTTAGAGCATTTCTCCAACTGGGAAGGCCGGGGTGGGATTAAAAAAATATTATTTTCTATCCTTCATATATTCTTGGATCGCATTAAAAAACTAATTCATCCCATTCTTTCCCGTGTGATGCCGGATTTAGGAGAAAAAATGAAAGGAAAATCAACCCTTGATTGGAAACATCTTTTGAAATTCTCAACCACTGTACCGTTTATCTTGGGGCTTGATGATTTTGCAGGGTACGTGCCTCTTTTTACGGTTGTAAACGTATATGGATTTGCAATAGGTGTCATCGCGTCCCATACTCTTTTAAATATCGCTCTATTTCTTTCACCTCAAAAAACAATAATAGTCGTAAAAAATGAAATCGTATCGTTTTTGGGAGCACTGGCATTTATTGGATTAGGTATCTATGGATTGGTAGAAACAGTGAGGATTATCTCACACGTGTTTTAATACGATAGGTATTATCGTTGTAAATGTATTCAACACTAAGATAACGTAACGTTATATTTCCTTAATAATTCTCTAGCTTTCCTACTATCTTGCTGTAATATTTCTATCAATGGCGCTACGTTATATGCACTCATTAAAGGATTTAATAATTCAATACATGTATCGGTGGTCGCTGCTACTGTCATAAGTGCGCCGCGAAGCATTTTTAATTCTCCTGTAGTCTTTGCTTACAATGTTAAAGACTGTATACCATCTCTTATTCTCACATCAACCCTTTGTCTCCAACCCGATCCTCGAGTAGGTCTGGGTCCTTCCCCCAACACTCTCGGAGTAATATTTTCCCTTATAAAATATTCATTCACCGCCATATAGGAGATATCCTACACATCCTTATTACTTTTTGCAATATTGAATATGCCGCAGCTTAATAAAGCTCGATAGAAGAAAACAAGAGTCCGATCTCTTTTTGTGCTGCTTCTACACTATCGGATCGGTGCACGACATTGTGTGGCTTGTCGACGCCGTAATCTTTTCGGATGGTGCCGGAAGCCGCATCCATAGGATCTGTAGGCCCGCAAATATCAAACACTTTTTGTATTGCACCTTCGCCAGACAAGACCATCGCTACAATGGGGCAACGCATCATTTGTGCTGATAATTCAGGAAAAAATGGCTTATCTTTGTGATGTGCGTACCAAACATCAAGAATTTCTTGCGTGAGTTGAACAAGTTTTAACCCTGACAACACGAGTCCCGCTCGTTCAAATCGATCTATAATTTGACCAACTACTTTTTTCTCCATCCCGTCGGGCTTAATTAACACAACTGTTTGTTCTATCATATATTTTCCTTTGAATAATTAGTATATCATATTATCTTCTCGCCATTTGCGGCAACGTCATTTCCGGATCAAAAACTCGTTTGTTTACTTCACGATCGAGTGAGGCAAAGACCTCTTCTTTTGATTTCATGCCATCTATTTCTATGATTGATCCTTTTTGTTGCAAGAAATCTACCACTGGCTCTACATAGTTGCGGTATTCATTAAGTCTTACTGCATGTACTTCTGGTGTATCATCCACGCGTCCTTCATTGCGTGTTGCACTTCTTCTATACGTTTCAGAATCCGTAGCATCTATATGCGCAATAATTAATCGAGCACCTAAACCATTTGATAGTTGATTAAATCCGTCCAATTGTTCAAAACTTCGTGGAGAACCTGCGACAACGAGTATTTTTTTTCCTTCAGAAATTTGTTCCTTAATGACAGTACCTAGCATCTCTATAATTTCAGGATCTGGTAATTTAATGCCATTCTTTTCCATCTCAATATATGAACCAATAAGCGGCCAAAATCTGTGCGTTTCCCCTTCTTCACGCACCGCTCGAATAATATGACCTGTGGAAATCTTTACGGCCTCATGATGGGCTGCGACGAGAAGGTCGGCTTGAGTGTCTTTGCCGGCAAGTGGTTTTCCGATAATAGCAAGTATCGTCGGCTGCACAGGCTATAAGTATACCCTATAGTATCAATTTTTGCAAGAGTTTTTCATCCCGTGGCTTATTCCAAACAAGAGACATATTAAGCGTTTCTGTTTTCAAATATTTTTTTGCCAACACATTGATGTCCTCTTTTGTGATAGATTGAATCTTTGCGATATAGTCATCAATCGTCATCAGTGGCATGCCGAATAGCTCCGCTCTCCCATACCACTCAGAAAAAAACTCCGGATCTTCGCTTTTAAATGCAAAAAGAGCTATCAATCGTTTTTTGGCTATCATCAATTCTTCATCTGTGACGCCGCCGTCTCTGACTTTTGTAAGTTCGGCAAGTATCGCTTTTGTAGCTTCCTCCACCTTTTCTGTAGCTACCCCTGCATAGATGTCCCAACTTCCGACGTCTGCATAGGTGCTGGTGCCCGATCGCACATGGTAGCAAAGCCCCCGCTTTTCGCGAATTTCTTTAAACAATCGACTCGTAAAGGATACTCCCATAATAAGATTAAATAAACTCCACGCAAATCGATCCTCACTCTTTCGTGAAAATGTCCGGACACCAAGCGTCATATGTGCTTGACTTACATCTGGCTTAGTGACGACGATAAGCTCTGGCTTCGTTTGGTGACAGACGACACGCTCCGCCTCTTCGGCGGACCCACCGACGAGGGGGGCAAACCACTCTTCAACTTTTTTTGTAATCTCCGAAGCCCGACTATCATCAATGTCACCTGATAAAATAACCACCATTTTTTGCGGCTGATACCATTTCGTATGATACGCGCGAAGCTCTTTAGATGTATTTGAGCGCATACTTTTTTCTTCACCAATAATGCGCATGCCTAATGTTGTCCCCTTGTATAATAAGGAATGATACGCTTCCTCTACTTTGGCCGCTGGCTCGTCTTCATAGCGCTTCATTTCTTCTAAGATGACATCTCGCTCTTTGTCCACCCATTGTTCTTCAATGCGAGGCTTTAAGACAAGCTCTTTGTTTATCTCCAGCGCCAAGAGCCAATCGGTGCTGAGTGCTTTATTGTGAAAATTTGTGACATCGATATCCGTGTAAGCATTTTGAAGTCCCCCAATCTTCTCTATCGTGTTTACATCATCCGTTGTGGGATACTTTTCTGTGCCCTTAAATACGATGTGCTCCAAAAAATGGCTAATGCCATTGATTTCTGGCGTTTCATACCTACTCCCTACTCCTACCATGACCGCTGTCGCGATGCTGTGGACGTCAGGCCTTGGGACGAGAATTAATCGCACACCATTTTTTAACGTGATTTTTTTATAGGGAAGTTTGTTGATCATAGAATAGTATTCTAGCAGGAGAATGATTTCTTATCTACTATTGATCCACTTCTATACCTTTTGCCTCTCTTGACCGAATACCCAGCTCACCATGTATAAAGAGAACAGTTTAACATTTGGGGATATATGGCAATCGAACAAAATAATTACCGACTCGATGTCGTCACATCGTCCCCTGCCCGCACCGACGCCTTTAGAACGCTTTTGGGAGAAAATAGAGTGCGACAAGTACTTCCCCACTTTACCGAAGATATCATTAGAAAACCGACAAGTGTAAACATTGCTGAGTGGCCGATGGAAATGGCCGAACGCAAAGCCATGCAAGATATCTCTGCGCTCATGGTACTCTCCTACATCAATCAAACCGTAGAAACAGGACACAAAGAAGACGTACATGTAAACGGCAAGCGCGTGATACGCCTGTATTCGGACACGATAAACATCGTCTACGACAAAACGATGTCTGATGAATCTTCAGTCATCATGGAAAAACCCAAAAATATCGCATTATGGATGGCTGATCGCGAAAAAGGAGCTTTAGGACTTTCCGGTAAACAAGCTGAGCTTTGTACGGCCTTAACTGCTATCGACATGACTGATCCTACCGTACACCCTGCCACCCTTCTTATTCGAACAGCGATCAAAATGCGACCCTTTACCATAAAAGACATTCAAGAATTTGTAGCACAACACGGAGAAGAATCAGTGCTTAAATCTGCAAGCGGGATTTCATTTATCAATGATTCAGTGGAACTTTTTGACACTGAGTCTCCGCTTCGCACGTATATCCAAGAAGATCCAGATCAGCCGCCGACACTTCTCTACGAATATCCTACGTGGGGTCATTTAACCAAAGAGGATCGGGTGCGCATACTCTATGGCGCAATTCCTGAGGCAATCGAGTCGCTGGTTACCAGATTTCAACCTGCCTATCCATCTAACGTCGGAAGGTCCACAAGAGAACGGTACACAAATTAACTAACAATAGCTTCTTTACTCTTTCTTCTTTATACGTAATACTTAATCTATGTCCCCAGATGAAATACGAGAACGTATAGAGGCGCAAGTCGTTGACGTTATCAAACAAAAAGTCGAAAACGAAGAGATGACCGAAGAGCGCGCACAGCAGCTGGCGCAACGCGTGTTGGAACTTCTAAAACCCGGCATGTCTTTAGAGGAACTTTATAAAGTGCTCCCCAAGCTCGATGACAACTTCTCTGAAGTGTCCCCTATAATTGTTCCGTATCTTCGTGATTACGAACAAGGGGTCACCAAAAAAGCCGCCGTGCAGGTGCGGGATCTGATCGTCTCCGGCCATTACAAAGAAGCCCAGGATCTGGCTAATCGCGTGATCAAACAAGATGTAAAGTTGGTGTGGACGGGGTCATCTAAAGCATCGCCACTGCCTGCGATATAAATCGCTTGAGCAGTGTTTGATATGGTATGTCCATCTTGTGCGCTGCAATTTTCACACGATCAATCGTGGCAACTGGCAATCTCAATGTAATAGGCTTACTGGTAAGCTTCAAGTTTGGAAAACTCCAGTGAGTCGCCTTGGACCAATCTACATATTCTGTCGAATCATGAGTCTGCCAAAATTTACGCTCTTCAATTTCAGAACGAAATTTTGGAATCTGTTTAAATATTTTTTTCTTCATAAAATTTCCTTTCTTTTTTGTTTGCCAATCTAGCTGAAATAATTCGAACTTTTTTACTGCGCATTGTAAATGCTACTAACAACATCGTCTCCTCTACCGTCTTTCCAATAATTTTTAGTCTCTTTTCTCCAAATGAATGTAATTCATCATCAAAAACGATAGAATTCTCATCTAAAAACACTTCTTCCGCTTCATTGGGTGAAACACCATGCTTTTGAGAATTTTTATCAATATTTCCTTTATCCCAATCAAAACTCGTCAAATCATTTCTTCGCATGTGTACATATAATATATGTACAATTTTTCGCTGTCAACATTCAATCATCTATTTGATCTATATAGATATATTTTTTTATACTTGACGAACTATAACAAACTCCTCTAGTGTAGTATATATGGATCAAGAATCTGCCATCTCCACATTTCTGGATCAGCTTATCAACGAAAAATTTAGCGAGTCTTCCCTTGATGACGCCACAAAAGCGGATATCAAGATGGAATTAGCAGAAAAGCTTAACCAGTACATGACGCTTCGCACCATAGAAGCAGTCAGCATCAACCATCCGGAAGCAGTCGAAGAACTCTCACTTCTTATCAAAAACGATCCAACACCTGAGAAAGTAAACGAATTTATCACATCCCGTGTGACTGACCCCGATGCACTCGTTTCTCAAATTCTCACCGACTTTCACGAACTATACATAGGAAAAAAAGACCTCGCAAATTAATATGGCCGAACCAATCAATCCAATCCCAAATCCAGAGGCGCTCAAACCCAAACAAGTAATTATTGGGGAGACGGCTGTGTACTTCACCACACCACAAACGATTGATGGCAACACTATCGAGCAATTCATCATCAATGATTCAGATACGCGAGCCAATGCGCTTACAGGTATCGGGACTGCCACAATTCTCATGAAAGAACCGAGTAGAAAACAGGGCGAGCGCGGGACACTTATCGACAAACCTCTTCTTTTTACCAACAGAATGGATCCTGTGGAGTGGGATAAAGTCTCCGGCATTCGGTATACGGATGCTAACAACGAAATCCATGATATTCCAATAGAACAATTAGTCTTGGAAAAACCAGAACCTCAAATAATAGAACACATTGTTTCTGAAAACCCTCCCGTTGATATTCTGGAGGCTGCAAATGCTCGTAACGTTCTTGAAAATTTAAAAGAAGATCCCAATACTATTACTATAGTAGGACTGAAAGCATACGAAGTGCGCGCACGAGATTTGGCCGCAAGAAAAATGCAAACACTTGTGACTCCCGCTCAAAAAGACATGTCCGAAGCGCAAACACGCGTGTGGGAAAAATCCAAAGATGCGGTCAATAAACTAAATTCCATTGGTCGCGTCATGTGGAAACAATCAATCGGCGGCACGTATTTCCAAGAACGCGCACGACAATACTATATGGATATGCTCAAAGCGGCAGAAACGCCCTTCGCCGAAGATGCAATCAAGATGGCAGAAGCTCGAGCCAAAGCGACGTACGACAAATTACTGGCTGATAAAAACTTTTTAGCTAAAGCTGGTACGAAAGCTGTGGAATGGGCCAAAGACACGCTTGGCATGCGCACCATGATTCAAAAACTGGCGTTACAGGAAATCGGCGACATGAAAGTGGCAGGCGAAATCAAAGGCATTGAAAGTTTTGACCGTGAAGCCAAGGCGGTCCGACTGAGATTTTCTCAAGACATGGACAAGGCAGATATTTTCATCCGCCGCAATTTAGGAGAAAAGCTTGATATTCTCGATCCTGCAGACGAAACGCACAAGCCACTGGTTGATGGGATCAAGAATTTAATGAAAGACTATGCGACGGGAGAGATAGCAGACAAGAAAACGTTTGAGCAGCGGAGCAAAGAATTTTTTAAGACGACACTGAAAGATGCTCGTCCCGATGTCTTTGCTGAAGCAGAACTATATAGTTCGAGCCTTTTTGATGCGGCAGAAACACTTCATGCAAAAGCAAGCCACGAGGGCGGATTAGCAAATATCGACGCAGATTTATCTGCTATGCAAGTCAGACTCGGCCTCGCACAAATGGGAGAAGTAACCAGCCTCATACCTTCAAAAGTAGAGAGTGCTACCAAAAAGATTACCGCGATAGCCGAGTGGATAGAAAGTAAAGGTATTCCTTTCCGCCCTGCCTTATTTAACGAAGTCACGATTGGCACAGGAGTAGCACTTTCACTTTCTGCATTAAATCTTGTCAAAACTATGCCCCTTGCACAATTTGGCCTTGGAGCTGTGGCTGGTGGTACATTTGCAGGATTTAGAGAATACGGCGCTCTGCAACGTGACTACCTTACCCACTTACGCGAACGGGAAGCCGGTGACACGTTTGGCGAATCCATGAAGAGAAGAAACTTTTTTGAAAAATATCTGGTCAACCAGCGATCGGCAGAAGAAATGATGGGAAAAATTCAAGTGTCACTCTACCAGACAGACGGTACGTTGAAAGCAACCCTTACTGATGACCAATTGCGTATGGGAATGGCAACGATAACCGATATTACAGCTAGAAAAGCAGTAAGTGAATCAGGCGAAAAAAAACGCATTGGTCTCATTCGTTTCTCCGAACGCGAATCTATAGAAACCCAACGCACCGCCCTTGATGTCACCAGTCACAAAGCACTTACCGATATCGATTCGTATCTTTCCACACACGCAGAACAAGCCACAGATGTCTTGGGTGGCACGACGCTTGAAGAATTTATGGTGAAACTGACTACTAATCAAACGACCGTACTTAAAGACGGTGCTACGTCACTAGCCAATGTATCCGAAGATATGGTAAGTCAAGTACTAGGACTTGTGGCAGAACACGCACCGGAAATTTCTATACTAAAACGCCGTTTCCCATTGGGTAGTAGAGCATTACCACCAGAACAACAAATATTGGGGCTTGATGCAATTTTGGATCAGTTTACCCGTGACGCTAGAGTTGAGGCCGTCAAATATGGCATAAAGGCGGGAGCAATAGGAGCGGGAGTTGGGGCCGTGATACATGGATTGGGAGAGGCGCTAAAAGAAGTGCCATCAGTCACCCAAAACGTTTCAGAAAAACTCCATGATGCAGCGATTGATCGTACAGGTCCACGATTATTTGTAAACAACTCAAGTTATCCTTTTGAACATATAGAAATCTCTGCTCCTTCTGTTGATCATGTGGCTCACATTGGAAATGCTGACTATCAACTTCCTAAAGAAATTGACATCACACGACACGCTATAGAAATTGGTGGAAAAGGTCAAGAAACAAGTATCATCCAGTATGACGCGCTCATCCACGTACCAAACGAACCAGATATTATTCTTGCACAAGACGCAAACGAACAGGCGCTTCGAGATTATTTACAAAAAATTGGACTTTCGCTCCACGACAAAATAACAACGAACGCTCCAAAATCAGACGCTCCAGCTCTGATAGATCATATTACAAATCCCGATGAGACACCGTTTACCGCGACCGTTCCAGACGGATATACCACTTCCTACGCGAGTAAACCAGGCGACTGGCATATTTTTGATGCGAATGGAAAATCCGTAGGAGCGTTTCAAATTGATAAAACAGGCAAAATTCTAAACGTTGATGAATTAAATTCAACACTTAAAGATAACGGACTTACCTTTGAAAATCCCGAAATAAAAATGGAGGGATTACCAGGAGACACGAGTGACGTTGCCAAAATTCCACTTGAATCAAGTGGTCACTTTCCGATTCCTTCTGCTGATTCACCGGTAATTAAAGGCGAAGCATTGGGAGATGGTGGTATTTGGAATTACTTTTTATCAAAAACAGAAGGGCCAAATGGTATGGCTTCAGCAAATGGATTGAAAAATTTATTTAGACTATATGCTAATGAACATCCTCATGAAGCTATTACATTCCCGAGTGGATCTCCCCATGAAGGATATTTTGATAACCCAGATCACTTACGTCCAGCTCATTTTGGTGGAGAAGAAGTACAAGAAATTAATATTGCTCGTATCCCAAATGACGCTGAACTTCATTTACCCAACGAACTGTTTGGACCCAAAGCAATAGCAGAATTTAATTCGTTAAATGACGCTGCAATCAAACACTACACCGAAGAAATTGCCAAAGGTACGTCTCCTATGGACGCAATCAATGGAATGTATGAAAACAAAACTGATGAAACAGAAAAACTTTATGGTATCGTTTTGAAACTCGGATACTTAGGTCAAGACGACAAACTTCCTACAAATCCTGAAGATATGAAAATACTTCTTTCACACTTAGGCGCTTCTGCTCCCACAACTGGAGGAACACCTGATATAGATCAGGTATTTGAACCAATTATTTCCCATGAACTTAAATTCACATTACTTCCCATAGAAACATCTCCTGCCCAACTTGTTCCGACCGATCCAGCAACCACTGGTATTGATGTACATTTTATAACTCCATCACAAATGGAAAATTTACAACCAGCTGTTGACATCTTAGATGAATCTGTCCGCGCTGCTATGCGGTCACAAACAGAATCTGCTGCTTCTAAACTAGCCAATGAGTTGCCGTGGTTTCCTATTTTTCTCCCATTTCGCTCATCTTTGGAACGCGAATATATCGCACCACCTGAAGCATCTACTATTCCGGTGACCAACAGTGAATTTCTCTCGCCATTTGGTGGTGAGGAAATGTATTTGACCAAAGCGTTGATGGAGGAAAGAAAATCGCCGCGCCTGACAGACAACCCAGAAGCACAATTGCAAACCAATGAAGAAATAAACTGGTATCTTTCTACCCTTTCAGAAGCAGACCAACAAACCGTTTCAGAACTCATGAGTCAACATGACACGCCGATGGCGGCAGAGGTGACTCGTGTAGTCGCAATCCCCACCATGTCATCCAACGCCGGACAAGTGTATCAAACACTCACACAGTACACGACACAAACTGATCCAGCAGGGACACTTCTCGATCCCAAACAAACAGAAATCGTGATCCTCAATCACATTGCTACTCTGCCAATCATTGAGGGGCAAGAGCCTACACCGCTTGAAGACCCAATGAACGTTGAAATTGATAGATTCCGCACTGATCACCCAGAATTCTCCGTTGTATATTTGACCAAGGAATACCCCGCAGATGCACCAATCGGGCTACAAAAGCGCGATCTTTCCAATACAATTTTACAGCGCATGGCAGCACGAGGCGAATCTAATACTGACGCAACCATTATTAATGCGTTTTTTGATAATGAAAATATTTCACCAACATATTTATCTACTATCTCTACAACCATGGAAAATCCGCAGACAGACATGGTGAATGGGTCGTTTAAAGTACCTCTTGAGGCGTACGCACAATTCCCTATGCTCTTTGCGCCCATGAGGCTTCAGGAAATATTTGACAGCATGGTCAGACACGGTGAATCAAAAAGCATACCCAATGTGATAAGCGGCAACACCGCGGTACGCGCGAGTACGCTAGCTGCGGTCGGCGGATACAATCCAAATGCCGCAAGAGCCGAAGATCGAGAACTCGCACATCTTATAAAAACCGCACGAAATGATCGACCTGATGCGATCGTCGAAAATGCAAATCTTACCCAAGTGATCGATCCAAAACTGTCTCTCTATGCCGTCCTCCAAACCCAAGGTGTGGCAGACCCCGCTATCCCACTGGAAGCCCACGAACTATACAAAAATCAAACGTGGCAAGAGTTAGCCGCCAAAGCGACAGAAAACAGTACCAAGGAACATTTGGAACAATCCGTAAACGCGCTGTATCAAGGGAGCTACCCTACGCTAAAAGCCCAAAATCCTGAGGCGTTTGATGCGTACTTTGGCAGATCCATGGATGCATTGGGGCTAACGTATGAAATAACGGATGGCGTCGTCCACATAACCGATGACACGAAGCTTGCCACCAACATGGCAGCAGAACTGGATCTGGAAGCATTTGCAAAAGCGACGGCAGATGAAATAAAACTAAATTTTGACACAATGAATGCAACAAATATAGCGACTAACGAGAATAACCCAGAACCATTAAATGCAAGAGAAACGCTCGAAAACGTCGCAGGCACGACGGATGAAAAAATTACAGAGACAGAAAACGCCAAACGAGAAGAAACGGTCGCTGCCGCAACCGCGCCCGCTGCAGAGCCAACGATTTCATCGCCAGAAGTCCATTCCACCCCCGAGGTGGGAAGCCAACAAGTAGAAATACCAGTACCCACACCAGAAATTTTGCCTGAAGGTGTCACCGATCGCATCAATTATGTCATAGAGAAACATGGTCAGACTGGTCAAGCGACAGTGGAAGTAACACCAAATGAACTCATGGATTATGTAAAATCATCTATCACTATCCCAGGTGGTAGAATTACTGAAGGCAAATTTGCTATTTTAAACGACTCACTAAAAATACAGGATGTCACAGTACAAACACCACTGGGTAAAGCCGTCATATCAGCAGATTTGGTAGACGATGCTTCACAAGGCTTGCATCTTGATGCAGAAACACTTGATACAAAACTTGATTTTCTTTTACGAACACAAGGCGGAAAAATTAAAGAAGCAGCCAGTACGCTGACTGACAAAATTAAAACGCATTTTAATGAAAAAATCACCGATCCCAACTGGGAATCATCCGTGATGCACGTCAATGGCGATAAAATATATCTTACATTTGTGAAGAAGACTACCACGTAACCAAAAACAATTGCATCCTATAGGTCTTTTTTGTTATACTCCGTGTCTTATGGTCGCATTACCAGAATATCGCGAAACCATCGCCCCAACTATACGACTTGAACCTCTCAAATATTCCGATGAAACGCTTAACCTGTGGGTAAAATGGATGAATGATCCAGATATCCGTCAATACATGTATAGAAGTTTGACCTCAAACAAAGATCGTATAAAAGAATGGCTCGAATTAGCTTCAATAAGTGATTCACGACACTACTTCACGATACATGTCGATAACAATAATATCGGCTTTATCAGCGTACGCCAAGACAAACACCCCATAAACACGGCAGAAATCGGCATTATTATCGGAGAAAAAGAATACCAAAGCAAAGGAATCGGCAAAAAAGTGCTTTCTGAAGTGTTGGAAAAATGCGAAAACGACTATCACCTCTCGTCCGTGCGCGCGCTCATCAAGCCGTTCAACAAAAGAAGTATCAATCTTTTTACCAAACAAGGATTTACAAAAGACACAGAGGTCACAGTGTTTGGTGAACCGTTCATACGATACATAAAAACATTGCCCCAGACTATCTTATAGTGTATACTTCTTAGTCATGAAACCTACTGACTGGGGTGGCGTCAAACGCGCACGAGCCAAACGTAAATTTAAACGAAACGTGCATACATTTTCCGTCGGTCTAATCGCCTTTGCATTAGGAGGATTTTTTGGTCCTTCAATTCCAATGCTACGATTAGAAACCGCCTACAGACTTCAACAAATCAAAAATAGTGTTAAATCAACCCAAAATATTGTAACTCCAAGTATTACCTCAAACCCTTTACAAAATGAAGACGGATCCGTGATCACGCCGGTTGATAACCAATTTGGGCTCGTGATCCCCAAGATTGGGGTAAACGCACCCGTCATCGCAGGTGTGAATCCAGCCAAGCCCGCCGAATACCAGAAGGCACTCGCAGAAGGCATCGCTCATGCCTCTACAAGCTATTTGCCTGACCAAGATGGTAGCGTGTATCTCTTCTCCCATTCCACAAACTACGACTGGTTTGTAAAAGATTTAAACGCCGTCTTTTATCTGTTAAAAAACGTAAATGAAGGTGACAAGGTGATCATCATGTATAAAAGTATTCCCTACACGTATATCATTACTGGCAAGCGCGTCGTCTCCCCCTCTGCCGTCTCGTATCTGGTGCCACAAGCTGGTGTCAAACGCCTGATCCTTCAAACCTGCTGGCCGCCGGGGAGTACTACCGAAAGACTATTAATATTCGCGGATCTTATCCCATAATAGTTGACACACCCGCAATGTTTTGCTATACTCCTCAAACGCGTATGACAACTCACACAATCTATATCATATGAAACTAAAATATAGTATCATTTTTTCTATTTTCTATTTTCTATTTACTATTTACTCAGTCACTCCTGCACACGCTGCCAGCTGTACCAATCAATATGGTTCTACGGTCGAATGTCCTCAAAACCACATCGTGGTAAACAAAAAAGTTCGTCATCCTATAAACATGAACGTGTTTATTGAGAACCTAACCTCAAACGACACCGCCTACTCTCCAAATGACATCGTTGAATACGACATTGCGGTATCAAATACATCAAACGTCAACTATTCTGAAATTACTGTCTCTGACTCACTTCCAACATATCTTGTGTTTGATGGTGGCATAGGCTCATACAATAGCACGACAAACATCCTTACCTACACGATCACAAACGTAAACGCTGGCACTACGGTCCATAATCGATTTACCGCCAAAGTCAAAGCAGCCTCAGCATTTGCCAATGATCTTACCTGTAACGTAGATAACTATGTGAAAGTAACTGGCCCAGACGGCCAAACAGACGATGATACAGCCAGTTTATGCGTACAAACCAAAGTCTTGGGCGTCACTACTCTGCCAGTCGCTGGCTTTGAGGATTATGCGTTTATGATGCCGTTTGCCATACTTGCCATGATCGGGTCAGGATTGTTTATTGCAATAAAAAAAGCAAGGCCGTAAGGAACAAAAATACATATGTATAGAAGCTCCTGCCGAAGCAATAAGAAAAGTTAGAAAGTTATAAAGTTTATAAAGTAAAAAGCAACCGGCAGAACATATTTCTGGCCGGTTTATTTTTTTGAAAAAATAGCACATTTACAATTTAATAGCATGGGATATAATGATCATAAGGGGAACATATGAAACATAAAATGGTGACCATACTTGAATATAATGTAGTCTTTACCAAAGAAAAAGAGGGCGGCTATAGCGTCGCTGTGCCTGACCTACCTGGCTGTTTAAGCCAAGGTGATACATTTGAAGAAGCTGAAAAAAATATAAAAGAGGCAATGGAACTGTATCTAGAAGAGGCTGATCCAGAACTTTACCACATGACTCCAGAACAAAGTAATCAACAATTCATCAGTCGAGTACAAATTCAAATATAGTATGCCAAAATTGCCACAAATTTCCGGACAAAAACTTGTCCGCGCACTTTTGAAAGATGGATGGGAAGATATACATCAAAAAGGTAGCCATTTGAAACTGATAAAATATCATGAACCGATAGGTAAAAGTGTCATCATCGTACCCATGCACAGAGTGCTCAAAAAAGGCACACTCCACGGAATTCTTAAAGATGCACATCTTTCTGTGGATAAACTTACCAAACTTCTCTAACACTATCCTCAGCAGTAGCTCAAAAGAGCAATACTTTATCTTTAGAAATGAGTCCCGTTTAGAATCTACGGGCCGCCTTCGTGTAACAACGGCAGGAGTTACACTTCGGCGAGCTAAACAGGTTTAAAACGGGATTCGTTTCCGAAGGTAATACACCTTTGGAATAACTAAAATTATCAAGGGACATCTGCGTCTCTTTCGATGAAAATAGGTTATGCACTTTAACAAGGCATACAGGGAGCAGTTTCTAATTGCGACTCAAACGTCGCAAATAGAAATACTGCTACCGGTCCCCTTTAGGGGGCAGGGATTTTTCACGCGAATGCGTGTGTATTCTTGTCTTCACATTGGGGCTGGAATATGTTCTCTGTCGCCCTTTCGCTCCTCCAATTTTTGGTGGGCCGAATCCAAACGATATTGAACATATAAATCTCTTAATAAAATTTACTTGTCCTGCAATGTGGGATCACTTTTTGCTATGCATTTAAACAAAACAGGTCAGTTTACTAGGGGCATATAGGGTTGCTCATCCAATCCAGTTTTCTTTTCTAAATTCACTAATCTTTTGTGGTGATAGACACCTTGTTTATCAAAGACGCCAATCGCCAGATCAAGAGAATCCTTAACATGTTTTATATCTTTTTTAATACGTTTCTCCATTCCTTGGAGATCATCTTTGGTGGCAAATTTCTCTGTGAGAAATTTTTTATCTGCTCTGGTTAACATGATTGTAGATTACATCTAATAAATCACACTGTCAACGACGCGGTCCCCCTTTGCAGGACAAGTAATAAACATGTGCGATACGATGTCATTTGCTAGTGCGGCCGCTAGTGTAAAAGACAACATGGTTTCAACCTCTCGCATCATCGGCGAGTCGCCTAAAGAGGCGACCTCCACTCTCTTTCCTCCTACTCTGTAGAGAATTATTTCTCTCTGGAACAGGAGGAAAGAAAGAACAAAAAAGAAAAAAATGCGTAAGGGGAAAATAAAAATGAGGTACTTTACACTCATAAAATATACGCAAAAAAGAAAATGATTGATTTTAGTTTTTTTAAAAAGTCAATTAATTTTGTTAATTAACGGGTGCCGCGTGGTACTCGTTTTAAATTA
>CAYIBX010000016.1:0-24740 GCA_964361785.1 uncultured Gammaproteobacteria bacterium | reverse complement strand
GGGATCGCTCCATCCCTCGGCCTTACGGCCGGGGATTTAAGCTTGGAGCTTTAATGTTCCTATTATCCCAATGAGTATTCCAATGATTTGTAACTTTGTTGGATTTTCTTTAAGAAGCATGGGAGAAAGTGCCGCGACCAAAACCGGCACTCCTGTATATAGCACCTGTGAAACACTTGCAGTGGTGTACGGGATGCCAAATGCAAAGATCACTATGTTCCCCATCCAAAATAAAGCCACGGGAAATATCGTCCGATAATTATTTTTGAGTATTCCAAGATGCTTCCATGAAACCAATAAAAAAAGTGGGATCATAATGAGGAGTCGAAATAGTAAAATCATTGGAGATTCTAATTGTCGAAGCGCAATTTTAATTCCCACTGGAGGTAAGCCACCAATAATGGCAGACGCAAGTAAAACAACCAGAGGAATAAACAGAGGATTAGTAAAATATTTTTTCATGCCATCATTTCGCAAACTCCTCGTGGATCGTCGCACGGATATCTTTCCACCAATCCTGACTATCTGTCTTTGCGAGAAGATCCATCAATTCTACAGATTCTGGGAGCCTGACACGCAGCGAATTAGCATCCATCCACTCTTTCGCATGGGTATTCCCCCGCTCCATAAGAATTTTACACTCCACACCAAACGCAATCACATTGGCTTCATAGACTACGAGCGCTTCGAGTGTTTGTTTGGCTTCGTACTCGTTTAGCAACGTCAATAGTTCATCATCCACTCCTTCAAAAATATCAATATTTGCCTTATCTTCGTGACGCGTCATATAAAGCTTGGCCACTTTGTCCATTTCTCCTGTGCGTCCTTCGTGGAAGTCATGGAATATGCTCATGATGAGAATTTTTTCCATAGAAACCGTTCGCTCACTCTTTTTCTGTTCGTTAATTTCCTTCGCGAGAAGATACGCAATCACAGCGGTCATAAATGAATGTTCCCCAACACCTTCGACATTATCCCCAAGTCTCTGCCACCCAGTACGAAGCATACGTTTTACATTCGCCGCTTCGTAAATAAGATTTGCTAATTGTTTCGTTTGTTTCATACACGCATTGTATCAAATATTGGATTTACTTTGATATAATAGTCCACAATGAACTCTTCTGTGCTTATTATTCGTCACGGACAAGTAGACTCTCCAATTGGACCAAATGGCCCCCTCATGTATGGATCAGAACAACCACTCAATACACAAGGCGAAAAACAAATTAAGAAACTCGGCGAGGTGTTAAATATCCACCATGTAACACCAACAGTAATTTATACAAGCCCATTTCCTCGCGCAATAAAATCAGCACAGCTTCTCCACGATGAACTCTCCAACCACCCAGAAGTTATTGTCAGAGAAAACCTCAAAGGAGGATTTTCACCTCAATGGGAAGGAAGATCAATAAGTGAACTCGAAAATGTCAAAGAAGATATATTTTCTAAAAATCCATATCAACCTGACGTACAAGGAGAGACACTTCAAGAAGCATACACGCGCGTAACAGAAGAGTATCAACATATCCTAGAAACAAATCCAAACGCAGCAATTGTGACACATGGAGAAATAGTCGGAATCATTAAGCATTTTGAAAAAACGGGCGACAAAAATAAAGCAGGATTAGATCAACCCATCGGAAAAGCAGAAGCTCTCCTTATACAACGAAACGCAGAAGGAAAAATCATACACCAACAACTCTTATCACCAGAACTTCAACCTACTCATATTGAATCAAAGAAATAGTGCACTTGGACAGAGTCGAACTGTCATCACAGCCTCCCGCCTTCGCCAAGGCTTCGGCGGGCAGGTCGGAGGACGTGTGCACCTGATCGGAATCGAACCGATATCGCCGGCTTCGGAGGCCAGAACTCTATCCGTTAAGCTACAGGTGCTCATTTGCCACATTCTACCGCGCCCTCTGTAGTTTACAACGAAGGAGGGTCCATTGAACTACAAGTGCGAAATTTTGGTAAGGTCTCCATCAAGCACAATTGGCTGGATAGCATGCATCTCTGTTTTGTAATCCATGTCTGGAACTGGAAATAGTAAATATACTTTTTTCTTTAATCCGAATGCATATCCCATTTCCAAAAACGTGTTGCCCCCAATATATCCTTTAATACCTTTTTTTTCGTAATTTAATATGAGAATTGCATCGGCGCTTTCAATTTTATGGAAGTGCTCACGGATAAAGTCGTATTCTATTTTTGCGGTGATGCGATCTTCATCATTCTCCATGTATGACTCATTTTTTGTGAGATCATCCAATTCGCCGGGCACAAATACGGTAAACCCACGATCTGTAAGAAGCCCGCGAACTTTGGCCATCTCCTCATGAAACTGCATACTGCCACAAATAGTGATGGTCATAAATATTTTCCTTACCAGTGCGGAGGGTACAGGATTCGAACCTGTGCCTCCCTTACGGAAGAATAGTTTTCGAAACTATCGCCTTGAACCGCTCGAGCCAACCCTCCGCGCTGAAAAGGTGTGCACCTAACAGGAATCGAACCTGTATCAGATCTTCCGCAAAGATCTATTCTATCCGTTGAACTATAGATGCAAATTGTCGCCGCATTCTACTGTGCCCTCCGTAGTTTTAACGAAGGAGGGTCCATTGTCAGGCGAAGCCTGATCTGGCTCCGCCAGAAACTACGGAGACAAGGACTCTATTTTACTACGGATTACACCATGAAGCTAGGCTTGGGGCTTCTCAAGAGGAATTTTTTCCGTAATCCAGTTGGCTGCATTATCCACCCAAGATTTCACCGGCTCCTCACGATATGGAATATAGTCAGCCACAATTCCTTTCACCTTCGCCTTCGGCTCACTTCCCAAAAGAATAATCATCCGTGGTCCCGCGAGTGGCCGCATCACGAGCATCACCTGTCCCCACTGCTCTTCAAACCAGAAATCCGCAAACTCTTCCCAACGATTATAATGCCCCGCGCTCTCTATCCCCATACTCGTTAATCTATGCTTTATATCCTCTGGGGGCACCGTGGCTAATACGTACACGAGAAATAATATAGATATGGCTGCTGCCATCAATGCGAATTCGCGAGCAAATACAAAGATGACACAAAACAAAAAGACGATCGCCACAATATTGGTAAAATATTCCTTATCTCGTTTCTTAAAGAGTCGTGACGGAGATGTCCACACCAACAATTCTTCTTCACTTCGTTCCTTTTTTGTCTCTTCTCTGTCCATATATCAAGTATATACTACTTATTTATTTTTTACTCCCCATGTATTTACGAGCGGCTTTCACCGCAATACTTCCTCCGGGGATCAGCATACCTGCGGCATCTGCACCGATATCAAACAAGAAATCTTGATCAAGTACTTTCCCCAAATACTCCCTAAAGATACGATCACCTGATGTGATAGCACCTGTCACTGCGTCTATCTCTATGATGCCGTCTTTTTTCTTCGACTTCCACGCAAATTGAAATGCATAGACAGGACGATAGTAGAGCTCTATGGCAGATACTTCGACGTGCTCTTCCAGTATCTTGTCTGCCTGTATGCCCTTAATCATTTTGGAGAGAGAATCCCGCATCAATGCGGACACGCGGGTCGTTGGTGGTACGAGGATAGAATCTTTGGGAATAATTTTCTCTATCTTACCGGCAACTTCCGTACATGACTTTTTGATATATTCAGAAAGCGCTGAATTATTTTTGCCGCTCACGCCATCCACAAATACTTCGTCCTTTTCATCTTGCACACAATGCTCCATGACGGGGATGTGGATATGACCATTGGTTTCTTCGAAGTTATTCTCAAGGAGTGTGACTGATCTCACTTCTTTGCCGCCCACACGTACCTGATATGTCGCAGCCCTATCGTACACATACCGCGCGGTAGCCATCACATGCCAAAATGGTTGATACCGATGTTCCGAATACGTGAGCTCGAAGTCATCATCTTTCGGGCGAGAGAGAAAGCTTGCGACTTTACTAAATGCGTCAAAGGCACTCGTCTTTTTCTCCCACGCTTTTTTCTCTGCGTCCTTAAAGGTGATTTGATCTTTGAGAATAAGTATCCGCTCTTTGGCTACATCTATTTTCATATACTCCTATTCTTCTATCTTACCATCTGTCAACTCAAGGATTTTTAAATCTGGCAGCGATCGCACCACTCCTTGCAAATCTCCATACATGCCATGCGTGTTGTCTATCACTCTTCGCAATTGCTTCTCTTGCCGCGCCCACTTGGTCTGAAACCAGCGCTTCTCTCTCTCCACTTCTTCCTGCATACTTCCAAACGCCTCACCAATTGCCTCAATTCTTTGCTTAAACTCAATGCTGGTGATATATGTATACAAATCTTCCATCTTTTCACTCTTTCCCGTGTTTGCTAATTTTTCAAAGTTCACACTCACGAGATTATAGCGAAGTGCCAACGCCAATGGCATCGCCATAGTTCTGACGACCACCCATACACCATCTGCATACTGAAAGGTCGTTAGTTTGTCGGGCGGATCTGTCACCACAAGGACTGCAATATGCGCTTTGGCTTGACGTTGATCTTCTTTTAATTTTGCTATCCAAAGATTACTCCATTGCGCATTTTTAGATTCCCAAAGTATTGTCCCGCAATCGTGCCCCCGCTTATCTACCACGCACTGCAAGATATCAGCGCCCCGTTGACCTTTTTTCACTTCTTCAATACCGTCAACTGGGAACTCGCGTTTGAGACTTTCCTCTAGCTCTAGCTCAAGCGACTCGCCTTGTGCTTGTTGAGAGCCTCTCTGCATCTGCGCCTTGAGCTCTTCGACTTGCTTTAGCGCGTCCTGCAAATTTTTCGCACTCTCTCTGTCTTTCAGCTCATGCTCTTCAAGAGTTTTTTTCCGGCTATCTGCTCTGATTTTTTCTTCTTCATCCGCCATCTTCTTTTTCATCTCCAGCTCTCGCTCTTCATCGCGACGCCGCAGCTTTCGTAAATCTTCTGTGAGTTCTTCAAGCTGTTTTAATAATCGTTTGTTTCGTTCTTTTTCTTCTAAGGAATCCTGCCTTAATTGTTTGGTCGCTTCTTCCTGTTCAAGCCGAATTTTTTCCGTTATTTTTTTCTCTGTCTCTTCCTTCAGTATTTTTAATTCGATCTCATGCTTATTTTTTTCTCTCCCGACTATCTCCTCCTGCATTTGATGACGAAATGCTTCGCTTGGCTCAAAGCTCTCGCCGCACTTCGGACAACGGATAGTATTATTATCTGACATAAAAGATCGGTACGTTGGTTATACCTTTATTTGAAGTTTTATACAACTATAACGATGAACTGCTCAAGCAGAAGCTAAGAACCAAGATGTAATTTCATGCTAATGCCACCAGAGTTTGCTATCTTTTTCAATTTTTTGGCGTCATCCGCGCAACTTCTTCACGCGTTAAACCAGCAAATGTCATGTCTACATCTTCTTGAAAGGTTAACGGGCGATCACCAATTATAAAGTGAACAAGACTTCTTCCTCTATTAATCGATGTAAAACCCGGCTGCGTACCTCTTTCATCGACAACTTTTTTTTCTTTTATTGTCATATGCCCATATTATACTACAGCTATACAACTTTGTCCTATTCCAACAAGGTTTTTGCTCAATACACCACATTGCCGTAGATCAAATGTAGTATGGAATCTCTAACACCATGATTATCTTGGTATAATGCTTTCAGTGCAAAATCTAAACCATCCGTTAAATGTTCTCTTTGTCTATCTGTCATTGCCTCGCGTAAATCGCGAGATGATGGAACATGACATCACAGAGCTCTGGCAGCTGGTACAGACTTTGGGAAACGCCCAAGTCATCGACCTTATTGAGCAAAAAGGAAAAGAATTTGGCGCGACCTACATAGGTCCGGGGAAAGCTGATGAAATCGGCGAGTATCTCAAAGAACACGAGATAGACATCATCATCCTCAATGGACAATTGAAGCCCAGTCAGAAATTTAATCTCCTACAGATGTATTGGGAAATACGCCCGAATATCCAAATTTGGGACAGGATAGATCTGATCCTCTCGATATTTTCTCGCCACGCGAGAACCACAGAAGCCAAGTTACAGATAGATCTCGCGAAAATGCAAAACATGGGACCACGCATCTACGGCATGGGTATGATCTTATCTCGTCAAGGCGGCGGCATAGGGACACGAGGCATAGGAGAGACCAATACGGAGCTGATGAAACGTCACTGGAAACATGCCATCAAGGACGCGCACGATCAATTGGAGAAAACAGTCGCATCACGGGAGAGACAGATGGATCACAGGAAAAATTTAGGACTCCAGACTATATCCATCGTCGGGTACACGAATGCTGGGAAGACGTCACTCTTTAATATCCTGACGCATAAAAAGCACGTCGTAGAAAATGCATTGTTTGCCACTCTTGATAGCACCGTCGGAGAGATTTATATGCAGAGTCTACAGAAAAAAGTATTGATCTCCGACACCATCGGCTTTATAGCCAACTTGCCACCTTCACTTATCGAAGCCTTTAAATCAACGCTCATGGAATCCGTACATGCAGATATCATTCTCCACGTCATCGATGCATCCGATCCACTCATGATGGAAAAGGTGAGAGTGGTAGAAGAAATACTCGAGCAATTAGGAATCCCCAAAGAGAAGGAAGTCTTAGTCTTTAACAAAACCGATCTGGATACCAGTGCCAATACCAAAAAACTCGCCCGCCTTGCTATGGATGTGCCACACGTCTACATTTCTACTCAAACAAAAAAGGGCATAGACACACTCACATCAGAATTACTGCCAAAGATGATTCATTAATAAAGTGATGCATTATGATCACCAATAATCACCTGACTTCGGATATCAGACCATAACCATCGCGCAGCGTACCGCTCCTCAAATGTAGAAGCACTTGAGATCATTTTTCGAAAGTTTTTTATCATTTCTTGTTTTGCTCGCTCGTGAGCTTCCCCCACGGTATGACCCTTTAAAAGGGTCGTTGGGATGAGGTTGGATGGTTCTAAAAATAATTTGGCCAACCCATCCTCCAATGGCTTTGTTATCTTTGATCGAGTAGTTCCTACAAGAAACTTTCTTGCATACCCAATAAAAGCAGCAACGCCTCGTTGAACTAATTTTTGACCTAACAGTCTTGCTGAGTCACAGCTTCGCGCATACATATGCTGCCAAAAACTAACCCGTCATCCACTGTTTCATCAAGCAATACGTCATTATTCTGACCCGCAACGCTCACTGCGTCACCATGACCATTCAAAAAAATAAAACCCGGACGTTTTGATCTGAGATAACTTATGAATGTCGTCTTTGTCGCTTTGTTCCCTTTCACGTCGTATACAGGAATCTGTTTTCTCTTTGCCTCTCCTATCACTATCAAAGACCAATGATATAAATAGTTCGTCGCGGAGTCATGATTGGGCCTAGTAACCAGAAGAGATTTATTCATGTCCGTAAATGGCGCCGCTTGCCATATCTTGTAAAAACTCTAAATCCATTTCCATCATTTGTTTTCCGATTTCATCTTCTGACTGGACATGTTCCACCAACTCCTCTTTGCCTAAATTTTTATCACCTATGGATATAGAAACATCTTCAGGCATAACATTGAGTCGTGCTAAAACGATTTCTTTCAACTTTTTTGTTTCCTCTTCGCTCAAATGTAACTGATCTTCTGTCTGATTTTTCATGGTAATATTTTAAGACTCGTTAATGTCTCGAGTATCTCTTTTCCTTTCGGGGTGTCCTGCTCAATTTCTAATTTCGCAACTTTCCACGTTAACGGTTCGCCATCAACAACCACCATAATCTCTTCCCTAGCACCTAAAGGCAAATTCGCATACACTCTAAGAAATTGAGTTTTTTTATCCATTGAAGTACCTTTACTATACCACATTTTTGCAAAATCATACCAATTACTTTATAAAAGAACTACGCAGAATGATTGTTGTAACAACAAATACTTGAATTAACTCGATACCATATGTTTGTTTACATCTTGGCAATACATGTAAACAAACTATCCTACTTTGTTTACATCTTATCAAGACATGTAAAGAACCTTGCGAAGCGTGTTTATCTGACCCATTCTATGTGACCATTAATATTATTCAACTCAAATACTTCTAATATTTCTGCACGACTCAAAAAAGGACTGACACAAAAGGATCTTGCGATAAAATTGGGAACCAAACAATCAGCAGTCGCCAGATTTGAATCAGGAAATGTTAATCCATCTCTTGGATTCTTAGAAAAAATTGCCTCGGTCATGGGATATCGACTTACTCTCCAACTTCAATAACAAATTTTGTTATTTCTTCCTAGGGTGCATCATACCGATTGATTTGGTTAGAAATCGATCTCCCTAGCTCGACTCACCCACACACCGGGTGTGTAATACCGGGTGTGTAATAAACATTTTTCTTCAAGGTGTACTTGCCTCGATTCACGCGCCGTTCCAAGGAGGAAGTTCTTTTTTCTTCCAATGATCTATCTTTGTTCTCAATCTATCCGCTTCAGCCTCGAAAGATATTAGAGCGTGTTCCCATCCCAGCGGCATAAATCTTTTTGCAAGCAACGTCTCGAATTCTGTCTCGAGCAAAGATTTTGAATCAAAGGCTAAAACTGTTTCAAAAAGATCCATGGGTTCATAGTGCCCAGACCCGACCTCATATCCGTAGTACTTTCTAGAACTTTCCACAGCTCTGTTCAACTGATCAGCCTTTTCCTTTATTAGATTATCTAACTCTTCGTTTGTTTCCATTTTTATCACCTTCTTTCAATTAACCATTTTTCCTTGAAACGCTTGGTGCAAGATGGATTGTTTAAGAGCAATTAGATCAGAAGCAGTTTGGGATTGAAGGGCCTGGAGCTCGCGAACTTTTTGCGTCAACGCATCCATTCTCTCCACAATTTTCTTCTGCTCGGCGATTGGAGGAAGAGGAATTTTTAATCTAGCGATTCTAAATAAGCCAAGTTTTGAAATTGTTGTTTGGATTGCCTCTCCTCGAATTTGATCTTTTACCTGCTCGCTAGTCAACATGTACATCAAATAGAGCTGGTTAATATTTTTTAAACTTGTAAGTTTTGCGGCGTTTTCTGTAAGATTCGCACCGTCAAGACTTTCTGGTATTACGCCCGTGACGCCAATTGTGCCTGCAATAGAGATAAAAACATCAAAATTGCTGATTGTATATCGAGAAATCTGTTCAAACGTGTTTTCGTTAATATACCTTATATCACTTTTATCAACACCATAAGGAATAAAATCTGTGACACGCAGATATGGGTGCTTTGTCTTTGTTCGAGTAATTTTATGACCCCCCGGCAATCTCTTACCCCCTTTAATTTCACAAACATCTCCGACTAAAGTCATTGGCCAACTTCGAGTTTGCGCACTGTCAAAAACTTGACGAAGATAAACCGGAATTAAACTATTCGTATCCCGTACAGCAGAATCACGAATCAATTTTGCTTGGGTGATTTTGGCAAACAGCTCCTCAATCTTTTTGACAATTTTTTTCTGAAGTTCCAATGGTGGGAGAGGGATTTCTATTTCGTAAACTCTATTACGATTTATACCTGGTTTTACACCAACCGCAAACCGTCTTAAATCAAATAATTTGAAAAAGTAAAAAAGAAAGTCAATATCAATGATTTTATTCCCAAAAACGTAATATGTAACGTCGGCTGGCCAAAGCTTACCAGATACTCTCGTTACTTCACCTGCAGAGCCTTTGCGTCCCACAATTATGGCTTCTCCCTCAACAAGATATTTGTCCGTGCGCCCCAATTCTCCATTTGCTCCGTAGACCGGATATTTCCCGTTTGTTTTTCGATCATACTTCGAAATCCCTTTGCCGTAATGCAATTCGATAATCTCCCCTAATTTTTTTGTTGGCCAGTTAGTTTTCATTTTACAAAGTCTCCACTTCTCCAAGAAAAGCTTCAAAGTCGTTTTTTAACTTTACGGCTTCTGGGTAATTAGAGGGATTTGAATTCACAATAGTCGAATAATTCGTAACTCCGATTAATAATGATGTAGCATTTAGAATAAGTGCCTTAAATGACTTTGCACGTTTTAGTGTAAATTCTTCATTAGCCCTATCAGAAAATTTTACTGATCCGTTAGTCTTAAAAATCTTTTCTATATTTTGTAGCCGTAACTCATGAGAAAATTCTTGCGATAATTGATTATATTTAGTTTTCAAGTAATCAACTGCTCTTAAATCCACTTCTGGGATATTATTTCTATTATCATTAATTCTTTTAAGGACATTCTTAATATCGGAGAATTCTCCTGGTTTTCCACTTTTCCAATAAATTAAACTTTGATTATTATAACCAACGTCTATCAGAACCAGAGATAACTCGACAAAATTTCGAACCAAGATATTAGCTTCATCATAAAAACCTTTAATGCTTAAATAAAAATATGGCAGTAGTATCCTGACGGATTTAATAGAAACTCCAATTTTGTAGTGAAAGTTTGAGTTTTTTGCATCATCGAAATTCATATTTTTGGTAATACTCCTTAAAAAAGAGAAATAAACTTCAAACGCTTTATTTATATTTTGCCATTTATTGTATTTATCAAAAACTGTACGAGTATATTCTTCTGTTTCATCCGTAAATTTATCTATATCCTTTAGAAAGTTATTTATATTTAAATCCATAAGTTTCTCTTAATTTTTTGGTTGGCCAGTTAGAGTTCATTCGTTTTTATTTAAGAACCAAATAATAATTTTAACTAGAAAAACTCTTACCATTTTTAACTTAGTGATTGTTACAAACAATGACAAAGTGATTAAAAAACTAAAAAACAGCGCTTGAAGTAAAGATATTTGTACAACCAAAATAATGAAAGGGGTAATTCCAAGAAAAACAGTGATTATTACCCCAAAAAAGGTTAACGTTTCAGAATCCCACTGTATATTCTCAATCGGTATTTTTTCTCGATCTTTTTTTGATAATCTTATGTAGTCGGAGATTCTTATTGAATCCGAAAGCGATAACGCAATATGACGTCCAACTTTTGATAAATCCTTTTTGCAGTTAGGACAAAATTTATCAGTTTCTGAGACTCTCTTGCCACAATTTCTACAGTGCTGAATTTGCGTATTAGTCATACTCTGTGGGTCTATACTGTTCAAAACCATAAAATTTCACTTAATTTTTTGTTGCCAAAGACATAAAATTAATTGGTAACTATTGGAGCGGTTTGGAATTTCTTGAGATTTAAATTTGTTGTACCACAGGCACATCTTAATGTATCAAGCGTTTTTGGTGGAGTGGTAGTTACATAAAACAATCCTCCACATTCTGGCTTTCCACAAAAAAATTGTTGTACAAGATTACGAAATGCCGTAACAACAGGAGTAAAGTCCACAGAAGTTAGATTCGTCCATTCGTTATCATGAATTGCTGGATTGATCTGCCACTGATCGGCACTGGAAGCGCGAAAAGCATCAGCCAGATTCTTTTCGCGCATACCGATTGCCTCGGCGTTTGTCGTCTGACCCCACGATTCTGCGACTACTTTCGCCCTTGAAAGAATTTCTCGGAATCTTTTAACTGCTGGAGGAAGGACATCGCCCAATTCATATCTTCCATCACCTCGAAATTCCACTTGAGCACGCAAAATGTCACATACTTCTTTAAATATATGCTCCAGATAATATCTTAAAACACTAGCAGCCGTATGAACATCGTTCTGTTTTAAAGCAGAATCGATTTCAGTCCAGATATCTCGATTGCTCCATTCTGTCGGACCATGATCGGGAGTCCAGTTACTAAACCTAACAGAATCAGCTACATTAATAAGTCCAGCACTAGCCATATGCTTAAGCCACACCTCATCATGAGTAGTGAGTATGAATTGTGTTTTTGGAAAGCGTTTTTTGAGAAGATTACACACCTCGCGGCGATGACCAGTATCTACAGACATTAAAACATCATCAAGAACTGCAAATAAAAATTTATCACCTTGCAGTCGTTGCATTAGGGCCAAATAAAGACAAAGCCCCATACCGTCTTGATGACCCTCGCTATGATATGCACCCGGAGGAAAATGACCACGTCCGTAAAATTCTACATCGAAACCTAATTTTCCTAAAGATGGAGCAAGGTGTGCTGTAAAACGACCTTCATCGTCACGGTTTATAAATCTATAAAGCTCACCAAATTCGTCCTCAACTTTTTTATAGACGCCTTCAAGAACTTTGTTACTTACCTCCACGTATGTATCATGCATCTTCTTTGCAAGTGTGGCATGCTGCTCTGCTTTTTCAGCATTCCGAGCCGCTTCACGGTAAGTTTCTAATCGATCCTGACAAAGAATAAGATAATCTCTAGCGGCCTCCTGTTGGGTAGGCTCTGGAATAATAGTAAGAGCCGCTTCAATAGCATTTACAGCCGTAGTGATTTCTTTCGGAACTACAGAAAGATTATTAAAAGACAAAATTGTATCAACGAGGGGTAAAAAATCTCTAAAATTCTTCCTTTTTTTTTCAAGGTCTAATCGATAATTTTCCAGCGGCGTAATTTGCTCGTTGGCCATGACTTTTGCATGTCGTTCGAGGGACACTAGGGCGTCATCAAGTTCTCCTAAAACGTCAGTAATAGGTATTAATCTTTGTTCAAGAGTGGTACGTGTTTTTGTTATCTCTTCAAATCCTTTTAATTTTTTTCCAATAATATTCCGTAGCGTTGAAATGTCCCATTCCGTATCACACACGGGGCAAGAATTTTCGGTAATGAGATTAATAGCTGTACGCAAAAATTTCTCCCGTGAGACATTATCTGCAACAGTCGGGTCTGTACTTAACACCGTTATTCTATCCAATAAATCATTACATTCCGTACTTGTTTCGTCGGCGCACAACCTTTGAAGTAATTCACGAACCCTCTTCATATCACATAGTGCTTGGGTTTTGTTGATTTTTGAAGGAACTGCTGCTTTTGTGCTAGTCTCTAACCCGTCACGTAGAGATGTGGTACCGGTGAGCGTTTCAATAAACCCTAACCCAAGAACAGTTCGTCGTGAATTAACTGCTTCAAGAAGTTTTTCTGTGACTAACTCTGGAATCTCCAATGCTAGGGCCAAATGATCTTGCGTTTGTATACGGACCTTTATAAGGTCTATCTCTTCGCGATTACAAAAATTGGAGATTGTTTTAAGCGTACTTCTTAATTCGCCAACCTGATCAAGTCGCAGAAGTGCCTGTACTTCTGCAGATCGATCACCCGGGGTTGCTAATATGTATGTGATCAATTCGCGCCTCGACAAAACAAATTCAGGATGGCCTTCTAGCTGTTTCAAAATTTCTAATACATCAGTTGTATTGGGAATTACTTTGGGAGCAAGAGCATCCTTTACATTTCTCTCAATGGTGACATGTTTGTTATTCAAAGATGGAATACGCAGGGTAAGCAACACCCGTGCTTTTTCTGGATTATTGCGGCTATCCACATGAGGCGCGTGATCTTTAAGTGTGATTCCTCCCGTACCCTTACCCGATAAACGAGAAATATTTCCTGTAAGACCAAACTCAAGTGCATCAACCACACCACTTTTCCCTGTTCCGTTTGGGCCGCACACAGCAAAATTCTTACCCTTAAAATTCAGTGTAAGTTTGCGAATACCCCTAAATTCTTCAATTGTAATTTTTTCAACCAAAATCATGTGTTGGTATTATTATCAGAAAAGAGCGCTGTTTTTATTGCGGTTTCCGAAACATCTCCCTGCTCTATCAGGGCTTTATTAAGCCGACTAACTACATCGGCTGCGGTCTTTTTCTCTTCTAATTTTTTGAGAAATTGATCAAATATCTGCTTGGAAACGCCGGTCACTGGGTTATTGGTTTGATCTGTCATAATATTTTTTTTTAATTTTACTTAGTTCCGATACGGGATTATTCTCAACTGCTTCAATTTCTTTCAAAATCTTTTCGGCTTTCTGTGGGTTGCTGTTTCCTCCGCTCTATAGGTTTACCTATTCGTGGGCATCTCTATTCCTCAACATCCGGATACTGTTCCGGCGATTTGCCAACCCTTTTTACGACACGCGGATAGTGCACTTTTGGATCTTTGATACCAAATCCGATCAGCTCAACGACGAACAGCCAGTTATCGCCGTAGTCAAACATAAAGAGCATTTTTTCACCGACGTTTTTCCAGACGTCGGAAACCTTTGTTTGCTTCACACTTCCAGCGCCGGTTGGCTCGAGATCCTCGCCTTCTTCTATCAAATCCGTAAACAGTTCATATTTTCTGTCAGAGTCAAAGTAGCGACTTTCGGCAATGGTGCTAAAAAAACCGAAACAATGGTCAAAATAAAAACCGTACGCAGCAATGATTGCCCCCGCTAATTTGTAAAGATTCGTGCCTACCGGAACCTCAATATCCCGAGCGACGCTCTTTGTACGAAATACAGATGATTTAAAAATATATGTTTGCATATTTTTCTTGACATTAAAGAATATTTTCAATCTCGTTCATTATATGGCTAATTTGTTTTTCTTTTTCGTTGATCCCCTCCAATAATTCCTTTGGTGCTTTGTGGTCAACTGCCTCCTGGCGCTTCGGGTTTTTGAAGTCCAGGTTGTAGTTACGCTCTTGAATTTCTTTTATTGAAACTTTCCAGGCATGGCCGTTGGATTGACGGTCACTCCACCAACGGCGGATAGGATCGAACTCCTCATGCTGGATCGGTCGGCCTTTGGTGTATTGGCGCAAGCCTTCGGGAAGTGGAAGTTCATAAAACCAAACTTCTTTCGTTGGATTGCCTTTTTCAAAAAACAACAGATTAGTGTTTACGCCCGCATAAGGATTGAACACGCCCTGCGGCAAACGAACAATCGTATGTAAATTGCATTCCTCAAGCAATTTTTTCTTAATCGCCGTCTTTACTCCTTCACCAAACAGCGAACCGTCGGGAAGAATTATTCCACAGCGGCCATTGGGCTTCAATAAATGGATAAACAAGACTAAAAACAAATCCGCAGTTTCTTTGGTACGAAACTCGGCCGGGAAATTTTTCTCCACTCCGTCTTTAACCGCGCCGCCAAACGGCGGATTAGCCACAATCACATTCACGCGGTCCTTGGGTCCGTACTCCCGCAGAGGTTGGGAAAGCATGTCACCACGACGCAAGTGTTTGGGGGTATCCACGCCATGCAAAATCATGTTGGTCATCGCCAGTAAATGCGGAAGTGGCTTGAGCTCTACGCCGTGAATTGAATTTTGCAGCATTTTTTCGTCTTTCTGCGTTTTCACTTCGTTCTTGCGAATAAACTCAATGGTGTCAATCAAAAACCCACCGGTACCGCAGGCCGGATCCAAAATCGTATCCCTAAGCTTAGGGTTGACCATTTCCACCACAAAGCGCGTCAGCGGACGGGGAGTGTAATACTCTCCGGCATTGCCTGCGCCTTGAAGTTCTTTTAAGAGATGCTCGTAAATTTCATTAAAATGATGGCGATCTTCGGCGCTGTTGAAATCTACTTCATTGAGCTTATTGATCACCTGCCGGATGAGCGTACCAGACTTCATATAATTGTAACTGTCTGCAAACACTTCGCGGACGATAAAACCCCGCGGGTCATCACTCTCGTTAAACGATAGGTCTTTGAGTCGTTTGAAAAGCTGGTTATTGATAAAATCCAGCAACTTATCTCCCGTCATACCTTCCGGGTCAGTCGCCCAATTACGCCAGCGAAGATCCTGAGGAAGCGGCGACCGGTATGTGGGATTGATGAGCTCGCGATATTTTTCCTGATCGTCGAAAATCTTCAAAAACAGCATCCAGACGAGCTGGCTTAAACGCTGAGCATCACCGTCAACTCCCGCATCTTTGCGCATAATGTCCTGAATGAATTTGATGACGGGTTGAATATTAGGCATACAGGGCTTGTTGTACTTGATGTACTGCAAATAAATATTGTTCGCGGCCGCCAAAAATATTATTTACGATTTCATACGGCGTACCGAACTCATCAAACGGACTGACGGTAAGATCGCCAATATCATCAATGGCAGTGATGCCCTGATCTGCGTATTTTACCAGAAGCGCATCTATGACTTCACGGGCTTTCCCTTCGTATGTAGCAAAGTAATCCTGCTTGCGGGCGCGGGCTACGCGCTGCTTGCGCGTGAGCGGCCGTTTACCCCAGGCCACGTGGCACACCAGATCAAACGCATCTAAATCCTTGCCAACCTCGGCGGCAAGCTCGTGGAAGAACACGCCGTGGGCTTCAAGCTCATTGATAATCGCTTCTTTTTGTTCGGCTTTTGTCCAGGCATTCAGAAAGTGATCCAGCGAGGCGTATTCTTTGAGAATATTGCGCTTGGTGTAGTCCTTGAGTGACTCCGTTATCAACTTGCCACGCTCGTCCATGTATTGCACGCGTTCGTTAATAACTTTGACTTCCACGCCTAACGGATAGTATTTTGTCGGTGCGTCGGCAATCATACCGGTTCCCGTTTCAGACGGGCCGTAGTCAATGATATGCTTGTCCTCCGGATCAACTTCCGGTCCGTCCTCGATTTCCGGTAGCACGATTGGGTCTTTCTCTTTAACTTTATAGATGACCACCGGAAAACCGTCAAACGTTGGATCGGAAAACAGTTCAGTTGCACCCCGAAAGTCCATAATCGTAAAAAACATCTTGCCGTAGTCCTCACGCACCCGCGTACCGCGACCGATAATCTGCTTGAATTCGATCATGGAGTTGATATTTTGATCTATGACGATGAGAGAGACCGTTTGTGTATCAACACCCGTCGTAAGCAATTTTGATGTGGTGGCGATAACCGGGTACGGGCTTTCCGGATCGATAAATTTATCCAGTTCTTTAACGCCCTGCTCGTCGTTACCAGTGATACGCACAACATAGTTTCCATGCTCGCGCACCATATCCGCATTGGCATTTACTAATTCCTGACGCATACGCTCGGCGTGCTCAGTATCAACGCAGAAGACAATGGTTTTCTGCATCCGATTGGTAATTTTTAAATACTCGGTAATTTTTTGAGCCACAACCTTTGTCCGCTCTTCCAGTACAATTTTGCGATCAAAGTCGCTCTGATTATAGATTTTGTCGGGTAATGGATGATCATATTTATCAAGTTGTCCAGATATAGGCCGATACCCTTCTACATCCCGGTCAAGGGTAACGCGAATAACTTTATACGGAGCCAAAAACCCATCCTCAATGCCCTGTTTGAGCGAGTAGGTGTATACCGGATCGCCAAAATACATCTGAGTGGAGATATCTGTGGTTTCTTTGGGTGTGGCAGTTAACCCGATCTGAGTGGAATTTTTGTAATAGGCAAGAATTTCCCTCCATGCAGAGTCTTCGCGAGCGCTGCCACGATGGCATTCATCCACGATGACGAGATCAAAAAAGTCAGGCGAGAATTGTTTGAAAATATTTTTTTCTTCCTCAATGCCGGTTAAACCTTGATACAGACCAAGATACACCTCATATGCTTTATCTACGTTGCGGTGTTGGATTTTGATCATTTTGTCGCCAAAGTGACGGAAGTCATTCATAATCGGTTGATCTGCCAGGATATTACGGTCAACCAAAAAGAGAATCCTTTTCTTTACCCCTGCTTTCCAGAGACGCCAGATGATTTGAAACGCGGCATACGTCTTACCCGTGCCGGTAGCCATGACGAGCAGTAGACGGTTCTGACCTTTGACAATAGCTTCTGTGGCACGGTTAATAGAAACTTGCTGGTAATAACGCGGTGACTTACCGTCGATTTCCTGATAGTTTTCCTGAACGATAATCCGCTCCTGATCGCGTGCGAATCCCTTTGCTTTTACATATCGATTATAAAGCGCGTCAGGAGAAGGAAACTCACGTAACCTAAGCTCACGCTCAATCGGGCCTGCTTTTACCAAACGATCATGCTCCAAAAAAGCATCTCCGTTAGAACTATAAACAAAAGGCACGTCAAGCGCCTCGGCGTAATCAAGTCCTTGCTGCATGCCGTCGCCGACCGAATGGTTGTTATCCTTGGCTTCAATAATCGCCAAGGGCAGATGGCCCCGATGATACAAAATGAAATCTACACGTTTTTTTTCTCCGCGGATCACTGTTTTACCTCGCACCGTGATCTGGCCGGCGGTGAAGCTGTATTGTTCGCGAATTTGACGCTCTAAATCCCACCCAGAGGCGATCACCGAGGGAAGAATATACTTTGAACAGATATCTTGTTCCGAAAAATCCTTCATGACTTGAATTATACTCCTCCCAACGTTCTGGGTCGATAAACCTTTTGGGGTGTAATCCGAGGCTTTATGTAGATAACTAGAGGGAATATTTCACTCGTGCCTGAGGATTAATCTTGATATTTTTTTCAATAAACGTTCGTGCCTGCACTTCAGCTTTATTCGCCATTTTTATGAATCGATCGTATATTTGTTTTTCCGATTGTTTTGTTTGTTTAGCTTTCATAGAATTACTTACAGCTTAGCATATACACATTACTAGTCAAGTTTAATTTTGTAGGTCTTAGTCAAAAATTTCTTAAACTCACTTATTCCTCTGGCGTCATACACACACCTATTTGTTTTTATTGCCTCCGTAATCTCTTTAAGCTCTTCTTTAGTAAAATCATCACATTGACCAATAATCTGAAGAATAGCAATTGTATGATAAAAATCCGAGCTGGTACAGAAAGCGTGGGCTATTGAGGTCTTCGCTTTTGTATATATTGACCCGTTTTTCTCATAGGATAAACTAATTTTGCAGATTGCAATAGCAACTTCTTTTAAATTATCTACATCATGATGAGGATATTGCGATTTCATAGGCTTCAATTGAAGCGCATGGTATTTGTTAATAAAACCATATGGATTAATGGCTTCTAATTTAACAGGGATTATTTCTTTATCTAATACTACAGCCATGCCAGTTTCTTGATTAGTAAAGTCAGATTCTTTAAAGGATTGGGTTAATAGCGGAATAAAAAACTCTGCGCGGGTAATATATTTAGTAATTTCTTCAGCAAAAATTGTTCCGCCGGTTAGGTCATCATGCGCCACAAATATTTCATAACCACCATACCACTGCAATAAATTCTTTAGTCTTCCAGCAAGATATTTGTCAACAGAAGAATAACTGATAAAAGCACATAACGTATCCATATACAATATATTGTATTATAAAAGTTCTCGTTCCTTAAAGCTTGTATAGCCTGCATTTGTAACAATGATGTGATCCAAAACGTGAATATCTAGAAGCTTGCCAGAATCGACAAGTTTTTTCGTAACAAGTATATCCTCTTCTGATGGTTTCGTGTCTCCTGACGGATGATTATGGACGAGGATGATGCTTGCGGCGAGGTTACCGATTGCTGGTTCAAAAATCTCCCGTGGATGTACGAGGCTGGCGTTTAGGGTGCCGATGGAAATAACTTCTCTAGCTATTTCTTGATTTTTGGTATCCAGATAAATAGCGATGAAATGTTCTTTTTTTAGTCCACGGATATCTTTGAGTGAATCAAAAACAGCTTGTGGAGAAATCGCGATGAGCGGTTGCTTTTCCTGCAATAACCGCTTCCCTAACTCGATACACGCAATAATTTCTGCACACTTTACTGGCCCTAACCCTTTAATTTTTCGTAAATCAGAAATGGTGATGTATTGAATATTTTCTGTCCCAACGAGCGTCAGAATTTTATTAGATAGTTCAATGACATTCACCCCTTTAATGCCAGTGCGAAGTAAAATCGCGAGTAGCTCTGTCGTCGACAGCTTTACCGGTCCATATTTCAGAAGCTTTTCGCGAGGTCTATCTACTCGTGGAAGATCTTTAATTTTTACCATATAAATTATTTTTGTTTTTTCCTTTTCGTTTTCTTTACTATTTCAAGTGCATGTGATGCTTCCAAGTCAAAGTCTTTACTCATGTCTTTTATCTCTCTTTTCTTATATGCATCAAAATTCTTTTCGGCTATTTCAACTGCCAACTCATGCGAGACGTTACCGGCGTCTTTTAAAATATCCTTATCATTAATCTGTAAAAACGCGTGGAGCTTATCTATCCAGTCTTTCATGTACATTGGTACTCTCTGCATGGCCTGCCCTTGTGCAAATACGAGGTATTGCTCGACAAGATTATTTAAAACGAGAAGTTCTTGCTCGCTCAAATAATTTTTGGCAATAACAATCTCTTCTTTTGTCGGTTTACTTCCCCTAAAGTTTGTCAGGCCTACATTTGGTTTTTTACTATCTACTCTGCTGGCTACAATTTCCGCTGCAGTACTTCCTGTAATTGCGTAATGAACTTTATTTTGTACTGTTTTGAAAAACAAAATACTTTTCTTGTCGAGTGGATCATAGTCGATGCTGGTGGCATAAATATCGGTTATTTTTCTATAAAATCTTTTCTCTGACGTACGGATATCTGCTATACGACGAGTAAGTTCTTCAAAATAATCAAAGGGAAGATCGGGATTTTTCAGTCGTTCATCATCCATCACAAACCCCTTGACGATGTATTCGCGCAACCGTAGGGTTGCCCATTGACGAAATGCGGTAGCGATACGACTTTTGACACGATAGCCGACTGAAATAATCATGTCAAGATTATAAAAATCAGGCTCTCTTTCTACGTGACGTGCGCCTTCCTTTTGAACTATTAGGAATTTCCGAACAGTTGAACTCTTATTTAATTCACCTTCTTTATATATATTTTTGATATGCTCATTGATTGTAGGAATAGTAACACCAAAAAGTTTTGATAAAAGTTTTTGAGTCAGCCACACAGTAGTACCATCAAATCGCACATCAATCTTCGTCTCGCCGGTTTCTGATGTATAGATGATTATTTGTGATTGAGGCTGTAGATTTTTCATAGGATTACATAAATTATACACTCGACACGCTCGAAATACGATCGATCCTGAAATTTTTAGAAAAACTTTTAAATAAATAGGAGGGGAAAAATCTATATCAGCGCCAGACGCGGGATGCACGGAGCAATTCTTCTCTGGTAACAACCAGCCGGGGATCTTTCCGCTTGATAAGCCGTAATTCCTCAAGCGTCGCTATGCCTCCGCCTTTGTGATTGTGACCGCGAGCTACTTGCCGTTGTTTGATCCATCCTTTATCCTTTTTTGTGGCCTTCACCATTTTATCTTGGGGGTATGGATCAGGAAGTCTTCCGCTCATGTAATCCAAAAATCGTTGATATTCAGGGTCTCGTGTCATCTGCCGGTATTATACCGCACCAACTCCTCTTCACCCACCATCAGTAGAAAAAATCCTATTGAAATGAAATGTGAAGCTTGGCGCTAAGTACTGTGGCAATTCGCTGAAGGGTATTTAGTGACGGATTTGCATTCATGGTTTCTATACGAGAAATTATGGCTTGTGTGGTTCTGGCTCTTTTTGCTAGTTCTCGTTGAGACATTTTCTTTTTCATTCTTTTTTCTATAAGTTGTTTTGCAAGTAGATACTCAACTTCTGATTCTTCCCATGCTACACGAAACGCAGGCGATTTCAGCTGTTTTTTCAAATGATCTTCAAATGTATAGTCCAGAAGGTTTTTCATACGCTTAAATGATATCTTTTATGATGTCATTCGTCTATGTGAATAGTATTAGATCAATCCTTTTTCTTTCAAGCTTACGTACTCTTTTGAAAACACGATGACATGATCCAAAACATGAATATCCAGAAGCTTTTCGCGAGGTCGATCAACCCACTTCAACCCTGCAACTTCTTCACGCTGCTGCTGCCTATCAAAGAATGCATCTGGCCAATAGCAATCTGATTGAGCTGGACTAAACGCTTTGGCTAAGAGAGCTCTTGCCTAATCAATTCAGCATTCATTCCCTCCAGATTTGCCAACACGACAAGCTGAGTGACATCGGCATAGTCACGGATATTCCCGTCCTTGTTTGAATTTTCATCCCTCCATTGTTTGGCGGTTTTTCCAAACAGAGCAATATTAAGCACATCCGCTTCATTTGCATACGTGATTTGAATTAATTTTTTAGAAACAATATTTGGAATGATGTTCTCTTTTATTGAATCTGTGTGGATACGGTAGTTAATTTTAGTTAGCTGTCGCTTAATATCCCAACCTAATTCTAGTTTTTTATTTTCTTCTTGCTTTAGCCTTTGAAATTCTTTAATCAAATAAAGCTTAAACTCCGGAGATAACCATGTAGCAAATTCAAAGGCTATGTCTCTGTGGGCGAACGTTCCTCCATATCTACCAGTAGAAGACCGAATACCAATTGCGTTTGTTTTTTGAATCCACCGCGAAGAAGATAGGATAAATCCATTCGAGCCTGCTTCATTTTTAATGTTATGGAATTCCATAACATTAAAACGTGGATTGTGCACATGTTCCCATGTTCCCATGAATTGAATCGTGTACTTCGTAGACAACCAGTTTGCTATTACAATACCGGTCGCTTCACGATCCTTGAATTTAGCCATATCTGTCAAAGAAATATATTCTTCTTTATTATCTTTGATGACGGCTATCTGAAGACCTTGGGTAATAATTTTTTTCATGCTATAAAAATTATACTCCCCCTAACTTTGTAGGCAAACTAACACTCGAAATACGACCAATTTTCAAACGCACAAATCGCTCGCTCTTCACGCTGTTTTTCTCTGGTATACTTTTCTTGTGACCATTCATCCTTTACAAAACGCAATAATAAGCGGGATTCTGACCATAGGCTTTGTCATTGGCTTTCGGATATCGCCCCGACCGACGTCTCTTTTACCACTGCCCGTACCAACGATTACCAAAGAACTTTCCTATAGCGGACCACTCGCCCTCACAAACATAAGCCAATCAGTCCTTGGCGCACAAGCGATAGACCCAATCGATTTTATCAACGAAATAAATAATGTCCGGGAAAAAGCCGGCGCGCCGCTTTTGCGGTTAAGTACGACGCTTATGAAAGCTGCAGCCATGCGGGCGGAGGTGATACGCAAACATGAAAATTTCTCTCATCAAGATCCATTTGAGGGTATAGAACTTGGGACGGTACTGCCAAAGCTTGAATATGCATTTGTGTATGCATCAGAAAATATCGGGATGGGCGGCTCATCTGCCCAAAACTTTGTCGCAGGATTTATGAATAGTACGACACACAGAAATAATCTTCTCGACCCGACGCTCACCGAGACGGGGGCTGCTATAGTCGATGGCCCGTACAAACAATATTATGTCAATTACGCGGTACAACTTTTCGCCATCCCTGGCGGTCGCGACGAATATTTAGGATACAAAGACAAAGATCGCCTGCTCTATGAAAAAGAACTCATCGCGGTCAAAAAAAACCTTCATCCATTCGTGTGGTTAGTTGCACGCATAAAAAGAAATCCCCGCTACACCGGCGCGTATCATAATAAACTCATCAGACAAAAAATGATTCTTGAGACCGTGCTTTCCCTCATGCGTGAGACCAAGCCGCTGGAAAACAAAGACGTCGCGTTGATTTTAGAATACAACGCGCTGTTGTAGTGCATGAAAATCGAGTATCCAAAATTCTCACTAATTGCGAAGCAAAATGAAAATGTGACTTTTTGGTTATCATGATTTAAAGAGATGTTGCATAATGTTGCAAGATGTTGCATTATATTGCAAGAAATCGCCTGTTATTCACGGTATTTTGTCTTACTCGACACCATGTGCGTCACTGCGTAATTTTGAAATAGGGTCGAATACATCAGCGCGTCCTCTGCCACTCGACCAACATCTTGCTGCTCTAAAATTTTCGGCAATGTCTGTAATAATTTTTGAAGATATGGCTTTATATTCTCTGTATCTATTTCACTTTTACGTTTCAGCGCTTCTTGAGAAAAACGTTTCGCTGTTTTGTATGAACCAGCGTGATATCCAAGTGCCACACGCTTAAGATCCATAGCCAATGAACTAATTGAGTAATATGTATCATTCATAGGACTGTTTGAAAAAAATATTCTGTGAGTTTTTTATATTCATCACGAATTGTACTATCTTGAATTTCATTGCTATGATTATTATCACTCAGCCGAATATTAATAAATGAATTGAAGTCTATGATTTTTGTTTCTAAATCTATACCACCGCCCCACACATCTACCTGATGCGATCCGCTTTGAAGTAAAATTTGTTCGGAATCGAAATGTCGATCGCACCCAGCACTACAAATCTTTTGTTTTATGTCTATAACGGTTTTTATGTATGTACCAAATTGCTCTTTCAGTTTTTCAATCTCTTCTCTGGTATATGGCGCTGTGGTGGTAACGATCATGGTCAACTCATTGTATCATGGAGGATATATTTTTCTATCGCGACAGCAAGCCCATCCTCATCTACCGTTGGCGCTATCCAATCCGCCGCTTTTTTCAATTCTTCAGCCGCATTGCCCATAGCAACCTTGAGTCCTGCTAATTCAAAAAGCGGCAAATCATTACCCCCGTCTCCCACGACCATGACATTCTTATGATTTACATTTAAACAAGATAACAATGCTTGTAACGCATGTTTTTTGGTCGCTAATTCATGCGTAATATGGACATCATATTTTCCAATCGTCCAAGAACCCATTGCGTGTGCCACTAGTCCGCTGGTTTCTTTGACGATCTCAACTATCTCTCGTGCTTCATCTTTCGACACCGCAAAAATACAGGACAAACAAAGAGGTATTTGGGGATGATACGTTAAAAGAGACTATCTGGTTACTTCCCTATCATCATCAACTTCATAATCCCCCAACTTCT
>CAYIBX010000015.1:0-29575 GCA_964361785.1 uncultured Gammaproteobacteria bacterium | reverse complement strand
GAGTTTGCTCAAGAATTTTAGAGAAAATCCGCTCTAAAGTACTCTAGACCCATATTAATTCAGATAATGATCCATGGGGAGTTGACGACATTGAAGGAAGATATATGTTGGATCACTTGGGTGGTATGCAAATTATTAAACATGGTGAAGGACACATGGGGTCAGACAAATTTAAGCAGCCATATAAAGAATTCCCTCTCTTGATAAAATTAATTCAATAAATAGATTATAATTGCCTACAATGGCAACGATTTTTACAGACAAACGTGTTCTTAATCAAGAGCAGCAGGAGGCTGTGGAGTTTGGGGATGGGCCGTTACTTATCATTGCTGGGGCGGGGACGGGGAAAACGACGGTTGTTACCGAGCGCATTAAACATATTATTTCCTCTGGTAGAGCAAATGCTTCTGAAATATTAGCGCTTACGTTTACGGAGAAGGCAGCACGGGAGATGGAAGATCGAGTGGATGTAATCATGCCGTATGGGTATACGAACATGTGGATATCCACGTTTCACAAATTTTGTGATCGCGTACTTCGTCAGGAAGCAATTCATGTAGGACTTAATCCTGCATACAAACTAATGACTGATACTGACGCCACGATGCTTATAAGACAGCATCTTTTTGACTTTGACCTTGAGTATTTCAGGCCTCTTGGAAATCCCACGAAGTTTATTGGCGGTATTTTGCAGCACTTTTCACGATTACAAGACGAGGATGTATCACCCAATCAATATATTGATTGGGTCAAAACTGAAAACTCCCGCCTCCTCGGCGGGTCGCCGAAAGAGGCGATAAACGACAAAACTGAAGAAGAGAAGTTAGAAATTCAAAAATATAAAGAGTTGGCAAAAACGTATAAAGCGTACCAAGAACTGAAGGTAAAAGAGGGTCTCATGGATTTTGGAGATCTTATAACACAAACCCTCCACCTTTTTCGTACGAGGAAAAATTTATTGGAGTACTATCAAAAGCAATTTCGATACATGTTGGTCGATGAGTATCAGGATACTAATATCGCACAAAACGAACTCGTAGCGCTTTTGGCCGGGGATAAGCAAAATATCACTGCGGTATGTGATGATGATCAATCAATTTATAAATTTCGTGGAGCAGCAGTATCAAACGTGTTATCTTTTCGTAAGCATTTTAAAAAAGCACATCTTATTGTTCTTTCCAAAAATTATCGTTCTACTCAGGCAATATTGGATTCTTCTTATGATCTTATCCAGCACAATAATCCGGACAGGTTAGAGGTGCGGGAAAATATCAATAAAAAATTAATATCAGAACGTAAAGAGGTGGGTGCGTGGCCGAAACTTTTGTACATGGATAGGGTAGAAAACGAAGCGGATGAAGTCGCCAAAATGATAAATGATAAATGCCTAATGATAAATGGAAGACAGGGATACGCTTGGAGAGATTTTGCAATATTGGTGAGAGCTAATAATCACGCAGAACCGTTTGTCCGAGCACTTATGCGCCACGGGATTCCCTATCAATTTTTAGGTCCCGGACAGCTATTTCGACAACCAGAAGTCAAAGATCTTATTAGCTATCTTCACGTGATTGATAATTTTGATGACAACGTTTCGTTTTTTCGTGTTTTGTCTATGCCCTATTTTGCTCTTTTTCCGCGAGATATCGCAGCGCTTTCTAACTTTGCCAAAAAACAAAACCTTTCATTGTTTGAAGCGGCAGAGGTGATAGCGGGAAAGCGATCGATGGAAGGCGGTGATATTCCATATCTTTTAGATGAAACCAAGACATCAATCACGACAGTAATCTCAATGTTTCACACACATTTTGGATTGGTAACGAAAGAAACCGCTGGTCAAATTCTTTTTTACTTTTTAAAGGACACTGGCATTATGAAAAGTATTATGGAAAATATAGCGCCATTTGATGAAAGTAAAGTCACCAATATCTCAAAGTTTTTCAGTAAATTAAAAACGTATGAAACAGATCATGAAGATGCGAGTGTCCGCGCGATACTTGATTGGATTACGCTCTCATCAGAACTCGGTGAATCGCCATTGGCAGGTGATACTGATTGGGTAAAAAATGATGCGGTAAACATCCTCACCATTCATGGCGCGAAGGGACTTGAGTTTCCTGTCGTGTTTCTTGTAAATCTTGTGGGCGCACGGTTTCCAAGTATTTCAAGGCGCGAGCAAATCCCAATTCCTGATAGTCTTATTAAAGAAGAGTTGCCGGAGGGTGATTATCATCTTGAGGAAGAGCGACGATTGTTTTATGTGGGTATGACCAGAGCCAGAGATCAATTATTTTTAACGGCTGCAAACTTTTATGGTGAAGGGAAACGAGAGAAAAAGTTATCGCCGTTTGTGGGTGAAGCGCTTGGTGTCAATGAATTTACCGCAAAAGAAGCAAAAGAGACGCAGATATCGCTCTTGGATTGGTCTCCATCCGCCAGGACTTCGGGGGATAAAAAGCGCGAATTATTACCTGTCACGTATCTTTCTTATTCTCAGATAGAGGCATTTACCGTATGTCCTCTGCATTATAAATTACGATATCTTCTTCATATTCCAACCCCTGCCACAGCGTCGTTGTCTTTTGGAACGAGTATTCATAACACACTGCGGGATTTTTATGCGCGTCATAGTAAAAAGGAGATCGTTTCAAAAAAAATACTTTTGCAATTGCTATTTTTCTATTGGCTACACGCAGGGTACGAAAATAAGAGGCATGAAGAGAAGATGAAAAAACAAGGCGAGCGGTATTTGAGTGAGTATTTTGATACCCAATATTCTAAAAAGACAATAATTGGAGCACTTGAGTTGCCGTTTGTTCTGCCGATAGGAAATAGTCAGAGACAGCTAAAAATTGGCGGAAAAATAGACAGAGTAGATATATTGCCCGATGGAAAAATAGAGATCATCGATTATAAGACCGGTAAAATGTCGACGAAAAAAGAGATTGATACTAATTTACAGCTTTCTATGTATGCTTTAGCAGCCAGTGAAATACAAGGATCGCCATTTGGCAAAAAAGCCGAAGATATCATATTAACGATGTATTATTTCGACACCAAAACCTCTATTTCCACTACGCGTTCCAAAGAGCAGCTTGATGGTGAAAAAGCAAAAATTCTTTCCGTTGCAAGTCAGATAGAAATGTCAGATTTTGCCTGTTCCGGAACGCAACTTTGCAGTAGATGTGAATACAGTATGTTTTGTGGTTGACACGGTAAATAAACCGATGTAGGTTTATAGTATATGGTAAGAAAACATGACTCCTCAACACGCGTACTTACTTTTGTATTGACTGTGGCATTTGGTTTACTCTCCGCAGTTATCGCATATGCTTCGTTTAAGGGCGGATCGTTTGAGCTTCGTTCAAAGGCAGCTACAGAAGAAGTAATTCTCAAGCAGTGGACGTTTGATGCGGATAAGGAAGGTTGGGATGCGAAGGACTTTTTTTCAGGTGTCGTTTCTAAGGGAACGTATCAGTTGACTGTTAATCCAAAGGAAAAAATATCTGTACCGCGAGAATTGACGCCTCGATTGATTAATACCATTGTTCAAACACACTTAAAGTATCCAGCGAACAAATTTAGAATAAGACTTGCTGTAGCAACGTCACTAAGAAGTGTTGATAGGCCGACACCTACAGGAAAAGAAATAAAGAAAGAAAGAATACTACCATCTATTACACAAAAACAGGCATTCCCATTCGTGATGAAGGTTTCACAGAAATATCAAGGTAAATCACTCAGTGTCACAGAACAACAAATTAGTGCAGTTGCAGATGGAAAAGAACACGAATATTCATTTGAATTTTCCAAAGATTCCAGCCTTAAGCGTGTCGATGAATTACAAATACAATTTGTTTCTCTCCCGTTGATTGCGAATACCACAGTATCAGTTAATGACATTGCACTTATCGGGATGAAAGAAATTCCTGTTCCGACAAAGATACCACCACAAAAAACAGAAACCAAAAATGGGTATCTGCGAAGATTTTCAACGCCAAATTCAGATGCATTTCAATATAAACTGGTTGTTATAGAGGGGGGGAATGGGGAAAAAGGTGGCGAGTATTTGTTGACACAAAACGTTACTAATCCATGTGGGAGTAGTAAGGGGGCACAATTAATGTGTCGCTATTTTTCTCCACAAAAACTTATTGATTTTGAACAATACGTAGACAAATATGTGACAGTAACGGGTGTTACTTCTGGTACAATCAAAGAACAAAAAGTTACCTTAGGACAACCTGTAGGATACATGGGGCCACCGATTAAAGCAACGTTCCCAACGTTTATGGTTTTCACCATAAAACTTGCTACAACACCTCTAGGTACGCCAACACCAATTTTGTACATAACACCGACCCTGTATCCATCAGTGTCCCTGTATCCAACTTCATCACCGATTCCAACACCGGTAGCTTCATCACTTGAGATTCTTTCACCAAATGGAGGAGAAACATTAACAATAGGAACGACGTATACGATCAAATGGAATTCGACTCATAATTTCGACACCGTTGATTTGCAATACGCATCAGATAGTGGATTTAGTTCTATGATCGCTAAAAACATTCCTGACATGGATACATTTTCCTGGCAGGTGAATTCAATTTATGGCACTGGTAATTATAAAATATATATATATGGAACGACGAATGGGTATATGACCGCAAATGACAATTCAAATAATTATTTCACTATTATAAATTAATTGAGAAGAAGTGGATAATACAATTCCTTACCGCCAAATCCTTCTTTAAATTTAGTAAACCCTTTCCAGTTAAGATTTTCTTTCGGAAGTCGTTCATCCCATACACCTATAAAATCGAAAGAGGTGCACCCTTTCTTTTTAGCAGTTGTTAGAGATTCCCACACAAGAAGTGTGGGGGCGAAAAGTTTTTTCCCCTCCTTTGTAGCACCTGCTAGCCAGTAATACGCTATATTGTCCCAATACAGAAGCAACACTCCACCAACAACGTTTTGATCTGTGTTGTACGCTAAAAGTATAGTTGCGTTGTTGGGGGAGAAATATGGCCAGAGTTCCTTCACGCCATACGTGGTTAAGTTACCCAAAAAGCCTGCCGTTATTCCCTTGAATGTCAGAAACTTTTGTATATCGGTAGATTCTCTGATCGTAACACCGAGCGATTTTGCCCGCCTTACCGCTCTGCGCTTTGCTTCTCTAAAATTGTGAAAGATGTTTTCTTCCGATGGCGTAAGATCTACACGAATTGTTTTCGTTGAAAGGTAATGCGCAGTAGAAATCCGTACATATGACTTAATATGGTCAATCCAAAGTGAAAATGTTTTTGAAGATATTTTGCTGTCTGGTTCAATGACGAGTAATTTGATATGGTGTTTTTTTATCAAAGCAATAATTTTAGTAGAAGAAGGCAACGCAGTTGTGCGTTGGAGTTTCCCTATTGCTCCCATAAAGAAAAATGATTTGATAAAAATGGTATAGTTGCCGATTTTTTCAATAGTCCAACCTAATTTTTTGATGTATTGAACAAACAGAGGGGATTGCTGTATTTCCATATATGTATCTTACACACGACGAAAGAGAGTAAGGATAAACCATCGTAAAACGTTTGCGAAGGTAAAGAGTTTGTAGAGAACAGGGGAAAGCACGAGATCAAACGATCCTACGTAGCGCACAAGAGTAGGCGAAAAGCCATGTTTGAATCGATGAAATCCATACCAAGGGTCTTTAGGATCTGGATTTTCACCCAAAGCGCCCCAGAGATCAAATTCGGTGCAGCCGACTGATTTGCCATAGCGGATCAGCTCCCAAAGAAGTAGCGTAGGCGCCATGACTTCACGATTCTCGCGCGATGACGAACCATACGGGTAGTACATGCAGTTTTTCCATACAAAGACAATCCAAGCCGCCAATAGCTTGTTTTGATATGTCGCTGTGAAAAGATGTGCAATATTATTTTTTTTCATCGTATGCCACATGGTTGTATGATACGTGTGACTGTGTGCATAAAATTGTTGGCGTTTTGTCGTTTCATCGGTAAGCTTTAAATAGGAAAAAAAAGCGGCATCTGAATTATCTTCTCGTATTTTGACATCGTGTTTTTGGGCTACCTTTATGTTGTAGCGGGTCTTTGAGTGAAACGATTGCAGTAATTTTTCTTCAGATGGATTTATATCTATTACAAATGTGTGAGGCGTAAAAAGTGGTCTGGAAGCCGCGTGAAGATTTAGGACAGAGTATTCCTCTATGTTTGATTGCGTATAAATATCGAGCGGCTCTAATTGTATACAGAGCGCTTTTTGTTTATGTCCTACTTTAGAAAGAAAGTTAAGCATATGTTTATTTGCTGGGGGACCTTTGGGGAAGTAGCCTATCGTCCAGTTGGTCTTTGGAATGCGGTGAAAGGTGAGCTGAAAGCAGATAAAGATCGCATTGTTTTTTTTGCCCGTTATACGCACTACGGTGACCCCCATGGCTTTACGAAATTCTCCCCATGCGTAGGACTGAAGCGGATGGGAAACGTACGTATCCCAAACCTTTGGATCGATAGTATCGACTATTTCGTAAACGATAGATAGGGAAGCCATACACCGTATTATCGCTGGTTTTTTCTTGTGGTACAATATGTATATGAAAAAGAACGGTAAACAGGATTGGCTTCCTATTGACCCGAGAATTCTTCCTCCGCTGTTTCATTTTGGTAATATTCATGGGGTCGCAAAAGTGTTTATCGTAATCGAAATGATTCTTGCAACTATGGTGGTCGTGGGAACGCTGTTTTTAGTTGTCTGGTCATATTTCTTTTAAAGAAGAAGCGTATCTTCACCAAAATTCCTATCATTTGAGAGTGAAATCTGAACATCGAGCATATGTTCTGGGATGTCTGCCAAAAATCTTGAGATCATATTTTGTGTCCTCGTACCAAAAAATAATCGACGATTGGCATAGGTAATATGCAATTTATTTTTCGCTCTCGTGATGCCAACGTAACAGAGTCTCCGTTCTTCTTCTAATTCTTCTTTCTCCATAAGCGATCTACTATGAGGGAAAATTCCTTCCTCCATACCGATAATAAATACGGTTTCATATTCAAGCCCTTTGGCCGCGTGAAGCGTCATCAGCGTGACGACGTTTCGTTGGTCATCATATTTTTTGTTTATGGTCGACTTTTGTTCAACGAGGGCTACATTGGTAAGAAATTCAGTCAGATCCGGAAACTCTGTGGCGACAGAGCGTAACTCCTTTATGTTTTCAAGCCGTATAGCTTCTTCTTCGACATTTGCGTCATAGAGCTCAAGATAATTCGTTTTTTTAAGGATAGTGTCGAGAAGTTCAAGAGTGGTAAGTGTTATGAGCTTATTATCACTTTTTATCGTATCGTAATACGATTGGAATTTGGCAAATCTTGTTTTTCCAAGCTTTTCAGCTCGTACAGACGAGACTGTGTCATGAGGATTTGCTACGAGTCGCAAATAAGAAAGAACGTCTTTAATTTCTTTGCGGTCATAAAATCTTGTGCCTCCTACGAGTGCATACGGAATGCCGTTTCGTATAAAATTTTCTTCAAGAACTCGTGATTGCGCGTTGGTACGATAGAGGATTGCAAAATGAGAAAAAGGCTCTCTCGAGAGAAGAATTGTTTGGGCAATGTATGATGCTTCATCGTGTTCGTTTCGAGCTCCATAGAGACTAATTTTCTCGCCAGTCCCTCTATCGGTCCAAAGCTTTAGTATGGGGTGTGATGTATTTTTTCCAATCACGCCAAACGCCGCGTCAAGAATAATTTGTGTTGAGCGATAATTTTGCTCGAGTTCAAATGTTTTTGTGTCTTTAAAATCATTTTTGAAGTTTACTATGTTTCGAAAATCAGCACCCCGCCATCTATAAATACTCTGTGACGCGTCGCCTACGACTGTGACATTTCGCCATCTTGAGCAGAGTTGTTTTGTGAGTATATATTGGGCTTTGTTGGTATCCTGATATTCATCGACGAGCACATAGTGATATTTATTTTGGTAAAACCCGAGCACTTGCGGAGTTTTGTCAAACAGTACCACTGTTTTAAACAGTAAATCATCAAAGTCGAGTGCTCCATTGGTAACAAGAAGCTGCTGATAGGAAAGGTACACGCGGGCGACTGTCTCCTGAAAGTCACCTCTTGCATATTGCGGATATTCTAAAGCTGGAATCATTTCATTTTTTGCTTGAGAAATGGTGGAGAGTACTGCTCGCGGGTTGTATTGTTTTTGTGAAATATCCAAGCGAACCATCACTTGCTTGATTGCATCTATCTGGTCATTGTCATCGTAGATACTAAAGTTAGTAGGAATATTGAGGTGAGAGCCGTATTTTCTAAGAATGGTTACGCAGAGTGAATGAAAAGTGCCTGCAAACGGCATGTCCGATATTTTTTGTGATTTTAAGAGCGTACGAATACGAAGCTTCATTTCTTCGGCTGCTTTATTGGTAAACGTGAGCATAAGAATATTTGTTCCTGCTACAAGTTTTTCGGCTATAAGATACGCGACGCGATAGGTAAGAACTCTCGTTTTTCCGCTTCCTGCACCTGCTAAAATGAGCACCGGTCCCTCAGTTTGCTTGACCGCTTTTTGCTGATCACTATTGAGGTCATTGAGAAGGGTAGAAGACATAGATTATAATCTTAGCATATGAAAAAACTCTTTATCGCTGGAAACTGGAAAAGTAATAAAACACTAAGTGAAGCGGAAGATTGGATTGGGAAATTCAACACCGTATGGGAAAATGTCACCATTGTCGTCTGTATGCCATATACCCTGCTTGGAGTAATGAAATCCAAAAATTTATCTTTCTTGTGTGGGGCGCAAGATGTATCACCATTTGGTGATGGTGCATATACAGGTGAAGTGAGCGCTCGACAAATTAAGGAATGTACTGACTGGGTGATTATTGGCCACTCTGAGAGAAGAAAATACTTTAGCGAGACAGATGATATGCTCCAAAAAAAAGTAGAACAGGCAAAAAGTGTTGGCTTGAAGATTATTTACTGTGTATCTGATGATATAACAATTGTGCCGCAGGGCGTGGATGTAGTCGCGTATGAACCTGTGTGGGCTATTGGCACTGGAAAAACTGATACACCCGAGAACGCAAATGCGGTTATAGTCAATATTAAAACGAAATATAAGATAGCTACCGTAATCTACGGGGGAAGTGTCACTTCAGAAAATGTTGCATCATTTGTGTCCCAACCGGCGATTGACGGCGTATTGCCTGGGGGCGCAAGCCTTGAAGCAGAGAAATTTATACAACTCATTTCTTATGCATCACACGATTAATCGACGGCCGATATCAAAGATTGTTCTTCTTGTTTTTTTTGTGATTATCGTTGCACTTCTTATTTTTCTTGCGAAAGGAATTGTAATTGCCAATACGTTTATGCTTGAGACGGGTTTGACACCTCGCGCCACTCTCTCGCTCGTCTTTGGCAACGGCGTTGATCTGGGGGCGATTGATGGCAGGGTAAACGTATTGCTTCTTGGCATTGCGGGAGGTGAGCATGACGGAGCTGACCTTACGGACACACAACTTGTTTTATCGTTTCATCCTGAAAAGAAATCACTCTCTATGATTTCTGTGCCTCGCGATATTTGGTCTGATACCCTCAAAGACAAAGTAAATAGCGCCTATTATTATGGAGAACAGAAGCGAAAGGGTGGTGGGATAGTACTTTCGCAGGCGATAATTTCTGACATGGTTGGATTACCCATACAACATACGTTGGTGTTTAACTTTTTAGGATTTGAAAAAATCATCGATTTAGTCGGTGGGATTACGATAGACGTTCCGATAGCATTTACCGACCCAGATTATCCTATCGCCGGAAAAGAAAATGATATGTGTGATGGAGATAAAGAATATATGTGTAGATTTGAAACGCTTTCATTTCAAGCGGGAATTCAACAAATGAATGGCAATAGAGCCTTAAAGTACGTTCGAAGCAGAAATGCTATGGGGGGAGAGGGAACGGACTTTGCCCGCGGAAAGCGTCAGCAAGAAGTTCTTCTTGCGGTAAGAGAGCGATTGATGTCAAAAGATGTGTTGACAAAGCCCTCCCTTGTACTTTTATTATATAAAGCATTTGAAGAGGCCTCTGATACCGACATGAATGTTGGGGAACTTATGACATTGGGTAAATTATTTATCGGCATAGGGGAGGGGAAGTCAGGGCAACTATCGATAGAAGATCAGCTTTATACGCCTCCGCAAAGTTGGTATGGCAGATATGTGCTGTTGCCGAAGGAGTCTTTTGAGAAAATACATGAATACATTAAAGGCAGATTAGACTTATAAGTCTAATAAGACCTATAAGACATATACGAGTTTTTAAAACGCCAATCCTAGAAGGAGGAGAAGAAACCCTCCCACCACGACCGATGCTCCTAAGACTGATGGTATACCAGAGACTGGAATCTTTGGTGTGGGGATTGGTGTGGGAAGAACTGCGAGTTTTACTGGTGTAGGAGTCGCCTCAACATTTAAGTTTACGGACTTTTTACACACCTCAGGAACTCCTGAGAATTTTTGTGTATTGTCTCTCACTCGACAGGAGAAGTTGTAGGACCCATTTTGTGACACGGTGTAGGTCGTTGTTAATGATCCTGGACTTCCTACGTTTTGTTCAACGAGTTTGGTTGTACCATCAGGAAGAGTGAACTCTACTGCAGTGATGTCTCCATCAGGATCTCTCCCTGTACACGTCAGGGTGATGGTAAACGGAGGGACGCCTGTCGTGGGACTTAGTGCAAGATCCGTACACTCAGGAGTCGTATTCCCAATTGGCGTTGGCGTGCTGGTCGGAGCATTGGTTGGTGTATTGGTGGGTGTCTGTGTAGGAGCACCAGTGTTTGTAGGTGTAGGAGTATTTACTGTGATGCTAAAGGATACTTTACACGCATTGCTTGTTGCTTTTGGCGTCACTTGCGGGACGTTTGGTGCCACAGGATTTGAAGTATCCAGTTTCGTAGACGTTAAATACGCAACCACCCCAAGTCCCACCGTAATGATGGTGACGGCGATCAAATACCAATATTTTTTAAAAAAGTTCATAGATTAGTGCCATGCTCCTTGTGCAAAGGTTTCTGCCTCAAACAAGAATGTTGTGATACCCGTTGGTATGGTATAGGTCACGGTATATTCTTGTGAAGCATTTTTTGTCGTTGAGATGGTCCAGTTGGGATCATCATCCGTATCTTCCGCAAGTTGTTCACCATTGACTCTAAATTTAGCTTTCGTAGGATCTCCAGTGCCTAAAACAGCAATGACCACAATGTCACTAGGCAACAATGTAGAGGGAGTCACCTGTACACCATTTTTGTAGACCTTGATGTTTGTACAGATGGCAGAGACAGAGGTGGGGGTGGGGGAGGAGGTTCCCTCCGTTGGAGTGGGGGAATTAGATACTGGTGTACAGCTACACGGTTGTGTACACGTACTGGTGTACTGACAATCAATGAGCTCATCATAGCCATCATATTTGCAGTCTGAACTTCCTGTATCGGAGATAAATGCTCCTGTATCACAGAGTTTTGGAGAGGTTGGTTTTCCCTTATTATTGGTGTGTCCGCTACGATACGTATACTGATGTGTGCCAGATTCACAACTGACGACAGAGCCCGCAGGACAACAACCGCAATTCGTTTGGCACGCATTACCACCAGAACATTGTTCACTTGGTCCGATTGACTTCGAAGGAAATAATTGTGTACAAGTATCGGCGAAATTATAACAAATGGTTACCGCGGGGCTTGCACAGGACAACGCTGTTCCGGCTGGGCATGAGGAAGAATCATATGCTGCTTTGCCCCTTGTGTCTGCTAGATTTCCCGGTTTTGCTACAAAATATGCGCCCGTTGCTACGATACTCAAAAAGAGAATGAGTCCTATCAGTATCCCCGCAGAATTTTTTCGTCTGGGTTTTGGTGAGAAAGATTGTGGAATATCGTGTGGGGGATCTTGAACTTTTTGTGTTTCTTTTGGGATGACTGTTACCTTTGGTGTCTGTAATACCTGATCAAGTACAAAAGATGCGTCTGTATCAGATGCAGAAATTGTTTGCGGTGTGGCGGTTTGTTGCGTGACAATTGGTTCTGGGAGTGGCTCTGTTGGAGTCTTTGCAATTGGCACATTTGGTTCTACTTTAGTACTCGTATCATCTACCATAAGTTCAATATAAAACGACAGAAATTACTCTGTATATCAACAGTACTTTATAGTGATAATAAAGGTCAAGTGAAGGAATTTCAGAACGCTAATCCAAAGAGAAGAAGAAGAAATCCTCCCACCACGACAGATGCTCCTAAGACTGATGGTATACCAGAGACTGGAATCTTTGGTGTGGGGATTGGTGTGGGAAGAACTGCGAGTTTTACTGGTGTAGGAGTCGCCTCAACATTTAAGTTTACGGACTTTTTACACACCTCAGGAACTCCTGAGAATTTTTGTGTATTGTCTCTCACTCGACAGGAGAAGTTGTAGGACCCATTTTGTGACACGGTGTAGGTCGTTGTTAATGATCCTGGACTTCCTACGTTTTGTTCAACGAGTTTGGTTGTACCATCAGGAAGAGTGAACTCTACTGCAGTGATGTCTCCATCAGGATCTCTCCCTGTACACGTCAGGGTGATGGTAAACGGAGGGACGCCTGTCGTGGGACTTAGTGCAAGATCCGTACACTCAGGAGTCGTATTCCCAATTGGCGTTGGCGTGCTGGTCGGAGCATTGGTTGGTGTATTGGTGGGTGTCTGTGTAGGAGCACCAGTGTTTGTAGGTGTAGGAGTATTTACTGTGATGCTAAAGGATACTTTACACGCATTGCTTGTTGCTTTTGGCGTCACTTGCGGGACGTTTGGTGCCACAGGATTTGAAGTATCCAGTTTCGTAGACGTTAAATACGCAACCACCCCAAGTCCCACCGTAATGATGGTGACGGCGATCAAATACCAATATTTTTTAAAAAAGTTCATAGATTAGTGCCATGCTCCTTGTGCAAAGGTTTCTGCCTCAAACAAGAATGTTGTGATACCCGTTGGTATGGTATAGGTCACGGTATATTCTTGTGAAGCATTTTTTGTCGTTGAGATGGTCCAGTTGGGATCATCATCCGTATCTTCCGCAAGTTGTTCACCATTGACTCTAAATTTAGCTTTCGTAGGATCTCCAGTGCCTAAAACAGCAATGACCACAATGTCACTAGGCAACAATGTAGAGGGAGTCACCTGTACACCATTTTTGTAGACCTTGATGTTTGTACAGATGGCAGAGACAGAGGTGGGGGTAGCAAGAGGCTTATCCTCAGGTTTTTCTTCGGTACAACCATTGACATCTATTGTGCAATGAGTACCGCCAATATTACATTCAAGTCTATTTTTACCTTCACAGACTCTATTTGTAGCAGGGCAGTCTTGGTTACAACAAACAGGTGCACCCATATCGTTATTTCTCCCGCATTTTACTGTGTCTGTATTTGCGACACAGGTGGTTCCTTCACAGGTATATCCATTGCTACATGCGGGAACACACGTGGGATTATAAAGTTCTTTGACACATCGGCCTCTATCATTGCAATACATACCAAGAGCTTCGTCGCAGTTATCAGCATTGCATTCATTGTTTCCTCCCCCTCCCCCGCCATCATAGATACCGCCTTCGTTGACACATTTCATTTGGCCAGCACTATTTGCGCGGCATACTTGTCCCTCACCACACTCTGAGTCGTCTTCACATGGAGCATATGCTGCACTTCGTAAATCCGCTATACTACTTGGTTTTGCCACAAAATACGCGCCCGTTAGTATAGCGCCTAAAAAGAGAAACAATCCTATAAGAAGTGGTATTTTGTTTCGTTTTTTAGGTTTCGTGTCACTTGCGGGTGGTGCATGCTCTGGTGTCGCTACAGCGCCAACAGGTTCTGGTGGATTTGCGATTACGGTTGATGAATTATTTAGTATTGTTTCGACCACATCCGACACAGGTTGCGGTGCAACAGGTTCTTTTGGAGTTGGTGTATTTATTGTGGGAGTATTTGTGTCATCTATCATATACAAACAAAGAAGATATAATCTTCCTTCTTTCAGCTTACAGAACTATACTTTCAACTGTCAATACCGTTTTCTGATTTTAACAATACAAATCCGCTACTTGTGATAAGGATCGTTCCGATTGTCAACAGTAAAATAAGTGGCAATGGGAATCCTGTGTCTGGTATAGGTTCTCCCGACAGAGTCGCTGTATCTACAGGAGTATCAGTCGGCGTTGGTAATACCGGTGTGGGGGTTAGGGTAGCAGACGGCGTCGCATCACCCAATACCTGTGTACCACTTTTTAGTATTTCAAATATATGTGTCATAGCGACTGGTTTGTTTAGTACATCTTTTGTCGTCATAGTGACGCTTTGTCTGCCCACAGATAGTGGGGCAGTTGGTGTGTATTTCCAGATACCATCGGCGCTTACAATGGTTTGACCAACTTGTGGATTGGTGATGCCAATAATTAAGGTTATAGGATTGTTTGGAATTCCAGTTCCCTGAAAGATCGGAAAATTTGTAGGAAGCGCTTGGTTATCTTTTGGTTTGGTGATTGCGATGACTCCAATTGATTTGGTCGTTGATGTCCCCAACACTGTGGGTGGAGCTGATGCAAGTTGTTTTTCTTCAGTTGCATGTGCCTGCACTTTTCGGAAATCATAACTTTTTCCTAAGATCATTTCAGGCATCGGATTGTCGTTTAAAGTATCTGATGCAGCTTGTGTTTCTTCTATATTTGTGCGGATGATAAGTGTTTCGTCAATGCGTTGTTGGGGCGTGATATACGCGGTAAGCGTTTTTTCTCGAACAAGATTTAAAGGTATCACCCAAGAACCCGATGATTTGATGAGTGTAGACAATGTTTGTCCATTTTCTAGCGTGAGGTAAAGGAGTGCTCCTTCTGCGGGTTTGCCAATGTTTGTCGTCATTGTCCCGAACGCCGGTTCGATACCCGTGCCATTGCCTGCAAGTTTAGAACCTGTTCTTATAGCATGTGGGGCATTGTTTTTGTCGAGAAATTGTGCGCTATTTGAAATAATTATCACGCGATAATTGGTATTTGCCGTTGCATTTCGAAATGTAACTGCATGAGTAAGGTAAACGCCGAGATTTTTTTGATTAAGTGAGGACACCCGTGTCGTATCCCGTTCGTCATAGACCACACCGAGTTTAGCGCTTGCCGATTCTACAGTAATTACTCCTGTCGCGGGGGTTTTAGTCGTCCAACTTACGGTAAATCCGGTATCACTTATGTTTGAAAACATGACATTGGTAGGTGAGGCTGATACGTTTGCTTTTGTGAGAAGCGGGCCAACGCGGTCAACGCCAAAACTAAACACAACAATAGCAAAGATAACTAACAGAAGACCCACGAGTGTTGGTATTTTTTTCTGAGGCATAGATTAATCAAATGTTTGTTTTGTCTCTAAATTTGTGATGACATCCACGTCAATTTTTGACGTCAAGGGTGTTGTAATACGCTGGACACTAGATGACACTGTTGAGGTTTTTGTAGTTTTGACGAGTTCAAAAAAGACCCAAGAAAAAATGGTGAGTGTCGTAAATACAGCAATAAGTAGTAGATTATTATCATCTTCCATAGGTAATAGTATTATTGTGTCGTGTAATATGATTGTAATGCAATTGAAATTTGCACAGAATCGTCACTGCCTTCCCGTTGGGTAAATCGTTTGATGCTAATTGAGTTTATAGCAGTCACACGGCGTAAGGATAAAAGCCCATTTAGGAATGCTTTAATGTTTTCATATTGGCCAGAGAGAACTACCGTGATAGGGAATTCTTCTATAGGTTTTGTTGGTGTTAGCTTGGTGCTTATCGTTGCTTCTTTAGAGAGAAGCGGGATAGATGGAATTTGAATGGCAGATATAGAGCTGCCAGAAATGTTTGCTAAATTTCGTAGTTGCCGAGCAAGAATCACGCCATCAGGGTTATGAGGAAGCGCTTGCGCAACAAGTGGGAGTTTATCTTCTACACTCTCATACGTGGCTTGTGCTTCAATAAGCGCTGATATTTTGTCCTCCATTTGTTTATTTAATTCTATTTTGTCAGTAATTTCTCGTCGCAGATGGATGATGGTTTGGGCGGTAGGTCGTACTGCATACCACGCAAAGAGTGAAACTGCCAAAAATGAGAATACTGCTGCAGATGATGCGTGATATTTCGGTTTTTTTAAACTATCTGAGAGCGCTGTTTGATAGAAGCGCTTTAATTTAGTGGGTAGTGTCGCTGAATTAAATGACGGTTTCATATTATTTTTGCGGTGTCGGTTGGGTTATGCTCGTGTCTGCTGTCAGATGAAATTCTATGCCCACTTGAGGATTTCTATTGATGTCACCAAGCACTACATTGTGAAGAAGTTTGGTAGCTTGGGCATTTGCTAAGAATTGCGAAAATTCTTGCGTCGATCCAGCTATGGCATCAAGCGATAATTTGGTAGCGGAGAGTTCAAACGACGTAAGATACACGTCAGATGGCAAAAGAGTTTCCATGCTGGTGACGATATCTACAGGAAGGTTTTGATTTGTTAATAATTTTTTTATTGAGGTTAAATTAGACTGCAGCGATTTGATATCTTGTTCGAGAGTACTATTGGCTTCTATGATAGCTTGTTTTTGCGTTACTTCTTCTGTAAGATCTGTAAGTTTGCGATCGAGACTAAATCGAGAAATGAACGCGAGTAATACGACAATCTCTGTGGTAATCATGATATATCTGCCGTAGGTGGTAGCCCACGAAATAATTCGACCCCACGGTGTGTGCTCAAGGTCTTGAGAGCCGAGTAAATTGATGGAAATTTGTTTTGTAGACATTCACTAATAAGTATAGAATGCCAACAGAAGAATGTCGAATGCGATACGATGAGGAAAATTTATTTTTTCAATAGCATTGAAAGACGGGATTTGGTTCGTGCAGCAGCATTTTTGTGAATGCTATGCATTTTGCTTGCTTTATCTAAGATTTGAAATGCAGCGGAAAGCGTTTTTGCACTTGGGGTTTTACGTGCTTTTTTTACGATCATGTCGACATCATGCCGAATTTTTGCGTTTTGTTTCGTACGCACGCGATCATGGCGTAATTTTTTGGACGCTTGTTTTGTGATAGGCATGAGGGAAAGTATAGACTATTACATCTAGCAGGTCAAGGATTATGTAGTATACAATACGGATAACTATGGACAGAGTATGGTCAATTTTTACTAAAAAACAGAACTCTGTAGGATCAGCGGCCCTTGTGTTAGTCTGCATGGTTTTTTTGTCGCGGGTATTGGGGTTGGTACGCGATCGGTTGTTGTCTTCATACTTTGGTCCCGAAGAGTTGGGTGTGTATTTTGCGGCATTTCGTATACCGAATGCATTATTTGAATTGTTGGTTATGGGAGCGTTGACGTCTGCGTTTATACCTGTATATTCGCGCTATATAGCCAAAAATGATACGAAAAATGCACAGATACTTTCATCATCACTGATTAATTTGAGTTTGGTGGTGTTTTTTTTCCTTGCAGTACCGGTTTTTTTTGCGGCTGAGTGGGTGTCACGATTTATGGCGCCCGGATTTTCTCTTGATCAAATACGACAAATGAGCGCGTTTACGCGATTTATGATTTTATTTCAAGTCGGGCCACTTCTTATCGGCAATGTATTTACCGGCATTTTGCAGTCACATAATTTATTTTTCGTCCCAGCGGCTGCACCGGTACTTTATAATATCGGAATTATTATAGGAATCCTTGTATTTTCGCATAGCTTTGGACTTTGGGGAGCAATTATCGGCGTTGGTATAGGAGCACTGCTATTTACCCTTATACAGGTGCCATTGCTGTTTAAATTAGGCTATGCACACAAATTCACATTAAACATCAAACATGCTGGCGTACGAGAGGTGGGTAAGCTTATGGGCCCGAGAACTTTTGGCCTTGCGATATCTCAGATAGACACAACAATTGATCTGATGATGGCAAGTCTGTTAGGGGCAAGGATGGTGACAATTTTTAATTTTGCGCAACATTTGCAGCAACTGCCCGTAGGATTATTTGGTACGACCATTGCTCAAGCTGCCTTACCATCGCTTTCAAAAGTATCTGCGAGCGAAGATAAAGAATCATTTACCCATATCATTATCAATGCTATTCATCAAATACTATTTCTCGTGTTGCCTGTATCGATTCTTTTTATCGTGTTGCGCGTTCCGGTCGTTCGACTCGTGTTTGGCGCATCACGATTTGACTGGTCTGCTACGGTTGCTACCGGCATGACTCTTTCGGCATTTAGCATTTCGCTTTTTGCACAAGCGATTGTTCAGGTATTGGCACGCGCCTTTTATGCGTTGTACGACAGTAAAACACCAGTGCTTATTGGGATCATTTCAGTACTGATTAATTCGCTTCTGAGCGTTCTGTTTGTCATGTATTATAAATGGCCAGTTTGGTCGCTTGGCGTATCCGCATCTGTTGCAAGTATAGTTAACGCACTGTTATTGCTTTTCTATTTAAATAAGCACGTAAAGGGATTTTTAAGTCATGCGTTGCTTTTGCCTTCGTTGAAAATGTGTGTCGCGGCCCTCGTGACGGGGGTGGCTCTGTATATACCCATTAAGTTATTAGATCAACTCGTGTTTGATACAACGCGTACCTTTGGATTATTACTTCTTACCGGTCTTACGACGTTTGTGGGACTTACAACATACGTATTTTTTTCGTGGGTCTTGGGTGTAGAGCAAGTTCAGTCACTCTTTCGATTTGTAAAACGAGTAGGAAATATGCGCGGATTTTTCCTTGAGCCAGCACAAGAGGTCGTAAGTGGGGGGACTACTGATACTGTTTCTTAATTCGACTTTGTTATCTCCAATAAAACGACGCTTTGAGCGGGCATGGTAATTGTAGTAGAGAACGATGATTCAGTGACTGATATGTCAGTAGTTGTTTCACGACCAACGAGGAAACGTTGCTTTACCGTATAGTTTCCTGAATCAAGATTTACAAAAGTAATAGGTACAGTTTCTGTGTGGTTGCCAGTTGCGTCAAAGTTTATTAGTAGCGTCCGAATGACTGAATCTCTGATACTGGAAAAACCAGTGACCCATGTTCCTTCTCCAGAAAGACGCAGTCTATCGCCCACCATTGCATCGATAAAATTATAGACATAATAACGAGGTTTCTTTTTGAGTCCGTTGTCATCATGTGTAATAAGTCCCCATCCTGTTCCATCAGATTGAAGTGGTCCGTCTTTGAGTTGAAAGCTAAAAAGATACGTCGGTCCTCCAGAGATGAGCTGACGAATTACCGACGCAACGTGTGCTGCCCCAAATGTGCCAGAATACCCTTGGCTTTTGGATCCTGTAAACCCGAATTCGGTAATAAGTTTGGGTAACAACGTATACTTAGGGTAGGGCAAGAGCCAGCTTACGAGATTTCGTTGGTCTGTGGCAAATCGGACAGGGTCTGAAAGGTATGAGTGCCATGAGAAGAAATTGACGCGATTGCCAGAATTGACTAGACCTATAATCCATGTTTTGTATAATCCGGTCGTTGACGGACCTCCGAGAGAAAAAGTATTGCTGTTTTGGGCATTATTTGCACCAATTGATGCATAGCGATAGAGGGTTAAATAATTTTTGTCTCCACCCATTTTCCAGCTTCCAAACTGTGCAAGATCCGGTTCGTTCCAGACTTCATACATAATACCCGTCATGTTGCGTTCACTTTTGCCGCTATAGTGTTCTATCGTCCTTTGGACGACGGTTGCCCATTCGTTCCAATTGTTTGGTGGATTTATAATGACGCCGTCTTTTGCTATCACTGACGGCATGTAGGAAAGTGCAAAGACGGGCTTGGCACCTGTTGCAGTTATCGAATTCACGTAGGCATCTAACCGCGACCAATCAAAGACGAGGCTATCGCCATTTTTTCCGACTACATTATAGTAATCATAGAGGTGATCGATTCTAATATATTTAGGTTTAAGCGCTTTAACGTCGCTTATAATAGAGGCAATCATGTCGTTATTTTCCTCGCCGCCCTGCGCGAATGCATGATAAAAATCTGTCTTTATAGGCTCAAGTTGAGATTTGGTGTCTATAACAATGTTGGCGGGTTTGCCACTTGCCCGAGAAATAAGGGTGACGGTTTCGCGAATAGCCAAAAGAAATAAAGGCAAAAATATCAAAAGGGCAAGAAGTGAGATTACGGATGTGGTGCGATTTGAAACGTGTCGTATATATATGCTCATAAACGAATTTTTGTAAATGTTGGTATCAGGGTGCCTATGAATATAAAGAATATACCTATCATAAACAGAATAAGAGTATTTTCAACGGTACCGGATACAGGCATAGCGCTTCCTGATGCACCATTTTCTGTTCCGTCAGAAATTACAAAGGCAAGTGTAGCAGTGTTTGTTTGGTTGGTGATTGGATCAAGGGCTGCAACGACTATGGTGTGTGGACCAGATCCTAGCGGGTTAGGCACTGAATAGCTCCAATTACCGTTTGCATCAGCTAATACAGTCACGGTGATCGGATCAGAGTAAATAGTAATGGTGACGGTAGAGTTTGCAGGTGCCTTACCTACTAACGTAGGTTGATCCGTTAATAATGCTTGATTACTCGTCGGCGCGGTAATTTGTAATGAAGATGCCCCAGTTTCCCCTGATTGTGTACCAGTTGGTGTCGGAGTAAGGGTAGGAATCAGTGATGATCCTGTGGGAGTTGGAGTGGGTGAAGGTGTTATTGTTCCCGAAGTAGCGTTTGAAGTGATAGTAACGCTAGCAGGTATAGAGCTTACTAATACATTTGTTGTACTCTCTCCAAGCGCTCCGACAAAGGTTTCCGGCGCAAAGCTAATTGATACAGGTGATGTAGTGGTCGCGAGCGCTTTAAATGTAACGACAGCTGCAGTGCCCACTCCTGTAATCGGTGATGTTGTATTTTCTGCGCCTAAAGCGATGGTTGCGGTCCCACTTCCTACGGTCCCAGAAGAGAGAATGTTAGGAAATTTGGCACCTTTATCTATAGTGAGCGCTTCAAGTTTCGTCGGATCGAAGGTAAGATTTATTTCTGTAGCAACGACTTGGTTTTCGGCGGTATTAATTTTGATTTCAAGTGTAAATTCTTCACCAACTTTTTTAGCTACTGTAGCTGGCGAGAGTGTCAATGATGTAGCAGGTGCAGCTTTTTTACGTAATTCTTGAGTACGCATCGCGAGAAATACTGTCGCGGGAATAGCAAGAAGGGTAATAATTCCAATTAATATAAAAACAACTTTTTTCATGTCTTTATCTATTATGCGCAACATAGATTAGAGATGCAATACACCTATTGACACAAGATTAGCACTCGATGTATATTAGTGCTAATTAGATATTTTTCATAAAAATTATGGACAGTATTACAGATCTGACGCCGCGACAAGTACAGATATTAAAAGCGGTTATCGATGAATATATCGCGTCTGCTGAGGCTGTGGGATCTGAGACTCTAGAAAAAAAATATAGTCTCGGCGTTTCTCCTGCCACTATTCGAAACGAAATGGTGAGGTTAACAGATCTTGGAATGCTTAATCAGCCGCATACGTCAGCTGGGAGAAGCCCGACACCTGTGGCCCTCCGTTACTACGTGGATCATTTGATGAAGCCGAAGGATATGTCGGTCGCGGAAGAAGTGGCTGTGAAGGAAAAAATTTGGAATCATAGACAGGAAATAGATAAGCTTTTACGCGAAGCGACAAAGACATTGGCTGAGTCAACGCATATGTTGGCTATCACTGCGACAAATGAGGGAGATTTGTATTATGCGGGGGCAGCAAACATCTTAGCGATGCCTGAATTTTATGACTATCAACTTACGCACGATTTGTTAGTAACGCTCGATCAGTTTGATTTTTGGTGGAAGATATTAGAGAAGCATCAGGATACGTTTTCAATTCTCGTGGGAACAGATTTGACGCTTGGACCGTTGTCTCAGTGTGGATTTGTATGTAGAAGATTTGCGACAACCCATGTCATAGGGGCAATCGGAGTCATCGGTCCAACGAGGCTTAATTATCCATTTGTCATTCCGATAGTGCGGTATATGGGTAATCTCATAGATGAATTTGCGACGAGTTGGTAATCGTATGAACACAAAAAAACAACCAGTGTCAGATGTAGAAGAACCAAAGACAGTCGAAGAACCTGTGGTGGTACACGAGGGAGAAGATTGGAAAGATAAATACATCCGTGCGGTGGCAGATTATCAAAATCTGGAGAAACGATCACGTGATCAGGTACAAGAAGCTCGACTGTATGCCTCAGAGATTGTCATGGGACGACTTTTACCTGTTGTGGATACGTTTGCAAAAGTACAAGCACATATAAAAGATGTAGGATTTGATTTGGCTTACAAACAATTATTAGCTGTTTTAGAAGAACAGGGTGTAGAAAAAATGACTGTCGCCGGTAAACCATTTAACCCTCACGAAATGGAGTGCATAGAGGTCGTCGAAGGAGAAAGCGATATAGTAGTAGATGAAACACTATCAGGATATACGTTTCGGGGGAAAGTATTACGCGTGGCATGCGTTAAAGTGGGAAAACAATCAGACGAGGCGGTAAAAGTATAAATTTATTTAAAAGGAGGAAAAATATATGGCAAAAATTATTGGTATAGATTTAGGTACAACAAATTCGTGTGTGGCCGTTATGGAGGGCGGTACACCAACGGTTATCCATTCTGCAGAAGGCCGAAATACAATTCCTTCTGTGGTGGATCCTATTAAAAACGTTGCAGGTGATGTAGCCAAACGCCAGATGGTATTAAATCCAAAAACAACGATTTTTTCAGCAAAGCGTCTGATGGGAAGAAAGTTTACTGACGCTTCGGTACAAATTGATGCGAAGTGGTTGCCATACACGATTAAATCCGGAAAAAATGGCATGGCAGTTGTAGAAGTAGAGGGGAAAGAATTTACCCCACAAGAAATTTCGGCAAAAATATTAGCAAAAATCAAAAAAGATGCGGAGAATTTCTTGGGTACTGACGTAAAGCAGGCCGTGATCACTGTGCCAGCATATTTTGATGATAGTCAGAGGCAAGCGACCAAGCAAGCCGGAGAGATTGCGGGACTAGAAGTTATGCGCATACTAAATGAGCCAACTGCTGCAGCGCTTGCGTACGGCTTGGATAAGAAAAATGTGCACACGATAGCTGTGTATGATTTAGGTGGAGGAACGTTTGATATTTCTATCCTCGAGTTAGGTGAAGGAGTGTATGAAGTGAAGTCAACCAACGGTGACACTCATTTGGGAGGCGATGACTTTGACAAGAGACTGTTGGATTTCTTGGCTGATGAGTTTAAGAAAGAACACAATGTCGATTTGCGTAAAGATCCACAGGCTCTGCAAAGGCTACGAGATGGCGCGGAGAAGGCAAAGATCGAGCTATCAACGTCAATGGAAGCTGAGGTGAACTTGCCCTTTATCACACAAGGCAAGGATGGACCACTTCATCTGGTAATGAAGTTGACGAGAGCAAAGTTTGAGTCACTTGTGGATGATTTGATTCAAAAGACCATAGAGCCAGTGAAGAAGTGTTTGACAGACGCCAAGATGAAAGTGACTGATATCAACGAAATCGTCATGGTCGGTGGTATGACGCGTATGCCGAAAGTGTACGAGTCAGTCAAGTCATTTTTTGGTAAAGATCCTAATAGGACCGTCAATCCAGACGAAGTGGTCGCAGTTGGTGCGGCTGTGCAAGCGGGAGTGTTATCTGGTGATGTCAAAGACGTAGTACTTCTTGACGTTACTCCATTAACATTAGGAGTTGAAACATTAGGAGGGGTATCAACACCGCTTATTCCACGAAATACGACCGTACCGACGACCAAATCTGAGATTTTTTCAACAGCGGCCGATAGTCAAACATCTGTTGAGATAAATGTTTTACAAGGAGAGCGACCAATGGCGACTGATAATAAATCACTTGGCCGATTTATTCTTTCTGGTATTCCAGCGGCCCCAAGGGGCGTGCCTCAGGTAGATGTATCTTTTGATATTGACGCAAATGGGATACTTAGCGTGACTGCAAAAGACAAAGCGTCAGGCACAACCCAGAGTATAAAAATTACTGGATCGACTGGTCTTTCTAAAGATGAAATAGAAAAGATGCGCAAGGAAGCAGAAGAGCATGCTGCAGAAGACACAGCGAAAAAAGATCGGATTGAAGCGCGAAATAAAGCTGATAACATGATCTACACTGCAGAAAAAATGGTCAAAGATGCGGGAGAGAAAGCAAAACCAGAAGACAAGACCGCGATAGAAGAAAAGGTGAAGGCCCTCAAAGATATTTTAGAAACTGGATCAAAAGAGGATTTGGAAATAAAGACGTCTGAGCTTTCAGACGTTGTGCAAAAATTGGGTGCTTCTATGTACCAACAACCACCAGCAGAAGGTCAGACTCCTCCAACGGGGGAAGAACCTAAAGCTGATGATGGAGTCAAAAAAGATGATAAAAAGGTTGAAGAAGGAGAAGTGGTGAGTTAATACTAAAAGAGTAAGAGGTTAGGATTAGGCGCGCGATGAGCGCGCCTAATTGATATAATAGATACCTGTATGTCTACAAAACGTGATTATTACGAAATATTGGGGGTATCCAAAACTGCTTCTGTGGATGAGATAAAAAAGGCTTACAGAAAGTTGGCCTTAGAGTGGCATCCGGATAGAAATAAAACAGCGGGAGCTAACGAGAAATTTAAAGAAATCAATGAAGCGTATGCTGTAATTTCTGACACACAGAAGCGCGCTCAATACGACCAATTTGGACACGATGCTTTTTCGCAAGGAGGAGCAGGGGGGTGGGGCGGTGGTCAGTCCCGAGGAGCGGGATCCGGCTACGCGGGACAAGGGCCATTTAGTTACTCGTATTCCTCAAGTGGTGGAAATCCATTTTCCGCCAAAGGCGGACCAGCCTCTGGCTGGGGTAATGCTGACTTTATAGATCCATTTGAAATTTTTGAACAATTTTTTGGGGGTGGATTTTCCGCCAAAGGCGGACCAGCCTCTGGCTGGGGTGGTCGTCGACGAGTGCACCCATCCTATGAGATATCCATAGATTTTATAGATGCGGTAAAGGGTGTGACAAAAGAGGTTCATGTCCCCAGAGGCGACGCAGGGGATGGATCTGTCAAAAAAACAATTAAAATTCCTGCAGGAGTGGATACAGGATCACGCATTCGATTTGATGATTTTGATTTAGTCATAGACGTGAGAAATGATAAGCGGTTTGAGAGGGAAGGGTATGACGTAATCGTAACTGAAAATATTCCGTATACACTTGCAGCTTTAGGGGGAGTTGTCGATGTAAAAACAGTTGATGGTTTAGTAAGCATTCGTATACAACCAGGTACGCAGGCTGGTACGCTTGTCAGACTCAGGGGCAAAGGCATTCCTCATGTACAAGGAAGCGGTAGAGGGGATGCATATGTTCGTATACAGTTGGCTGTCCCGACGAGACTTAATAAACAACAGAAAGCATTGTTTGAGGAGCTTAGGTATACGGGTATCTGAAAGTAACGTTGACGTATTCTTATCAAGATTATATAATAGGTACTATTACGATGTGGGTGAAGGTGGGGAGACCCACCTTTTTTAATAATTTTAATAAAAAATAAGTTACCCGCCATAACTTTCCTTTCGCCTTCGTTCATTCGAACAGCGGCTCAAGGAGCGTTTATCGGCGGGTCGAGAGGCCGCTAGCCTTCCGCGAAGAAGCGGATCGGCTGCGGACACTACGATGCCAGCAGTTGTACGCAGTGAATTTGCTTTAGCGTTAAATCAGGTCGCCACAGAGCGAGGGATTGATGTTGTGGTCGTCATGGAGACTATAAAGGCTGCTATCTTGGCGGCATACCGTAAGGACTATGGTTTGGATGAAACGTTGGAGATCACGGTCACGCTTGATGCTGATACTGGTGAAGCGAAAGTCATCAAAGAAGGCAAAGATGTGACTCCTCCAGGATTTGGGCGTATTGCGGCTCAAACTGCAAAACAAGTTATTTTACAGCGAATACGAGAAGCCGAGAAACAAGCAGTTCTTTCTGATTTTGAAGCAAAAGTGGGCTCAATTGTTCCCGGTATGATTTTGCGATTTGATGGACCAAATATCATTGTAGATATCGGTCGTACACAGGCTGTCATGCCTACGCAAGAGCAAAATCAAGGAGAGCGGTATCATTTGAATCAACGATTGACGTTTTATATAGAAGGAATTCGTGAGACTATGCGGGGCAATGAAATCATTGTATCTCGTGCTCATAAAGGATTAGTTCAAGGATTGTTTGCCAGAGAAGTGCCGGAAGTAGCGCAAGGATCTGTAGAACTTCGAGTAATTGCTCGCGAAGCGGGGAATCGTACGAAAATTGCTGTTTTTTCATCAACACCCGGCGTTGATCCAGTGGGATCATGTGTGGGTCAAAAGGGAGTGCGCGTGCAAGCAGTTATAGGAGAACTCGGGGGCAATGAAAAAGTAGATATTATCCAATGGAGTGATGATCCAAAGCAGTTTATCATCGCATCGTTGGCTCCCGCACATGACATTGATATAATACTCAACGAAAAAAAACTTGAAGCAGAAGTGACTGTGCCAGAAGATCAATTATCGTTAGCAATTGGTCGTGATGGCGGAAATGTACGCTTAGCCGCTAAGCTAACCGGATGGAAGATTGATATCAAAGGAAAACCTGTCGCGACACTGCCTGAAATTTCTGTGAAAGAAAAAATCGTTGAAAAAGTTGAAGAGGTGACTGTAACAGAAACGCCGGTTATAGAAACAGAAAATGCACAAAAAGTTACCATAAAAGATGCAGCGCCAAAAAAGGTTCAAGCATCCAAAGAATAAGGTATGGCAACTGATTTTTTACAGTATAGAGAATATGGTAAAAAAAGCGATACAGCCAGAGTCTTCAAGGCCACCCGTTATCGCGGTATTAGGTCACGTTGATCACGGAAAAACTACCCTTCTTGATACTATTCGAAAAACAAACGTCGTTAGTTCTGAGCATGGTGGGATAACGCAGCATATCGGTGCGTATCAGATCTCTGTTCATACAAAAGGGGGTACAGATCGACTCATTACATTTATTGATACTCCTGGTCATGAAGCCTTTGCACAGTTGCGAAGCAGAGGGGCAAGTATTGCGGACATCGCGATTCTTGTCGTAGCAGCGGACGACAGTGTAAAGCCTCAAACTATTGAGTCGATTAAACAAATTCAAGCTGCTGGTATTTCTATGGTCGTTGCAATCAATAAAATAGATAAAGAAGGTGCGATGGCGGACAAGGTAAAGTCAGACCTAGCTAAAAACGGCGTTCAACTTGAAGGGTTTGGTGGCGATATCCCATTTCAGGCAGTGTCCGCGGTCAAAGGGACTGGAATACCAGATTTATTAGAGCTCCTGCTTCTGATGGCTGATATGAAGGGATTAACGGGAGACAAAAAAACACCACTTTCCGCAGTAGTTATAGAAACGAGGCTCGACAAATCTGTAGGACTAGTGGCAACAGTACTTGTAAAAGAAGGCACGCTTAAAAAAGGCATGCAGCTTTATGAATTTGATGAAGTTATGTGTAAAGTGCGAGCGCTTTTAGATGAAACAGGAAAACAAATAATTGAAGCAGATCCTTCGATGCCATGTGAGATTATGGGATTTACGACATTGCCGGTCGTGGGATCAATACTTACAGACATTCAAGGTCTCATTCCTCGAAAACTTGTAGATCGGGTTATGAAGCCATCCAATGCCATAGACTTTTTGGCGACGATGCTTGAATCAGATAAAAAGAAATTGAAGTTAAGTATTAAGGCTGATGTATCGGGGTCTCTTGAAGCTATTATCCAAGCGTTACCTTCAGAAAAAGTAGAAATAGTTCGGACAGGATTAGGGGACATTACAGAAGCAGATATTTTAGAAGCAAAAGCAACTGGGTCCATCATGATTGGGTTTAACGTAAAGATAAATAGTGCGATAGAAAAATTGGCTCGGGTAGAGAAAGTGATATACCGCACATATTCCATTATTTACGAGCTATTAGATGAAATGAAAGATGTGGTGGATGGTATGGCGGAGGTGCTTTCTCTAGAGCGTGATCTAGGCAAGGCTAAAATTGTCGCTGAATTTCCATTTGATAAAGACCGCATTGCAGGCACAAAAGTCATTTCTGGAAGGTTAGCCAGAGGCGATAGTGTGCGCATTATGCGCGGGGAAGAAGAAATCATGCGCGTGCGTATAAAGTCGCTTCACAGAGGTAAAGATGATATTACTAAAGTGGAAGCAGGAGGCGAGTGTGGTGTACTTTTTGACAAAAAAGTTGATTTTACACTCCAAGATGATATAATCCCCTATACTACAGGATAGTTTGCTGTATTTATTATGGACTACGAACAAGCATTAGCCAAAGCCAAAGACATCGTCATGTCAGCCAAAGACATCGTGATCGTCACACACACCCGTCCTACTATGGACAGTGTGGGGGGCAGTTTAGCACTTGCACTAGGACTCGTATCACTGGGGAAAACCGCGACGGTTTTGTGTGATGATCCGATGACTGTGGAGCTTTCAAGTTTTGTCGGGGTTGACAAAGTATCTCGACAATTTGGGAAGAAAAATTTTGTGATTTCGCTTGATTACGAAGATGGGTCAATCGAAAAGGTAAGTTATAACATTGAAAATAAAAAGTTTAATCTGGTCGTAGAACATAGGCCAGGCCACGAGCCATTTACTGCCGAAAAGGCAAAATATTCCTATCAAGGTGTGTCCGCCGACTGTATTATTACCGTTGATACGGTTCATTTTGGAGATTTTGGGAAATTATATACCGAAAATAAAGATCAATTTGCAGGGAAATCAATTATTAACATTGATCGACATAATGAAAATACCAATTATGGTGCGATAAATCTTGTTGATCCTGTTGCGTCATCCTCTACAGAACTCGTTGCAGAATTTTTAGCAACGCTTGGGGTTAAATTAACCACAGACATTGCGACGAATTTATTAAACGCGATTTATAGCGCAACGAATTCATTTAAAAATGCAAATGTGACGTCGATGGCCTTTGAAGTAGCATCGGTGTGTCTTAAGGCAGGAGCGAAACGATTTGGGGTGGAGGGGCCCGTGGTATTACAACCATTACCACAAACACAGTCACAATCAGTTCCGCAAGCGCAATCACAACCACAGCCAGTAATCTCAACACCGATTCAACAGCAATCAGTTCCCACTTTTGTCGCGCCACAAGTACAACCTGTTGTGCAACCAGCAATACAGCCTACACAAATTGATATGCCTCCCTCTGTCGTTACTGAACCAGTCACACCAAAATCTCCTCCACCATCTGATTGGTTAAAGCCCAAAATTTTCAAAAGTTCTTCTTCGATTGAGTAAATATTTCGTCGTATTATGACGTATAACGAACAGTGTACTTCTATATATTAGACGTGTTGCGTAATTCCCCATAATCAGGCACACTAAAGGGATATG
>CAYIBX010000014.1:0-30307 GCA_964361785.1 uncultured Gammaproteobacteria bacterium | reverse complement strand
GTTCATATCCCTTTAGTGTGCCTGATTATGGGGAATTACGCAACACGTCTAATATCCTCATGACCGAAACACCATCTTTACCCGCCGAAGCTTTAGCGAAGGAGGGCCCCGTCTTTTATGCCTCCGCCAAACCAGAGCAGCCTAAACCGTTGTTAAAAGAAGACTCCAAACTCGTCAAAGGCGTCAAAAATGCGGTCAATAAATGGCTGGATCGCATTGGGCCTAAAAGCGTTGAAGATCGTTTTGTGAAGGCCCATGAAAATATACTTAAAACATTCGATAATGAAGATCGGGCAAAAGCATACATAGAATCAGGAGAAAAATGGAAAAAATGGGGCAAGGTTCTTGGTGTCACTGCCACAGTCATAGATAGCGGACTTGTTGGTCTAGGGATTGGCATCACTCAGGATTGGTTTAATAACATAAATATCGGTCGAAAAGCAGTTACAATTCTAGGTGAAAGAACTGATAAAGGTCGTTCGATATTTGACGAGGAATCAACAAACCCTACTCTATTACGTAAGCTATACCTTAATTTATCAAAAAATATGTATCTCGATGGCGTAACTCCACAGGAAATATTGGCTTTGAACGAACCTTGGAATGATCCCAGAGTAATCAAAGAGAATAAATACTCACGAAACGTCGGTTCTATTGTTTCACTTATCCCTGGACTTGCAACACTCTTCCCTCTTCTCGGTGCTGGACCCGCTCACTCCATCATGCATCTAGCAGCATACGGAGCAGAACAAGTAGGCAAAATGAAAGCACGTACAAATAACTACGTCGATTCAGGCAAAGCTGCAGAACATGCTAGCAAAGTCGGCAACGCGCTAGGAAAAGCTGCCACTGAAACTGCTAAATACGTCGCAGAGCACCCTGATGAAATCAGAAAAACAGTCGAAACGGTCAATCGCGTCAAAAGAGAAAATGCACAAAGTGCTCAAAAAATCGCAGAGGCACAACAAAAAGCAGCAAACATAGCCCTCGAAAAAGACTATCAAGACTGGATCGCGCATCACCCAGACAAAGTGTATTACGAACAATCCGGTCAGCCTATGCCTTCCAAAGCAGAATATAAAGAAATGAAAAGACAAGAAGAAGAAGCCAAAAAAGCAAACAGAGAAGCAGAAGAACGAGGATTAGCGAAATAATGCCACGCACTACTATATTTTTGGAAACTTTCCTATCGATGGATCTTTAAGTGTATGCTTTGAAAGCATTGATGCATTATAGAGAAGCAAATCATCTTTCACCCCACTTCGTAACGTATACAGCTGTCGCAGTGTGTTGGCTCCCCCATCCCGCAGATCTTGGGCTTTACAATCCGCACGAATCTCGAGAATAATTGCAGGAAGATGAAGCTCTTTTCCTTTGGTATTAATATTAATCGTCGGATTTCTCACTTTAAACTTTGTATCTGTTTCTATGATTCCTTTTGCAGAAAATAGGATCGTCCCATCATCCAAGGATTTTTCAACAAGTGTTGCCATCTCATGTGGACTTTTACCCGTTTGAGGATCGACGACAAGATTTCCAGTTTGGGCCGTGAGCCACCCATCTACTTCCGAAGCAGCTTTCAGTGCGATCGCTTCTTTTGCTTTTTCAAAATCCACTTTGGCAAATAATTGTTCATCCCCACCTGCATCTGAAGTATTCATAGTTACCCTACTATCTTCCCCTCCACCACATCCGCAGGATTGGGTTTAGCATGGATTGGGCCAGTATAATGTGGCTGTGATTCAGTTTTTGCTTGCTGTGTTTGTGCTTCTTGCATGGCAACTCTCGCATTCAAGTTTCGTATCTCCATCCGTGCGCGTGCGAGCTCTCTTTCAAGCACTACATTCGTGGCCCCACTCACAGACAATTCTTTTTGTAACAGTGATTTTTCTTGCTTCAACAAAACAAGCGAATGATCCACGTGTTTATATTTCAAAACCAACTCAATCTGCGCGTCTTGTACTGTATCAATCTTTGCCTCTTTCACGTTCTCCCCTACAGGGCGCTTTTGTTCGAGCGTATGAAGTACTTTGTCATCAATCACTTGTGCTGGAATATCTGTTTCTTTATGAAACTTACTCTTAATCGCTTCAAACAAATTCAACTTCTTCCACTCACCAGATTTGCGATCATACTTTACTGGTTTATCAGCAAGTTTTCCCCACATGTTAAACTCTTTCGTGTAGGTTTTACGCGTCGCAAATTGCACCTTACTCATGTCACTTTTTTCAGGGAAACTATAATCGCTTAGTACGTTGTCACCTTCATGTACGCGATATACCTCTCTATTTGGCTGCCACTCGCCCTTTACTTCATAGTGGAAATGATTCTCTGGTTTAGGAATGAGATCTGCCAACTCTTTTATTTGCAGAGGCGTAAACGGCAACTCTTTCATCTTCGGTCGCATATCCCCCATGGGTGATTTTTCTGTCATATAATTATGCTTTCATTGCTAGTTTAGCATCTTTCATTAATTCCATAAACTTTTTTGTTGGGTAATATGCGGCACGGGTGTCACTAAGCTTAAAAACATCCATCAAACCATTTTGCACAAGATTAATCATGCCACCAACCGCAGATTCATCACCATACATTTGTAATCCTACCAAATTTCCGTTATCCAAGATTAAGGGTTCCCATCGACCATAATGGTCTGAAGTTTGCGCCAACAGATATATTAAATCTCGTTCCGAATCACCTTTTACAAAATCCAGCTTATAACTCTTATTTATATCTATAACCGTAGAAACGGGAAATTGACTATTAAGTTTATCTAAATCCGGAATTTTTAATGTAGAATAATATTCCCGAAGCCCGATTGTCTTCTTCACCCCATCGGCCAATTGTTGTACAGAGCTACTTGCAGGAGATTTTTTCCGCAAGTTTTTTACTCGTTCACCCAAATTTTTGAGAAAATCGGCTCCACTCTGCCCAAACTTTTCCAAGCCTGTCCCAATAAAGGGAACTTTCTCACCTGTCCATTTTCGAACTTTTTCACTTCCTACCAAGAGTCCCCCATATGTAATGGTTCCCGTCACCAATGCTGCCGCCCCATAGTTCCCTGCCACCTTGATTTTTGCAGCGTTAGAAATATCTTTGTCCAACTTTTCCATGGCTTTCGCTCGATCCTCTGGAGACAGTGATTCGTTAATTGCAATTAATTCTTGGATTTCTTTCGCGTGCGTCTCTTTCCACTCATCTTCCGCACCTTTAAAGGTAAATTATTTTCGAAGTTTTTCTTTTCCCCACGTCACAAATGTCCGTTTTTCAGGAGGTTTCGCCATTCCAGTAAATACCACGTTTTCTGTCATATATTTTTATACCACCCGTATCCCGTATTTTCGAATTTCGGATGCTAATGGATCGTATTTATCGTCCAAATCCGCAGGGCTAAATGGATGTGGTTCGATGTCGAGCAATCGATCGTCACGCACCCGCATTAATCCCACTCTTTCTGTATGTCTATCGTTCCCAAATGCAGGAGACACCACACAGACATCGATATCACTCCACTGTTTTGCCGTTCCTTTAGCTTGTGATCCAAAAACAATAAGTTGAGTAAATTGTACCCCCTTATCACGAAGCTCTTTTCCATACAAACGGACTATATTGGTAATATGCGTATTTAAAACATGTTTTGTGTCCATACAAATACCTCCGCACACACCCTAGACCATTTCTCCCGATATTGTTTCGCGATAACTTTTTTATAAAAACTTCGTTTATAGTCATCATACCGTGCATCAATGCTATAGCTGGTTATCTCGTTGAGTTGATCTTGTAGAAGCGGAGAAAGTTGTACGTCCGCCTGCTTTGCAAGCTTTAACAGGTCGTGAGTGAACACTGGAGTTTCATCATGTTTTGAAATTATTCCTTTGAATAATTTTTCTATCGCCAAATGCCACTGAAAAAATGCCCAATCATAATGTTTCGATGTATACGATTCATTAGCAATCTCACGCGTTTCTGTGGCCGAATCCAACCAATATTTTACCCTCTCATCGTTACTCATGGTAATATTGTATCATTATTTATTCTATCCTCATACTTGAGCTCCCCTCTATCCTCATATGTCACGACATGCGCGTTTCCACTTTTCACCAACTCCTCATTCACAAGTCTCCCCTTCACACACCCTTTCGGATTCTCTACGAGCCCCTTCCGTGACGCATTCCCAGACAAATGCATATAGTCAGTAGGTAAAAACGTCGGTATCGTTTCACAATCCACCCACACCCACGCTAAGATTCGACCATACTTGTCATCTTGATACCGATCATACTCAAGATATATCGTTTTTCCATCAACCTTTTTACTCAAAAACTCTTTTGCACTTTCAAACTGTGTGTCTCCTCTATCGGGCGCATTCACCCCCAGAAGCCGCACAGTAACACCATTTTTGAGCGTAAACGTATCCCCATCTTCTATCGTCTGCACTCGACTCGCCACAGGAAACACGTTTGTGTTCGTATAATAATTTGATGAAGTAATAAGCGTTGCAGGATTCCACCCGAGGGTAATCGCAAGAAGGATACCGGGAATCATAATGATAGGAATCCCAAGCGTCAGAAGTTTTTTCCTATTCCAAGCTGAAGTCTTTCGTTTCTTCTTCACAATATTTTTGTTCTAAACCACAAAATCTTGATAGTTCTCACGATGAATTTGCGTATAGGTGGCCTTTGGATAATTCGTCCTCCATGCTTTTGGAATTCGTACATTTTGTTTACTCCATTTTATTTCATATCCAGAAATCACCCCATTCCAATCCTCTACAAGATCCACTTCTTGTCCATCAGTTGTCCGCCAAAAAAATTGATTTGGCCATACATCATGTTTCAAATTGCGCTTCATCCGCTCACTCATGCAATAATTCTCCCAAAGGGCTCCCCCATCTGTTCGTAAATCCAATGTATTGTATGCACCCAAAAGTGCATTACGTATACCAGTATCATAAAAATATACTTTACATTTTTTTGTCAGCTCTTTTCTACGATTTCGCACAAATGGTCGCCGAGTAAATATGACGAACGATTGTTCTAGAATCCGAAGATATGACGAAATTGTTTTCTTGTCCACCCCTAAAAGGCTCGCAAGCTCCGTGGTAGACACCTCATTGCCTATTTGAAGTGCGAGCGCTTGAAGAAGCTTCTCCAGTACATCAGGATTTTTTATCCGTTGATACTCAAGCACATCTTTATACAAATAATCACGGGTTATCCTTCGAATGGTGTCAGCAGCAATTTCGGGATGCGTCACTACATCAGGATATGTGCCATATATAAGTCGCGTCTCAAGTAATCGATTCTCTTCTATGTCACTTCCGTGTTTCGATAATTCGCTTGCAGAAAATGGGTAGACAAAAAATTCGTATGTTCTTCCTGTTAACGGTTCTATAATTTTATTGGACAAATCAAATGATGATGATCCTGTTGCTATAATTTGTATCGTTGGAGCCGTGTCTACTAATAATTTTAACGTGAGCCCTATATTTCGTACTCGTTGCGCTTCATCTAGCACGATCAACTTCTTTTTCCCGAGGTATGAGATAAGCTCTGTTGATGTTTTATCAGTAAGCGCACGACGGACATCAGGTTCATCACAAGATAGATATCGTGTATCTTCGACGGGAAACTTCTCAAGGATTGCACGAACGAGTGTTGTTTTTCCCACCCTTCGTGGACCATACACCACTATCACTTTCCCTTGAAAAAGCTTTTTTTCTATTTGAGGCTGAACATCCCTTTGTATAATCATATTTAGGTGACTTTATTCTCCTAATATATACCTATTTAGGTGACTTGTCAAGTAATCTAATCCGATCTTCATATTTTAGCTTCCCCCTATCCTCATACACCACCACCTCCCCATTCCCACTTTTCACGAGTTCTTCATTCACCAACGCGCCCTTCGTACACCCTTTCGGATTTTCTACCAAGCCTTCTTTCGACTGATTATTAGACAAATGCATATAGTCGGCAGGGAGAAACGTCGGTGTGCTTTCACAATCCACCCACACCCACGCAAAAATTCGCTGTATTAAGGGTTCGTCTGTAAATAATTTCTTAAATATTTACAGTTACGACCCTTTATGCCGTATCTTCAAATAAAAACAAGATTTTTTGATACGGCGTTGTCATCTTGATACCGACTTGCCCGCCGTAGCTTTAGCGAAGGAGGGTCCCTGCGCATTCACCCAGAGTAGCCGAACCGTCGCACCACTTTTCAGTGTAAACGTATCTCCATCTTCTACAACATCTACGCGTCCAACCACAGGAAACACGTTGGTATTCGTATAATAATTTGCAGGAGTAATGAGTTTTGCAGGATTCCACCCGAGAGCGATGGCCAAAAGGAGGCCAGGGATCATCACCATGGGGATTCCTAAAGCGAGGAGTCTTTTCCTATTCCACAAAAGTTTCTTTTTCTTCTTCATACTCCCACCATATCGCGAATGTTTTTGCGTTAAAAGTTCTCTACCCCGCCACCACTTCGGCTTTCTCTCAAGCTTGAACAAATTCCTCTTTTTCAATCCCGCTTTCGCGCAGTATCGCCAAGAGTGTCCCTTTTTTCAAGTCTTTCAAATGGATGGGAATAACTGCACGTGTTTGGTGTATCGGATGTTTCATGGTCAAATGACTTCCGACCTGATGATGCGTTACAAATCCGAGTTTCTTAAGTTTTTTTACCACATCACGAGGAGTATAGCTAGGCAACTTAGGCATATGCAGCGTGAGGAGAAAGGGTCGATATATCTATCGTTGAGACAAAACTTATATCAGAAGGAGCTGATTCACCGTCTTTTGCGAGGCTTCCGAGGTACGATTCGATCGCCTCTTTAGCTGCATCGGACGCTGTTTCCACAGATTTACCGTAGGTCACACATCCTTTGAGCGCAGGGATTATAACCGTATACCCACCCTCAGGCTCTTTTTGAAATACCGCAGTGTAATGATGGATTTTCATACCAGTAGTATAGCATACTACCGTTCTCTACCCCGCCACCACTTATTAGGAAAGGTGTTTCCTCATAAGCTCCACCAAAGCCGCCGTTGGTTCTACGGCAAAATTATTGCCTCCTAATTCTCGTACCACAACCAATCCTTTTTTAGCCAACTCGTCCGCCTCTGGACGAAAACGTCCCGCAGTAGTAATACCCACTCTCACGCCATCTTGTAACTGCCCTGCAGCAACATGGATAGGCGTCCATTTACCTTTTTCTTGAGCAAGATCAAACATCGCACCCACAATCTCTTCTGATTCAACATGACCAAACGCACTTTGTAGCGTTTTGTTTAATTTTCCTTGTAACTCTAGAGCGACAGTAGAATACGGCGCAGCAATATCCATCTTCGCAAGTGGATTATCCGTAAGCTTATTATAAAAATCAGCTAGATCGATGGGGGGGGGTATTTTCAACTATTTTTTTACCAACTTTTTTTGCTACTTCTCTTACTGTCCCACCTTGATCAAAAGGCGCTTCTACCGCTTTCTTAAACGTGCTATCTCGTACGATTTTTGTAGCAACCCAATTCTTCGATTTATCTACTACACTAGCTATTCCACTGCGCTGCTTCTCAACCCACCCTGCAACACCACCTGCTGCAGCCATAGTCCTCCATCGTTCGCTACCTGCTCTCAAGACATTTTGAAACCGTTCTGATTTAACTCCTTTATATATGAGTACTCCACTAGCTGCGGTAATAACAGCATCGTGCGCAACATTTCGACCAATCGACCAACCCACCCTCTCTTGTAACTTTTTCATTGCTTGCTCTCGTTGATCTTGTGTTAATTCACCAGAAATTTTCTCTACATTGCGCATTTGCTTTTCTACAACTCCACTCGAAGTATAACGCTCGTGAAAAAAGCGTTTAAGTTTTGCTAAAGCGCCTTCTTTCGGCATCCCTACTCCTTCAAATACTACTCCGCCGGTTTCTGCCATAGTTTTATTAAACATTTTCTTCCGCCAACGCCTTATCTACCTCACTTAGTACTTCATTCATCAGCCCTTCAATTTCTTTCAAGGCTTCACCATCTTTGATGGTATCCTCAATAAGTTTGGCGTAACTTTCTACCGTTACTCTACTTTTTGGATCAGCAGAGAGAAATTCCAACTCTTCCTTTGGCATGTACTTAAGGAGCACCGGCCACACCGTCGCCTGCAACCCTTCAGAAATTGTGGCGTACAACTCCGCCTTATCCTCGTCGGAAAGCTTGCTTAATTCTATGCGCTCAACAATTGCCTTAAGTTTTTCTTCCATATACACCCCTTTCAATAAATAATTTTATTTCATCACTGACTTTGGCGGTCTACCTTCGGGATATGCAAATCCTGTAACAATATTTTTTGCCGTCTGTTTCACAAATCCCTCAAAATTCTTTCTTTGTTCGATCGTTAATTTAGCTTTGTATGCTTCTATTTTAGATTTTTCATGCTGCTCAGCCATATGAATACCAATGCGCTTTGTAACGCCAAACGGGGCAGCTTTTTTCGGCAGAAGCTTATCTATCGGCATTAACTTAGCTATGGACTCGCCAAACGGTAACGCTTTTAGAAACCGCATGGTTTTTAGTCGATCAATGGCTCTACCCCTCGTCTTTCCTTTATGAAATGACTCCCCAACCGCTCCTGCTGCATACAGTCCTAATCCAGCTCCTACCAAACCGAAAGAAAATGGAATTGCTGGTAACGCAATAGCGCCAACAGCAGCTATGCCAGCTACCTTCAAACCTTTTGAGGCTAAATTAACAGTGTTGTCGATCGTCCATGACGATACCCCCACAACAGCGGCGCCAACGTAATTTTTAAGCTGATACAGCTTTGTGCTTAATTTATTCCTATCCGTCTCAGTCATCGTATTCACATAATTATTGGTCGCCTCTATCCACGCACGATAGACACTCTTATCTTGTACCGTTAACGAATCCCGCCACTCGTTAACCTTTTCATTTGTCTCCAATGCTGCTCGCGTTGCAGACCTCACTACTCCCACAACAGGATTTTCATATTTCACCTCTTGTGGTGTTGGTTGTTCTGACTCACTCATAACTCTCCCCTTTCAGGCAGTCTCAATATGACTATAGTATGGAATGCGTGCCATACCTGTCAAGCGAGCATTCACCTCACTCTTCCGCGTGACTCATAAAATCCTTTAATTTCCTCTAAATTCCTCTATCTTAGCCTCAAAATATCGCTTCAAATGTATTTTCGTCCATAGTTAATAAGTTCCTTATAATCAACTTTACCCTTTTGGAACACACGGATTTTCCTGATCTCTTCCCTCGCTCGTCTCCGAGCGCTCGTTGTCTTATAAACATTCTTTTTCTTTTTTCAACTCAATAACAAGCGCATTTCCCTCAACTCGAACTGGGTATTTACCCTGCTCAATCAAACCAGTGGCGATTCGAAACTTCTTTGGTAAATATATTCTTCCTCTGGCATCTATATTCGTAATAATTTGCACCATAGAGCTCAAGGCTAATTTTTTGTCTTCCCTTTTTCTTTCATCTTACTTAATAATCGCTGTAAATCACTATCAAATGTCTCGAGTGAAATACGTTCACTTTGCGACACGCACAATAACCATACGTCAATATAATCAATATTGTGCTGTTTAAAAAGTGATAACGCAGCAAGGACCACAGACTTTCTTTTGTTTTTCACCCACGGTTGTACCATGAGCGTCATGAGTTTATCTACAATTACTTCTCTTGGGACTTTAAAAAATGAGGTAAGGACCCATACCACCTCGGCAACGATGACCTCGTCAATAAGGAGAACATATTCCCCTTGTTCTGCTTTGTGGATTATAGATTGAGCTCGAGGGGATAACGTACTGTGATCATTCAATAAAAATCGCAATATCACATTTGCATCTATAGCGCGTGTTTGTTTCATGGGATCTGATATTTTTTACCCAGCTCGCGAGCGGTTATACTTCGTGCAACTTGATGACCAGCTGCACGAACGCGATTAGTAATCGATCCAAATAATGAAGTCGTCACATTTCCAGAAACCACAGAGAGTATTGCGGTGCCATTTGCTGAAGGCGTAAATAGCACTCGATCGCCAGAGGACGCTCCCATACTTTCACGCACGTCGCGAGGAATGGTCACCTGTCCTTTGCTGGTAATAGTCGTCATTTGCATAATGGTAATGATTATTACATAAAGTAATGCTTTTGTCAAATCGCATTACTTTCTATTTCATCGCTTTCAAAATTCTCTCCAGCGCCACGACGTATGCGGCGGTGCGTAAGTTTACGTTGTATTTCACCGACGCACCCCACACATCTTCTGTTGCCTTCCTCATTTTCGTTTTAAGTTTGGCATTCACATCTTCCTTGGTCCAATGCTCCCCCTTTAAATTCTGCTCCCACTCAAAAGCCGACACAGACACACCTCCCGAGTTACTCAACACATCAGGAATGACTGGGATACCCTTTTTGAAAAATATTTCATCCGCTTCAGGCGCTGTCGGCCCATTAGCCATTTCAAGGATTACTTTTGCTTTTACCTTATGAGCATTTTCTTTTGTCAACACATTCTCAAGCGCTGATGGGATCAAAATATCGACAGGTAATTCAAGTAATTCTTCATTGGTGATTTGCTTGCCCTTCTTCAAATCACACACAGATCCGGAACAATAACATCCCGCAAGATAGCCATTCTTCTTTTTGCATGCCATAGTAAGTGTCGGATTAATGCCCTCTGACACATAAATGCCACCCTTACTATCTGACACTGCCACAACATTGAATCCATTTTCAAAAAGAAACTTTGCCATGTTGTATCCCACATTCCCAAATCCCTGTATAGCTACTGTTAATTGGTGATTGGATATTGGTGATTGAGTATTGATGTTTGCAAGTATTCCTTGCAAAACATACAGTCCCCCTAATCCCGTCGCTTCTTCTCTTCCTTCACTCCCCCCATCCTCGATTCTCTTTCCCGTAAACGTCGCTTGCAATGTATCCTTTTCTTTTTTGGATATTGGATATTGGGATTTGAGTATTGTATATTCATCCACCATCCACCCCATAATTTGTCCATTTGTATTTACATCAGGCGCCGGCACATCCTTATCCGGTCCGATAATGTCCGCAATCAGACGCGCATAACCGCGAGATAATCGTTCAAGCTCTTTTTGGGATAATGTTTTAGGATCGACTATTATTCCCCCCTTCCCACCACCCAAGGGAAGATCAGCGACTGCACATTTTATAGCCATCCAAAAAGAAAGCGCCTTAACTTCATCAAGGGAAACGTTTGGATGATATCGGATACCCCCCTTATATGGGCCTCTCGCATTATTAAATTGAATTCTATATCCCTCAAATATTTTCTGTGAACCATCATCCATTTGCACGGGAATTGAAACATTTATCTGTCGTTGCGGTTGCCGCAAAATTTCAATCTTTTTATCTGACAACATGTTTAATGCTTTCGCAGCATTTTCAAGCTGCGTCATCGCACTTTCAAATGGATTTATCGTATGCATATTCCTCCTATTATAAATGTATTCAATACGTTTGAATCCCTTAGTAAAATAGCTCCATCTTGATCTGTTCTTTTGGCACATTTCTCTCTAAAAGTTTCGCACTCACTTCTGAAACCATTGCCTTGTTTCCGCAAAGATAAAACTCACTATTTTCCATATCTTTTTCATTATTCATCACATATTCGGTCACATGTCCCTTGTCCCCTGTCCAGTTTTCACTTGGTTTTGAATAAATAAGTCTCCATGAAAAATTACTAAATAATTGTTGCAATTCATCAAATTCTTCTTTCCAAAAAACATCCTCTTGCCGCCGCAATCCCCAATACAAAACCATCGGATAATTTTTCTTATCCAAAATCATAGACCGAAATGGGGCTACTCCAGTGCCAGTTGCTACCATAACTTTTTTTCGTGGTGAATCAATAAAGGACAACACTCCTCCAGTTGGCGCTACAAAAAATGCTGTATCCCCTATTTTAAGATTATCAGTCCATTTAGATCCTGGTCCTTGTGGCGATGTGTCATGTGCCATAAGCACAGAGCTATTGAGAGAAGGGGGCGATGCTATAGACATCGTACGATTAACTCCTGTTCCCATCATGACCATCATATTTTGTCCTGCGGTAAATAAAATCGTGGGAGGAGAAAGAAGTTGAAACGTCACGCAGTAGACTTTACTGCTTACTTTTTCTTTCTTAATAACTTGTGCTTCAAATTTTTGCGACATGTGAATTTTCTAAATATTTTTCAACGTCAATGGCTGCCATTGCCCCTTGCCCCGCCGCCACAACAGCCTGCCTGTATCTTGAATCCACACAGTCACCTGCTGCGAAGATGCCCTGCACACTCGTTTCAGTATTTTTTACTATTTTTACATATCCCTTTTCATCAAGATCCACTACTCCTTTCAAAAATTCTGTATTTGGTTTATGTCCAATAGCCAAAAACACACCGTCGGTTTTATAGTCTTCTAGCGTATCAGTCTTATCAGACATATCCTGCCTATTAGTCGTATCTCTTAGCTTTACTCCGCGAACGGTAGCGTCCCCGTAAATTTCAACAATCTCACGATTAGTGAGGAAGGTAATCTTTGGATCTTTCTTGGCTCTATCCAGCATAATAGCGCTTGCACGAAATTCATCTCGCCGATGAATCACGGTAACTTTTGTAGCAAATTTTGTAAGAAATGTCGCCTCTTCCATCGCGGTATCGCCGCCCCCTACCACTACCACTTCTTTTCCTCGAAAGAAAAATCCATCACAAGTAGCGCACGCAGAAACACCTTTTCCAAAAAAAGCTGTCTCCGTCGGCAATCCCAAATACATAGCAGTCGCGCCAGTTGCAATAATGACGGTTCGCGATTCAAACTGCTCGTTCTCTGTTTTTATTATAAATTTCTTATCTGACGACTGACCCGCTTCGCCGGAGCTTAAGCGAGGCGAGAGACTGAGGACTGAGGAATGCTCTATCTTAGTCCCAAATCGCTTCGCTTGCTCTTCCATATCCATCATCAATTGCGAGCCTAAAATACCTTTGGGGAATCCGGGAAAATTATCCACCTCGGTCGTAGTCGTTAACTGCCCACCAATTTGGATACCTGTAAACAAGGCAGTCTTTAAAAACGCACGTGAGGTATACAGCGCTGCGGTATATCCTGCCGGTCCACTCCCGATGATGATGACGTCATACATAAACATTCAATGAAACGTATTAGTCTAATTGGTCGTATTCGCCCTATTTGACGAATTAAATAATTTTGTTTAACTCGGAAACTAAAGCTTCTTTCGACTGTACCCCCACAAATTGCTTTACCACTTGGCCTTTATGAAAAATGAGAAGTGTGGGGATACTCATAATGTTGAATTTCTGCGCACTCATCGGGTTTTGATCCACATCCAACTTGCCTACCTTTGCTTTTCCTACCATGGTGGCTGCTACTTCTTCGACAATCGGCCCCTGCACTTTACATGGGCCACACCAGACGGCCCAAAAATCAACAAGCACAGGTATCGCTCCCTGCATCACTTCTTTTTCAAAATTCGCATCGGTCAAGATTATATCTGACATATGAAGATCTCCTTACTGGATTCTTAGTCTACCACGCTTTATCATTTTTCAATAGCCGCTTCTTTAGTATTCGTCTTCTTGGTAATTGTTTCGCGCAGTTTCTCTAGGTCAGGCAAGAGTATCTGACGGCCGCTTATTCTTACAAGTCCAATTTTCATCAACCTTTCCATTTGTAGGCTTGCTGTTTCTCTTGTCGTACCTATCCATGATGCAATTTCTCTATGCGTGAACGGCACGGACAGCTCTATTCCTGCAGTTTATTTATAAATCCGATTCACGTATAATAGAATGACATGAAACTTCAAAAACATTTTATAAACCGCATCGTCTTTATTCTTTCGTTAGTTGGTATCATCATGGCTATCTATGTTCTTCAAAGCTTTTTGCGTCAAGCGTCCATAGTTTGTATTAGTGGAGGTTGCGAAACGGTCAGAAAAAGTGCGTTAAGTTACCCTTTTGGTATACCAGTTCCTGCGTTTGGCCTCGTCGGATACGCTATCCTTGCCATTTGTGCATTCCTTCGCACACTTGAAAAGGGGACAAAATGGCACGCAACGCTTACCAAAATCATGCTTGGCGTAGCACTATTCGGTGTAAGCTTTGTCACATGGTTTACCTATACAGAAATTTTTATTATTAAGGGTGTCTGCATGTGGTGTGCAATATCAGCCGTAAATATGTATGTCGTGTTCTTTCTCTTAATAAAAGAAAAATTTGAGCCGAGTAAAGAATAATGTTATGACTATTTCATCAGAAACTAAATTTTTTTTCTGGGTACTTCTTGCCACTGCCGCTATCTTGGTTGTTGCCGTTATTTTTCTTTCAAGGCCAATTCCTGCATTGACACTGTCCAAAGAAACACTCGTCCCTATATCTGCACACACAAAAGGCAATAAGGATGCCAAAATTTGGCTTGTCGAATTTTCAGACTTCCAATGTCCTGCGTGTGGAGCGTTTGCACCAACCGTTGAATCATTGGTAGCAAAGCAAAAAGACACCATGCTTTTTGTCTACCGTCATTACCCCCTTCCCAAACATCAATTCGCCATTGGAGCGGCACTTGCAGCAGAAGCAGCAAACACGCAAGGCAAATTTTGGGAAGCTGCTGCATATTTATTTGCCAATCAAGATAAATTTTCTCAATCCTTTTGGGATACGATGGCCACTGATCTTTCTTTGGACAAAGACCAATTTACCAAAGACATAAAAGCCCAGACAGGAAAATCAACCATTGATCAAGACTTGGCACAAGCTACCGCTTTAAACCTTCCTGGAACGCCGACGTTTTTCTTAAACGGCGTCATGCTCAAAAATATTGCAAACCCTCAAGATTTGATTACTGCGGTAGAATCTGCAATTAGTAACGCACAATAAAAACGAAAGGAGATCATATGTTTGATCTTTCAGGTAAAGTAGCTCTTGTAACTGGCGCATCAAGCGGCATAGGACGAGCAAGTGCCCTCGCTCTTGCCAATCAAGGAGCTGCTGTAGTTATAACAGCGAGACGATTGGACAAACTTGAATCTCTTGCTGCAGAAATAAAGTCACGCGGTCACCGTGCGTTAGCCACACAAATGGATGTCACAAAAAAAACAGATATAGACACGGCAGTCGCTTCTACAATCAAAGAATTTGGTCGACTAGACATCCTTTTAAATAACGCTGGTGTAGCAGAATTTGCTACATTTTTTGATATGACCGAAGCCCAATGGGATAAAACGATAGATACAAATCTCAAGGGGTATTTCTTTGTCGCACAAGCAGCTGCCAGAGAAATGGCAAAAAACAAATGGGGCCGTATCATAAACATCTCCTCCATCGCCTCAGGAGGTATTGGCGTTGGATTCCCACAGATAGCTCAGTACTGTGCCAGCAAAGGCGGTGTGATCGGCCTTACCGAAGCGCTGGCCGATGAATTAGCACCGTTGGGCATACTCGTAAACGCAATCGGTCCAGGAGTGATTGAATCAGAAATGACAGAAGGTATGCTCAAAGATCCCAAACAAGCCGCAGCACTTTTGTCTCGTGCACCACTCAAACGAGCAGGAAAACCAGAAGAAATCGCAGCTGCAGTCGTATACTTTGCATCCGATGAAGCTTCTTATACAACGGGGGCGACACTGTATGTAGATGGTGGATGGCTGGCTAACTAAAGATACAACGCTACTGTCATATTCCAAAAAATATGGACAAGTATTGGAGCAACTAACGATCGCGTATTATATAAAAACAAGCTATTGGCAAACGCGAGGACAAAATCCGTCACGAAAAAAAGCGCAAGCGTCACACCGTGAAGTTTCATTCCCGTCACAAGGATTGGGATATGCAATACCACAAACATCAAGCTCGACACGAGTGACGCGTAGGGCAAATTCTTTGTCTTCTCCATGATTCGCGTAAACACAAATCCTCGGCTTAACAATTCCTCAGAAAAAGCGGTTGCCAACGAGAGTACGATCATCATACCTATGCCAAGCTCTTCAAAGGGAGTATTGGGGAGAAGCTGTAATCTGCCATATTTTATAGCGTTTGCTACAATGCCCTCTATAGCAAACACAAATCCAAATCCTAACCCTATGTAAATACTCGTAAATATGTTGTTAGTTGTAATTCCTACAGACTCTAAGCGCCGTTTCTCCCGCGCTCGTACATACCAAAGTACAGGAAATGCAAATACAAGTGGCTTAAACACAAACTCATCCGCCCATTCTGGAAGATGGAAAAAATATCGGTACAGAGCCCAAACAATGACGACCCACCCCCACAGATGATACACAGGATCAAGCGATGATGAAGCAGTTGGCGTACTGATGTGTTTTTTGGCCATACTTGTACGATACGCTCGTTTTCAATCCCTTGCAAGAGTTGATGTACGGGTAATTATCGAATAAATAAATACGTTTCTATGATAAATAATGCAACAAATCCTGAAAGAATCCATCCTTGCGTACGCGTCGGCACCACTCCCGTAACCAATCTATACCATGACGCAGTACTTCCAGTCAGACGCCACTCGCCCACTTGCCACAGGAGAAGTTGTAAAAACAGCGATAACACAAGTCCTCGTGCCAAAAATACGCTCGATGATGAAGAAACGAAAAAACTTACGACTGTATACAGCGCCATAAATAAAATCGATCGAAACGGCGAGGGGTGGAGATTAAAAAATACTTCTGCCATATCCAAAAAGTAAATACCGATCACACCGCCAAGGATAAACCATGCCGTATCTAACTTTGGGTGTATTCCCCATTTGATAAGCGAGGCTATCAATACATACACCAAAGACGCAAATAAAAATTCTACAGGTTTTTTTCGAATTATTTGTCGCACTGTGTTCATATCATTATGGTGCCTTTCTCAACTCTTTCATCTTCCACATAAAAAGTCGTGCTTTATTTCTTGCTTTACTGTCCTTTACAAAAGAAAGTGCTTTCTCAAGAATTGCTCTCGGCACAGTCTTAGCGAGTCGAATATAAAGAGGGGTATGCTTACTGTCATCAAGTATTTCCGAAAGAAACACTCCATACGCTTGAAACTCCCGAGAGATATATTTATCCTCAATGGGATTAAAAGTTTTTAAAATTGATCCTATGGTTTGCATGTCAATTAAACGTATTCATCGCTTTATCAATGCCATCTATAAGTCCGGTTCGTACTGCCTCCATGCCCTTTTTCACCAAATGTCGCAAATTTCCCGCCTCACTTCTACCAAATCGCGACAAAACATATTTTATGACAGACGATTGATGCATATTTTTTTCTGTATTTCCTTCTGTCTCTACTGTCCCTCGTCCAATACCCAATCGAAAACGAACGAATTTATCAGATTTTATCGATGCTATGATTGATTCAACGCCATTATGTCCGGCTGTACCGCCACCCACGCGTATACGAATTTTGCCCATAGGCAAATCAAGATCATCATGAATCACCCACACATCCTCAACGTTTACCTTATAAAACTCTATTACCCTCAAAACAGCTCCCCCGCTACTATTGACAAATGTTTGTGGTTTGACGAGTACCACATCGGCAAACGTAATCGTTTCGGAGGTAAGTGTTTTTCTTTTTTGCCACCCATCAATTTTCCCTATACCGAGCTCTTGTGCGAGCTTGTCCACCACCATAAACCCTATGTTATGACGCGTGTCAGTATATTTTTCACCAGGATTTCCAAGTCCGACTATTATTTTCATGTTTTTTACTTAGCCAAAGTAACGTGAACAACCCACATGCACCACGAGTTGTTCACGCTCATTGACTACGTGGAAATTACTTTCCCATTTTCGCCAATTGTTTTTCCGCTATGTCACCGACAAAGGGAACTTTATACATTTCACCTTGAAACGCTTTCCACATACACAATATCCAAAGGATAAATGTTGCGAAACTTAAAATTAACCCGACGAGCCATCCTAATATTGGAATAAACCCGAGTGCGATGTTTGCTATGAACACACCTCCAAAAAGGATCGTGGATTGCATAGCATGGAACCGGACGAATTTACTCTGCTTCTCGATAAGAAGCATAATAATTCCTGTCACAAATCCCAATAGATATGCGGCGGCGGCCATCATATTTTCGTTGGACTTCGTTGTTGTTACTGCCATTTATTAATTCACCTCCCTTAGAAACGCTTGTCGAATCTTAAAGAGACCTAGCGTTTCTTAGGCCCGCCTAGTAAACGCCCCGTGAGCCCTGCCTGCCGGCAGGCAGGCGTGTACGAACAGTACTAAAGGCGAACGGTAAGTTCTGGCGGGCGTCACATCGTGATGACGCCTCTCTCTTTACAATACCACGCCTGTTTTTAAACAGTCAACGACAATAATTATGGCAAAAGCGATAATTGCTCTTTGGCCCTACTGACCAGTTCCCCTTCAGTATCTTTCCAAATTTTTACCACGCCAAACACCCCGTCAAATCCAGGATCGATAAAAATATCACCATTTCTTACACGATGAACACCTTCCGCCATCATACTGCCTGCAGATTTTTCTATGAGAGAAAGCGGTGCATGGAGTAATATGAAAAATTCTGTACCAACATCTGCTAACAATTTTGTGTATACCCGCTCCACCTTAGGGCTCGTCACAGGAGACCCAATCACTTCTGAAATAATTTCTATAAGTGGCACTGCCATCACAAATGGCGGCCTGTTGGGAAATTTCTTGCTCTTTGTCATTCGTATTGCTGCATTGTTGGATATTGTGTATTGAATATTGGTGATTTGTAGTTCTTCATCGCTTCTTCCTGCCAACTCCCCCACCCGCTGCCCAACACCTTGCACAAGTGTTTTTCCACACACAGGACATGTTGTCCCTTTATTTTTTGACTCTTCCGGCGAGTACCGTACGCCACATACACGATGGCCAGAATAATGATATTTTCCCTCTTCCGGATAAAATTCAATGGTATAAGCAATATGCGGCTTTTGTTTATCACAGGATACATTTTGTAACGCCTCTGAAATCGCAACAAAACTCACCTTCCCATTTGGAAACCTAAAGATCGTTGCTTCCCGCCCCAACTTGGGACCTGAATGCGCATCGGAAAATGAAACGATGGATCGACTATCCAATTCTTGTATCCGCCAGTTCATCGCTGGATTACTCGATAACCCCGTCTCAATTGCATAAATACGATCTGCATACTCTCCAAACGCCTCTTGTATGCTGTCAAACCCGCTCATCGAGCCAAATACAGAAAACCAGGGGGTCCATCCGTGCGCCGGTATGACCAATGCTTTTGGCTCAATCGAAAAAACTAATTCAGCTATTTGTATACAAGAAAGTCCAATTATCGGTCTTCCATCACTTAACAAATTACAGCCTCGTTTAGTCATTTCTCTTGAAATCTTTGCAGCTGACTCCAAAGATGGAACCCAAATAAGGGTGTGAACTCTTCGTACTTTCCCACCCTGCTTATAAATAGAGGAAACCTCTGTTGCCAGAAGGAATATGGGATTCTCTCCTCCTGCGTCTTTTAACCGCAACAGACCACTCCCGTCTTCTATAAGTTCATTTTCTATCTCCCGAAACCATGAAGGATGTGTCCAATCGCCAGTGGCTACCAATCCAATTCCTTTTCTCTTTGCCCACATCGCGATATTTTGTATCGTCATGGCAGGCGATACCGCTCGGGAAAATCGAGAGTGTAATTGAAGGTCAGCAATTATTTCCATATGAAATATCTACTTGGGATATATTGTAAATGCCGCTCTCGTAAAATGCTCATCAAACGTCGCCACATCAGTAATTTCCAGACGCTTCATGACCGCAAAGGATACACAATCCGTATAGGAGAGTTTACTCCAATCTTTCTCAAACCATTCCCACGCCCCCGCATCGTCATCAACAGTCACGCGAATCATTTTTATATATTCAGCACCTTCATAGAGAATTCCGCGAAGTTGTTTTGCTGCCGATAAACCGCATCGGATGCGGATTAGGGTAAGCGATTCATCGACGATGTAATTTGTCGTAACAAGGTCTATATCTTGATGACGGAATAAACCCCATTGTGTTTTCGCTTTATTGTGAAAATCATCTTTCGGATCTAATAAAGCCTTAAAAAAGCTTGTGTCTAAAAATATGACTTGTGCTACATTCATGAATCGTAAATTATTTTATCATCTTGTGAAAGTTTATATTTTTTCCCAGTATTTTTCATTTTTGAAATGGCAAGCATAGCGTCAAAAAAGGCTTGTCTTTTTTCTTTACGAGTGGGTTGATTGTCTTTAGCCATACTGCGTTTGGTGGCCGAACTTGTGACAAGCGAATGGATATATTCGTTCATACTCATACCAAGCTCCCCCGCCATAGCTTTCACCTGCAAATAGTCAGAGCGTGGCATACGAAGATTGGTAACGACCATCGGTTGTTTCATATGGTATGAATCATACTATAGTATGATTGGTATGTCAAGACGCCAGTTTATCCCATGATATAATACACGAGTACTATCAATCCATAGAGGGCATGAATAATAAAATATACGATCCAATCTATCCAAAAATCTCTGTCATCGTCCCGTGCTACAACGAACAGAACAGAATACTCCCTGTTCTTGACAGCATTAAAAAATCTCGATACGTAAAGGAAATTATCGTCGTGGATGACAGTTCGGAACAGAAAACAATACAACTACTACAGACCATACGAGATATTATTCTCATTACCTTATCTGAAAATCGAGGTAAGGCGTTAGCGCTTAAAATTGGCGTGTTGAATGCACATACAGATACTGTAATGTTTGTGGATAGTGACCTCAAAAATCTTACGCCAGAAAATATTGACCAGATGGTTGAAGCATTTTTTGACGGAGGATATGATATGGTTATTGGTGAACGAGAAAAGGAGTGGATCTTCGCGCGTTACATTGGCATGGCTACCACACTTGCAGGAGAACGAATCATAAAAAAACAATTACTTTTAGATCACATAGAACTCTTTAAAGCCGAAGGATATTTAATAGAGTCAGCCATAAATAAATTGTTTTTCAGACAATACAAGGTTGGCAGAGTGCTACTTTATAACGTAGGACAATTTTGGAAAGAACAAAAATCAGGAATAGGCGCAGTCTTTCTAAAAGACATACCATGGATGATTCGGTATATTCGATTCTTAGGAATTAAAGATTTTTTGGGGCAACTCTATTTTGCAAAAATACTACCGTTTATACCAAACTCAAAAAAATAATTCTTTAGAAAGTTCACGAAGCTTTTTTTGATATTTCTTCAGTACTGATAACCTTACCATCTTGCGCTTCCCGTACAAATGCCCGCCCATGATATAGCCTGGCATTTTTTTAAGAGCACTGTTAGTAAACAGCGCAACGAAACCAGCGGTTACATACTGTTGGAGCACTTTTAACTTTCCTTGTTTTCTAAACCTTCTCAGAGAGTATATGCAAAGCGATTCACGAAGTATAGACAGATTAAAACCAGCTTTCCCAAGACGTAATCCAAAATCTAAGTCTTCATTAAATACATGTTTCTCGTCATATCCCAAAACAGCGTCAAACGCAGATCGAGATACGATGGTAAGAACTCCTGGAGGAAATTGACGCTTTACCACTAAGGACATTTCTATCGTAATATTTGTAACCAATGTAAATAATGCGTCACCAGAAACATCGCTATCAGGCTTAAACCACGTTGCGAAAACAGTAGGATTATGAGAAATAATAAATTCTGCACAACGCTCTATAAAATACGATAAAAACACGCTATCCGCGTCGACAAATACCAGCCATTCGCCTTGAGCGTGCTTCGCGCCTAAATTTCTTTGAAAGGGGAGGCTTGCCTTTGGGCTTATAACTACAGACAATGAGCGTAGTTTTTTTGCGTATGATTTTGCCACTTTCACTGTTTGGTCTTTTGATTTTCCATCGACAACGATTACTTCAAAATTTTTCTTCGTTTGTCGTACCAACGAATCAAGAAGTGTCGGCAAAAAATTCTCTTCATTTAATGCCGGAATTATGACGGAAAACAACGGTTTTTGCATATCGCTATTATAGCTTAAATTTGGAGTTTAGAGCAAGCCTACGACCCACCCAAAAATTCAAAAAGTACAAATATGCCATAAAAAAGAAGCAGCCCCAATCCTTCTTTGCGCGTAATATCCTTGCGTGACGAAAGCGCCCATACAAAAAACAGTGTGACAGTAAAAAGGAGCACCAACGAAAAAATAATTCGCTCTGTATTTGCGACGCGAAATGGGGAAAGCAGACCGATGACGCCTAAGATGGGCGTATTTGCCGCAGCGCTCCCCAAAAAGTCCCCAAACGCGATAGACTTCGTTTTTGATTTGCCCGCCTGCCATGCGAGCGCAAATTCAGGCAAATTAGTGCCAAGTGATAAAAGTACCAAGCCAAATACAAACGCTGGAATATGCAAAATCCCTATCAACACTGTCGCATACTCCACTATAAAGTATGAAGCCACAAACATCGCGAGTAGGCCACAAAGCAGTAACATAATAGATTTCACAACAGACGACGGATGATGAGTCATATACGCTGCGTGTCTATTTACTTTCGTTTTTGTATTTAAAAGCAGCGCATGTGCGATGTAGATTCCTAAAAGAAGTGCTCCTTCAATCCGTGTCAACGCGCCATCCCATAACACCAAAACAGGGGAAGCGACAACGATACATGAAAGGACTATTTCTCTAAACGTCATCCCATGAGAAAGCGTTATTTTTCCATACAGCACACTACTTAAACCCATAACGAGTGACAAAAGGAGTATCGATCCGCCAAGAAGATTACCAACGGATAGTTGGGGTACCCCCTCAACCATAGATCTATACGCCACAAACATTTCTGGTGCTGAGGTACAAAAACCTAAAAGAAGAAAAGAAAGCGAATATCCCGTAATACCAATGACACGAGAAATATGGGCTACTGATCGCGCCACAATTTGCGCGCTCCCTGTAAGGAGAATACCAAACCCAAGTAACAATAGTATATGCCAAAAATAATACATAAAAACTCTTTGTATCTATAATACACGAGTTATTTTTTGTGTGTACTTCTTTGAAGAGAAAACATCGAAGCAATTTCTTTGGTCGTGGTCGCATTTACCACTCCTTTATCTTCACGTACGCCAACAAGGCGTGGAAATCGAACTGCATATTTTGCGCTATGAAATGGTGATCTGGTCAAGTCGTCGCCTGCGATCTCTACCACCACCTTCGGTGACACCCACGCGTCAGGCAAAAGCATGGCAGATACGTCTCCATACTCTTTGGGTTTTTTCTTTGTTTCAATTGGTCGAAAAAGTCGCTTCAACATTCCCCATTTTTCATCCGTGACCCCTGTACCAATTTTGGTAAGCGTCACAATTGTGTCTTTGTCTTTGACTCCTACCAGAAACGCACCAATACCAAATACCGATCGCTTTCCCTCGCCCTTATAGTACCCCATAACTACGGCATCAATCGTGTCCGTTAATTTACCCGTTTTTCCTTCTTCTTGTTTAAACTTCACCCACGAAAACCCTTTTCTCCCCGGTTCATACGGACTATCTGTTTTTTTTACGACCACACCCTCAAGGCCGATGGCAATTTGTGCATCATGATATGCACGTAGTGCGTCTGGACTATCGGTCACTATGTGGGCAGAGACGATGAGCACTTTTCCTTTTTTGATTGTATCTTCTAATATTTTCCTCCGCGTCAATAAATCCTTTGCTAAAAGATCAATTCCATCTTTATACAGAATATCAAAGACAAAAAAGGTAAGCGGGATAGCTGACTGCGCCTTTGCTATGCCATGTTTTCTCTTTCGTATTATCGTGTCCTGAAAAGAAAGTCGCGCACCGGTCTTTGGGTCTTTGCCTACTGCTTCGGCATCAAGGATCACATCGTCAGCACGTAGTTGATTACCAATAGTTAATAACTCAGGAAACATACCCGTCGTTTGTTCTAAGTTACGTGAATATGATGTAACTTTTACACTATTCCCCGCTCCACCACGTCTCTGATAATGAATTTGCACGCGTACACCATCATATTTGGCTTCTACAGACACGGTATGCATTTTCTCAATCATCTCGTCAGCAGTCGGCAGACGAGAACAGAGCGCTGAAAGAATGGGCGCGCCAACCTTTGCATGCACATGGGTTAAACCATTTATACCGTTTTTTTTAAGCTCTTTGGCTATAAATCCCATGTCAGGATACACATTAAAGGACTGTTCAATCCTCTCTCGTAATGATTTGTCTCCCACAAGCATCATCGACAACGCATCAATAATGGTTACATCAGAAAAACCAAGTCGTAATTTGTCTAAAGGAATACGGACGATATAACGAGCACTAAGCCTATCAACCTGTGTAAGAAGGGTTGCTACATGTATAATTTTTTGCTCTTGAGAGCCTTGTCCTTGAAGCTGGGCAATAGCACGGAGATCATCATACACTTGGGTAATGGTTAATTTATTATTTTTCCCGTTATACAACTTTTGCGACACTATTCCCAAATCCCCATGATGTTTATATTCGGCAAGAACCTTTTCTATAGGCACATCATACGCGTTTGAAATCGCACGGATGATAAATTTATCTGCCATACCAAACTCTAATGGTTCATAAATAGGCGTAACCCTTCCTTGCAGCAAGTAACAGAGAGTACGTATTTCGCGGACGTTTGACTTGGCAAACAGTTCACTTAAAATTCGCGTCATTTCATTGCGAAGTGAAGTTTTTTCTATAGAAGAAATATAGATCGACAGTTCTGAAAATTTCATCGGATAAAAAACCAATAGGCCCCACCTATAAGAAGGAGAAGAAAAATACCAAAACTGAGCGCAACTGTGCCATCAGACTCTTCTCGAAATATCTTTACAATCCCCTGCACTATAACCGTAAGAGCAAAAAATGCAGGGATCAAAAGCATCGCATACGCAATTTCAGGGCTTGAAAAATCCATAGTCATTTACGTTCTCAGCACGTATCTTGCTCCTTTTGTAGTACCTTCTTTTTTTACTATACCCTTTTTTAAAAGATCCTTCAAATCTCGAAGCACTGTATCTTCAGAAATCATAGGAAACAACTCAAAAAACGTTTTGTTCTGCAAAAACCCATTCTCCTGCACAAACTCAACAATTTTTATTTGTCGCTCGGTTAAGGTCATTTGCTGCCCACCAAAAGATTTTTTAATTTTTATGTCGGTTGAGAGTGACTTTACTTTTTCTTTCACTCTGGTAAGCTCAATAGCTAAACCTTCAATGAAGTATTCAAGCCAATGGGTAAGATTTCCTTTTTCCTTTTCCACACCCTGTAGCGCTTCATAGTACGCCAGCGGCTCACGATCATAATGTTCCTCAAGAGAAAAAAATCGTTTGATGTCATATCCATAGATAAAAAGCACCAACAGCGCAACTGCTCGTGCCACCCTGCCATTCCCGTCCAAAAAGGGATGAATACGCACAAGTTCGTAGTGGACAATACCTGCTTTAAGCGCTGGATGCATATCATCTATCCCAACACTCTCAAGCCATGATAAAAAATCAACGAATAAAAATGGTATTTCTACGGCAGGGGGCGGACGAAACGTAATCTCGCCAGTTTGCGCATTTTTGACAACTACCTGTGTTTTTCTATACTCACCCACCGTTTCTTCAGAGAGAATTCTATGCGCTACCAGAGAGTGAAGATGCTTTATCACCTCTTCTGTAATCGTTTTACCTTTATACTCTTCTATAAACCGAATTACATTTCTGTAATTTAATACTTCTTGAATATCGCGCTCTCTCCCAATGATCTTATGCCCCGCAAGCACCTTCTCAGCCTCATTAAGCGTTAAGTCGTTGCCCTCAATATGCGTCCCGTGATGGACTGTACGCACAATTGCATCCTCACGAAACTTGGCTTCCCAAGCAGGAACCAACGGACTGTTTTCTATAACCTCTTTAGAGGCTTCAATGATGCCAATATGCTTTAAAATCTTGTTCGTAATACTAAATTGAGGCTGATACATAGATTGTTTTAATTCCCGCACATTTACTGTATAATACCCGCATGGCGACAAAAAAACAACCTAGCAAGAGCCTCCACCGTACAATCCTTAAACAAATGCTTACGCTTGCAACATCAGGATTTGGCCTTGTCGCGGCGCTTGCGTGGAACAGCGTCATTCAGGAATTCGTCAACACGAAAATTAAACCAATTATTCCCACTGGGGGCTTAATTTCTCTTCTTATCTACGCAATTCTCGTGACTGTTTTAGCCGTTACCATAACCTATCAACTAGGGAAGCTTGTTGAGAATCTGAAAGATTAGACGTACTATCAATCTATGGAACCACAACTTGTCACTCCACAAATTCAGCAGCCACCCAAGTTTCCCTTACTCCCCCTCCTTCTAACCTTGCTTTCACTTCTATTATTCGTCTCGTCAGTGTATCTTTTATATCAAAACCTCCAACTCCAAAAACAAATAACGGCATTACAAAATATCCCAATCTCCCCCAGTTCCCCAATTTCCCCTTCAACCTGTCTAGTAAATGGAAAAACGTATCAGAATGGAGACAGATTTCCCGACAAATGTAATAGTTGTACATGCGAAAATGGGCAAATAGCCTGCACCCTTATGGCGTGTGAATAACACGTTATTTACTTTATTTGTAAAAATTCTTTCATCGTCTTTGGTATTTGATTTGCTAAGTCGGTCGCATTAAAATATGGACCAACAGACTTATATAATTCATCCCCTGCTTGTTTATTAATCCTGCTTCCAACAATCGTAGAGACGGATGGATCGTTTGTGCAACAAAGAGCGGCAATGAGTCCCGCTAACACGTCCCCAGTCCCACCTTTCGTCATCCCCGCATTTCCACCTGCAATCGTATGTGTTTCCTCTCCATCAGATACAATATCTTTTTCCCCCTTTAAAAGAACGATGCAGTGATATTTTTTTGCAAACCATGCAACTGCTTTTTTTCGCGCGGGGAGCGAATGAAAATTTGAGCCCTGCGCCGAAGGGGCTCCCGAGTTTATTAAGGGAGATCGCAGGACACGAAAATTTTGATTTGCGACCTCAGCGCGAATAATTAGACTCTCAAATTCTTTTAAATGTGGCGTCAAAACAGCATGTTTGGGAATCAAAGAAATATCCATCATCTGAAGCGCCCCCGCATCTATCACCCACTGTTTATTCGGATAAGCCTTCAGTAATCGATTCGTGAGCGTTCTTGTTTCTTCATCTCGCACCATCCCAGGACCAATGAGGATACAGTCATCTTCTTTTATATAACTCTCAATATCTTTTCTCTCAATGACTATCCCGTTTCTAAACTCTTTTTTTGCTTCTTTAATCAGCTCATTATTCTCCGGCACTGATGCATAGTGCACAAGATCTACAATGCGTGACGCGACAGTGAGAGACCAAATACTTGCCGCATGAAACAATCGGCTTCCGCCGATAAGAAGGAGTCTTCCGTTTTGCCCTTTGTGTGAGCCCGCAAGAGGGACATGAATATGTTTCATAAAGGCAATCGTATCACGTCTATATCTCCCAACTCTTTTTCTATATGCGTATCTGCAGTAGTTAAAATTGTTTGTTGTTTTCTCATAAGCGACCGCACGACATCTCTATGTTTCCTGTCAAATTCAGAAAATATATCATCTAATAATACCACTGGACGCTCTCCGTACACATCTTCTACATACTCTGTCTCGACACACTTAAGCCACAATACTGCAGATCTCTGCTCTCCCCGACTGCCAAACTCCCGCACATTCACCATCTTATTTTTTTTGGGCGTTTCCATGAGTATATGAAAATCATCTCGGTGCGGCCCTACAAGGGTTGATTTAGAAGCAACTTCTTCACTGGCGTATTGCAACAACCTTGCTTCATTTATCCGACTCGGCTCATATGATACACGAAATGTTTTAATATCCATATCTCTCATTTTTGTGGTAAACAAAAGATACGCTTCCCTTTGTTTCGTAATATATCCTCCGGCTTTAATAAGGAGCTGATCCCAAAATATTAACTGGCTTCTTGTCGCCTGACGTTTATTAATTCTATCCAAAAGCATGTTTCGCTGGCGAAGTCCCCGTTCATAAGATGCCAAAGATCTTCTATACTCATCATCTGTTTGCGATAACACGGTGTCTAAATATTTGCGCCTCATGCTGGGGCTATCAGTAACAAGATCTAAATCTTGCGGCCAAAATAGCACAACTTTTAAGTTTCTACTCAAATCTGTGGCCCTTCTTGATATCCCATTTACAAAAAATTTCTTCATCGGTGCTTTTTGTCCCTGAAGCATTCCTTGCGTTATAAATACAGAAACACTCACACGTTGACTTTCTTTTACAACATTGCCTGTCACCTTTGCCATCTCGTTTTCAAAACGTACAACGTCTCTGTCATGGATCGCCCGAAAGCTTTTGCCGGTGGATAACATCATGATAGCTTCCAAAATATTCGTTTTTCCTGTCGCATTGTCGCCTACAATAAGCGTCGTGAGTGGAGAAAATGGAAGAGTAATTTTTTTGTAGCTGCGGAAATTTTGCAACTCAAGAGACGTGAGAATCATTTAATTGTAGTCCCTGCAAATGCTTTATTATCAAGTGCTCTTGAGAGATTCTCCAAATTTTTTCCATTTAAAATTTTTACGGTGATCCCAAAATCTTCTGCCAACTTACTAGCGATGGGATCAAATGGAGCGTTCATCCCAGGATGCCACGACTGGCCAACCATGGCGCGATATTCTTGCCACGTGGCGTTGTTCATGGGTGCGGCATCAGGAAATTTTTTAGGATCTTTGGTGTACACCTGATCCACATTGGTCATGTTTATAACTTCACGCATGCCATAATCCTGGCAAAGCGTTACCGCACAATAATCAGTGCTCCACCCCGGCTTCCATCCAGCGGCAATTGCTACCGGCGCATCAATTTTTAAAATCACTTCGTAATGTTTAATTACCCGTGGGTCAGCGATATCCTGAAATACCGTTCGCACCAGCTGTGCGTTTAAACGAGTCGCATGAACCCCTAACCAATCTGCATCCGAGTCTGTGAGACCTTGTCCTCTTACGGTACTTGCAGCCTTTTGATAGTGTCTTGTGATAACGCCCCCACCCACCACTATAAAAAATCTTCGCTTGTTTACGGCAACTTGATTACGAATAAAATCATGAAACTTTGAGAGGAAATCTGTATCAATACCGCCCTCTGGTACTATAAGAGAGCCTCCAAGTGAGAGTACAAATGCCGAAGTAGATTGTTGCATGAGATAAATCTTATGCTATCATTATCCTTCTAATCGTGCAAATGAGCCGCTTTTCTTTGCCCCGACATACGTGCGATCAAATATAATCCATCCAATCGCCATCCAAAGAGCATTTAATAATGTCGCCATTATGAGTGCACGCCAATCTATAATACCCATAGTTATTTGCCCACGGATGGTTTCAAACACATACGTCACGGGGATAGAGTATGCTATCCATCGAATAGACTCAGGGAGTACCGTCATGGGGTAAAAAACTGCACCGAATGGCTGAACCAAGAAAATAAGCGCCCAAGAAAGTGACTGTACTTGTGTGCTAAAACGAAAAATAAGGCTTAATACCATAAATCCTGTCGCCCAAGAAAAAATAAGCAACTCTATATAATAAATAAGCAGCATCCATCCTATGGAAAAAATAGAAAAATGATAGAGAAAAAATGCAACAAGAGAGGTCATTGCAACAGCCAATAGAGATTTAACCGCTCCGGAAATCATCTGACCCACTATATACTCGCTCATCGAGAGTGGTGAAATAAACAAACTACTAAAGCTTCTGGACCATATTTCCCAAAGCGCGCCGACGCAAATTGCATATTGTCCTACCCATACAATCTGCCAAAATATCATGCCAACGATGACAAAAAGTCCCCGCTGATCACCAGCTTGAGCAAAAGACGCAGCAATCAATACATAAATCCACGTTTGTATCAATGGATTCCAAAAAATATCCACCCATGTTTCCGTACTGTGCCAAAAATGGTACCACGTGTGAAGCAAAACAATTTTTAATCGATTAATGCGCATATTTTCCTTTCGCGATAGACAAGAATACATCTTCCAAATTTGGCTTCTCGACGTCAACATTGGTTATCCATATTTTTTCTTTCGCAAACCCAAATAATACTTTCGCGATACCTACCTCAGCGACAGATATTTCGACAATATGCTCACGAGGAAAAGAATAAACATACGCATCTTTATCCAA
>CAYIBX010000013.1:0-31330 GCA_964361785.1 uncultured Gammaproteobacteria bacterium | reverse complement strand
CGTCATAGCAACATTTTACCGTATTTGGTTAGTGCTAATCTACTCTAGACCCTATTTTACTATGATTGGTTTGTTTTCTGCATGCGTGCAGTCGACACACCATTGGGAGATGCCGTCAAAGACAATTTGATGTTCTTGCATTTCGGTGTTGTCTGTTTGATTGGGTAAAGCAAGATCTCCCGTTGTTTTGTCTATAAGAACCTGTCGTTTCATGGACTCACGTTCTGTCGGGATTGTTCCTTTGATAAAGTATTCAAATCGTGTTGGACATCCTTTATCTTCTCCATCAGGGTTGGGGGGTAATAATCCGCTGGTTGCACAAATTTGCGCACCCACCACACCGTCAGGTTGTTTGGGCCAGATATCGGGTTTCCCCTCAAGTGTTTTGCGAATAATTTTATTCCAAATGGGAGCGGCCCCCGTGATACCCGAAACCAGCGACGGGTTCATGGGAGAATTATCATTATTGCCGACCCATGTAGCAACGAGCACTTGCGGCGTGTACCCGATGGTCCAGTTGTCCCTAAGATCATCAGTCGTTCCGGTTTTTACAGAAATAGCGTGACCCTGAATGGCTAAGAGAGAGTTTGATCCGAACGCATCCTGGCGTGCATTGTTATCAAGGAGTATGTGAGAAATAATAAACGCGGTTTCATGGCTTACAACTCTGGTCCCTTGAATGAGAAGTTGAGACGGTATGTCGCGGTTTAAATTGGGATCTTTGAATTCATCAAGCGTTTTGCCGTTTTTATCCGTTACCTTAAGAATTGAGACAAGATCGCGTCGAATTCCACTATTGGCAAAGACTGAAAAAGCTTGGGCCATATCAGTCATATGAACCTCGCCGCCGCCCAGAGTAAGCGAGAGGCCGTATTTGGATGCATCAGATATTGTATTTAATCCAAATCCAGAAGCGGAAGCTACCATATCAGATACAGAATTAAGGTATAACATTTTCACCGCTGGAATGTTTAAGGAATTTCCAAGCGCTAGGCGAAGCTGTACCGGACCTCTAAATTTGCCATCGTAGTTTTTGGGGCAGTAGGGTTTTGGGCCTCCAACGTTTGTAAAACACGTTGGCACATCAAGAAACATGTGGCTGGCGGTCACAATGTGTTTATCTATTCCGATCGCGTAGTTTATAGGTTTTATCGATGAGCCCGGTTGGCGAAGAGCGGTGGCGACGTTAAAGGATCCTGAGGGAGTGGCAAAATAATCGACAGATCCGACCATTGAGAGTATTTCGCCAGTTGAGGGTTTCGTGACAAGAGCAGCGCCATTTGATACACGGTAGGACTTAAGTTTGTTTACCTCTCCCGCAACGGTCGCTTGGACGAACTCTTGTAAATCAAGATCTAGGGTGGTGGTGACCTTTAGCCCGCCACGTTCTACGATATTTTCACCAAATTTTTTGACGAGTTCTTCTTTGACATACATCACAAAGTGAGGAGCCAATATTCCTTTGTTTTGTTTGTAGACCAATTCCTCTTTCGCAGCGGTATCTGATTGTTCTTGTGTGATATACCCATCCTCAACCATACGTTTTAGTACCGCAAGTTGTCTGGTTTTTGCGTATTCTGGATGTGCACCAAACGGAGAATACAACGTCGGCGCTTGTGGAAGTCCAGCAAGCAGCGCGGCTTGAGAAAGTGTTAAGTCCTGTACTGATTTTCCAAAGTATCGCTCAGACGCAGTTTCAATTCCCCACGCAGTCCCGCCGTATGGCACATGATTTAAATACATCTCTAAGATTTTATCTTTGGAATATAGAAGTTCAACGATTGGCGAAAGAAATATTTCTTTGGCTTTCCTCGTCAGCGTTCGTTCAGGAGAAAGAAGCGCTGATTTGACAAGTTGTTGTGTAATGGTAGATCCGCCTTGGAGTTGTTTTCTTCCGATATTCGCCAGTATTGCGCGGAGCATGCCCCCTATAGGGTTTATTCCGACGTGGGTATAAAAATTTTTGTCTTCAATGGCAATAGTGGCGTGTTGAACGTTTTTGGGGATTTTGTCAAGAGATACTGCGGTGCGATTTTCTCCCACGAAAATATCAAATAAAAGTTTATCGTTTCTGTCGTAGATTTTTGTAGCAAGGGGGACATCATAGGTTGAGAGCTTTGTCGGCGATGGAAGGTCCTTTAAAATGACTAAGTAAAAGATAAAAAGAAAGCTAAGCGGAAGAAGAAAGAAAGCAAAACGGCGATACGTGTGCCATGTATTTTTTACAATAAAAAATGTTCCTACGGACTTTTTTGTCATAGAGATATTATATACTATTGTCTGAATTTGCCGTATGATAATGATAGAAAGAAAGGAAACATATTTCTATGTATACCCTCCCTGTGTTGCCATACGCTTTTGATGCTCTTGAACCATTTATAGATAAAGAGACGATGGAGATCCATCACGATCGTCATCACACAGCATACATAAAAAATTTAAACGATGCGTTAGCCACTATAGAAGGATATACTACGCCATCTATAGAAATACTACTGCAGTCTCTTGGTTCGATTCCTGAGTCGATTCGAACGAAAGTAAGAAATAATGCGGGAGGTCACTATAACCATAGTTTGTTTTGGACCATGATGAGTGCACCCAAAGGGCAAACAGCACAAGGCACGCTTAAAGATGCAATTGTGAGCTCGTTTGGTGATGTGAGCGCTTTACAGAAAAAAATTACTGAAGTTGGCCTTGCCCGTTTTGGCAGCGGATGGGTGTGGATGGTCGTTGACCAAAAGCAATTAAAGGTTATCGATACACCAAATCAAGATAGTCCTGTTACAGAAAACATGAAACCAATTCTTTGCATTGACGTGTGGGAACATGCATACTACTTGAAGTATCAAAATAAACGCGCTGATTATCTTTCGGCATTTTGGAACGTCGTAAACTGGCGTACCGTAGAAACGCTCTATGAAACGGCCATGACATAAACTGAAAAGTACTCTCATGCGTTTTGCTAATCCATACATTGTTCGTCTTCAAGAACCCAAAGAAACTATCCTTTTTGCCGCTGCGCAAGATGCTGGGAGTAAGAACGGATTACAACAAGATTACTTCTTAAATTTTAATGATGAGTGTTTTGTGCTGGCTGATGGCGTGTCGACGAGAAAATTAAGCGAGGCTGCATCTAAACTAGCGTGCGAAACTGCTATATGGGGATACAAACATATACGACAGCACCGATTTTATTTTCAGGATAAAAAACGGTTTATGAAGCGGATTTTTCGATCGACGAATTTGGCTGTATGGCAAAAGCAAAAAGAAGTAGGATTCAAACATGGTATCGCGACCACGCTTTTAGTCGTTATGATAGGACCTAAGCATTATTGGGTAGGGCATGCGGGGGATACAAGCGCGTGGCACCTGCGATCAGGTGTTATCAAAAAATTAACGACAGATCATGTCGATCGAGAGGGAGCGTTACAAAAAGCTGTGGGATTTATTCGTTTAGGGCTAGTACCAGATTTCACGACAGGTGAGCTTATCTCAGGAGACATGATGCTTCTTATGACTGATGGCATAGAAAAGTATTTGAAACCCTCACAAATTTTAGCCGTAGTCGATACGCCAGTTATAGATATTGCCGATGCACAAAAGCGAACGGTTGCACTTATAAATGCCGCAAAAGCTGAAGGTTCAACATCGAATATGACCGTAGTTCTTATAGCACGTGTATAGAATAAATGTGTATGATGGAAAGAGGAAGGGAAGGTATGCCAGAAGAATTTTTTGCACCAGTTTGTAATACAAATACACCACCAGTATACCGATACTTTGACGGCGATGCATGGCGTGAGAGTGAAAGCCATAAAACGATGCCACTTCTCTCTCCTGTTGATGGTCAGGTACTAGGATTCACACAAGTTGTAACAGAGAAAGAAATTGATACGGTTATGGGGAGAGCTAAAAAGGCACAGGATCTTTGGGAATCAGTAGCGCTGAATAAACGGATAGCAATAATGCATTTGGCCGCTGATTGGATTCGACATTTCGAGGAGTATTTAACGACTTTTTTGACTAATGAAATCGGTAAGACGCATGATGAAGCAAAGGGTGAAATAGTTCGGACAGCTGATCTTATCGATTACTATGCTCAAGAAGTGCAATCCATACGAGGGGAAACGTTGGATAGCGATAATTTTCCTGGATTTGAAAAAGGAAAAATCGCGATGGTTGAGCATGTGGCGCATGGCGTAGTCCTTGCTATCGCACCCTTTAATTACCCTGTGAATTTGTCAGCCAGTAAAATAGTGCCAGCACTTTTAATGGGAAATAGCGTGGTGTTAAAGCCGCCCACTTTAGGAGCGCTGAGTACACTTCATTTAGTGCGGATTTTTGAAAAAGCAGGTGTGCCGAAAGGGGTGCTCACTTGCGTTACAGGAGTAGGCAATGATATCGGTAATTATATAGTTTCGCATTCTCATGTCTCGATGGTTGCGTTTACGGGTAGTAGTGATACGGGTATTGCCATAGCAGGAAAAGCTTCGATGAAGCCGTTATTGTTTGAGTGTGGAGGAAACAATCCGGCTCTCGTATTGCCCGATGCTGATTTGCATCAGGCAGCCAGAGAAATAGTGAAAGGCGCATTTCAATATAGCGGGCAGCGATGCACAGGAATTAAATACGTGCTTACGATGCCAAACATTCGGGAGCAATTATTGCCATGTATCAAAGACGCAATGACAGAGATGGTAAAGTCAGGCGATCCAAGAAGTCCTGAGACGAAACTTGTCGGTCCCGTGATATCTGAAGAGGCGGCAAAACACATAGAAGAAGTAGTACAAGAAGCGATAAAAGACGGTGCAACACTCGTTGTCGGGGGCACACGAGCCAAAGCGCTTGTAGAACCAACAATTCTTACAGGAGTAACCTCAAGGATGAGAGTTATTGCCAAAGAAACGTTTGGTCCGGTGATGTCGTTTGTCGACGTGGCATCTGTAGATGAAGCGATACAAATTATCAATGCGTCAGAGTATGGGTTACAAGCGTCAGTGTTTACCAAAGATGAAGGGTCTGGGATTGTCGTTGCTCAACAGATAAACGTTGGCACGGTACAGATAAATGGATCACCACAAAGAGGCCCTGATCATTTTCCATTTTTAGGCGTCAAACATTCAGGTGTCGGGGTACAAGGAGTACGGTATAGCTTGGAAGCGATGAGCCGGATAAAATCGGTCGTTCTTAATAAGCCTCAATAAATAAAATTGACGGAAGTTGTTTACTTGACGTACTATAATGGTGATGAGAAAAATTTCTCAAGGCCAACGCAAAACACTTGCAGATTTTTTTGTTAATGCATCTGTCGCATGGTTGGGAGGCGCTGTCATTACGCCGTTTATTACGAGAAATGTAGGCTACGATGCCGTGGTAATCGTTGTATGGGGAATTGCCATGATGAGTACATTTCTTGCAACTGCATTATGGCTTATGAAAGGAGTCAACACATGACAACAGAAACAGTATTAGAAATCTTTTCTGTAGGATCCATCGTGAGTGTCGTCATTATAGTTTTCGTTTATTGGTTGATGAAAGGAAGGGGATAGTATGTGGTCACCACTTATTCTTATGGGTGTTGTAGCTGTATTGATAGCGCTTGGGTTTGCGTGGTATTTTTTTCGACAGTTGTAATTTGATATTATAGATGATGTTTTCGGACAAATTTAATTTGGTCTTCTGTGTATCCTAAGTTTGTTAAAAATTGTTGGATTTCGCGTTTGGATTTCCCCTCTTTGGTCATTTTTTGGGTAAAGGTATAAATCCATTCGGTCACTTCAAAAGGAAGTAGTATCCATTTATCTGTAATTTGTGCATAATATTCGGGTACGACAGTGCAGTGAGGTTTGTAAAACATCGTGACGCGTGTAATTGATGTGGGCTTAAAGTCGTTTAGATATTCTGTAGCTCTGATAAGTGTTTTACCAGTGTCTGCTATATCATCTACCAATAATATTTTCTTGTTTTTAATTATTTTGGAAAGTCCTGCGGTGATTTCAACTTTTCCTTGTTGTTTGATATCTGTATAGCTTTGGATGGTAATTGAGGATATGGGAATGCGAAGATAATCAGAGAAAAGGTGTCCCAACGTGAGCCCTCCTCGAGCAATGGCAACGATTTCATCAAAGGATTTTTTCTCGTGCCCTAGCATCGTGGCTGCCATTTTTAAAGCCAGTAAGTGATATTGTTCCCATGAAACAGAAAGATACTGTGTATCCATATGAGAGTATTATGGCTTGCACACTTGACCGGCGTCAATGCTTCCGTATAATAGGAACATGGATGCCTCATCAACCGTAGATCTAGTCTATTCAAGCGTCGCTATATCAGGAGCTCCCGGCGCTGGGCGATCAACCCTTCTTAAAAATTTACGTCCTCATTTGACCCCACTTGATTTTGAATTTTTTTCGGGTGGCGATTGGGCGAGACAATTTTCTATAGAAGCTGGCAAACATAATGCTGACGATCCTACCCACCACTTAGCAACTGACTATGGAGAAGATATAGATCATCAAATAGATCTTGCGTTACGAAAAAAATTATCAGATACTTCCGTACACGTGGCAGTAGAAAGCTGGATAGCTGGATGGAACATGAGAGGATTGCCGCACGTATTGAAGGTGCTTCTTATGTGTGACGACGCGCTTCGTATAGATCGTATTGTCAATCGAGACGGCGTGTCTGTAGAGGAGGCAAAAAAACATTTGTGCATGAGGGAAGATAGTAATTTGGGTAAGTGGAGTAAGATGTATTCCGTAGACCAGAAAGATTTTTGGGACCCAAAGCATTACGACCTGATTATCAATACTTACGCACATGGACCGAAACAAACACTTGATTTGGTGTTGCAGGCTATGGGATATTTCAAATCCCACTCAGTATGATCCCTGATGAACGCACAGTCCTTCACTTGTGGAATACATACGCACTGTCAGACGTGAAGCGTAATCACAGCAGAGTCGTTGCTCGTGTCGCGATGTTTTTAGCTGCAAAGGTGAGTGCAAAACTGGGCATATCGATTAACACTGAGCTTTTGTATGCAGGTGCCATGCTTCACGATATCGATAAGAACATCCCAAAACAGAAAGGTGAACACCATCCGGATACAGGGGTGAGAGTGTTGCGTGTAGGAGGATTTGGGGAAGTAGCTGACCTTATCAAAACACATGCATTATCAAGCATTCTCGATCAAACCGTACCAAAGACATGGGAAGAGAAGTTATTATATCTTTCCGATAAAATGGTCAAGCACGATATTATAACTGTCGATGAGCGTTTTAGACTTTGGCGAAAAGAGGATTTATCTTCAAACGCAATCGTTGAGCTTGATAAGGCACACGTTAAAGTAAAAGCACTTGAAAAAGAAGTTCTCGACATCATTGGTATAACAGCAAATGATGTTGCTGTTCTTGTATAAGTGTGCACATATCGTACAATAAAGGGGTTAAAGAAAGGACATCATGAAATCTATACGAATAGCAGCACTTCTTATTTTTTTATTGATACTTAGTACCGTAAGGATTAGTGTTTTTGCCCTTCCTAATCTGCAAGAGACGCAAGACGCGCGCGAAACTAAAACAAGCATCATCGTGTATACACTCCCATTTCCCGGTATTTTACCAACCCATCCATTGTATTTTTTAAAAACCTTACGGGATACGTTGATAGAAAAAATGATAACCAATGATGTCAAAAAGGCAGAGTTTTATATTTTACAGGCTGATAAGCGGTTACAAATGAGTATTGTACTTTCAGGCGGCGAGAATAATGAGCTTACAGAGGCGATCAGAAGTGATGCACTCATGTATCGAGAAAAGTCTTTCACAATGCTTAGCAAAGCTGCTGCAAAGAACATAGCCGTTCCCCGCTATGTATTGGAGAAACTTTTAGTGTCAGCCAAAAAACATGAAGAAGTATTACAGGATATGGTGGTCGACACAACACCGGTTACAAATCTTATCTCCAACATAGAAGCACTCTTGAAGGAAGAAATAGACAAAAAGTGATCAAGAGTTGTTGCTAGATTGTTGTATCTTTTCATTTTTGATACTGCTATGGATTTCTGTAGGAGTTTTTTGTGGTCAATATCTGAACGCAACCAGCAAACTACAATTTTTTATCATCAAATCACCGTACTTTTCCCTCATGGTATTTCCTTTGAGGCTATAGCAAAAAATTAGTGTATTTTGATATAGATATTTCTAGTTGACGTCCTACAATTAGTGTCATAGGATCTGTTTTACCACAACATATAGCGTTTTTTGATTTCACAGATGAAATGTCCATATTGCGGATTTTTAGACACTGACGTATTAGAAACAAGAGATAGCGAAGATTTGGCCGTGACGCGAAGAAGGCGCTCGTGTGATAAATGTGAAAAACGATTTACGACGTATGAAAGGATAGAAGCTACCCCTCTTACCGTAATGAAGCGAGATCAGAGGCGTGAGCCTTTTGATAGAGATAAATTAGCCAGAGGTATCTGGAGAGCAAGCGGTAAGACGATGCTTAAAGCTGAAGATGTCAGAAGAATAGTGGATGAGGTAGAGAGAGAGTTGATTGGGGGCAATACCACAGAGGCATCAAGTAAAAAGATAGGTGAACTGGTAGCAAAGCGATTAAAAAAGATTGATAAAATTGCATATATCCGATTTGCAAGCGTATTTCGACACTTTGTAGAACTAGAAGACTTTCAAGGAGAATTACAAAAATTAATAAAAAGGAAATAAACGTATGAATCTATCTGGCATTCGACAAACAGTATTCTTAGATCGATATTCTCTAAAGGATGAGAAAGGCAATCCCATCGAGCTGCAACCTGAACAAATGTGGCGTCGTGTCTCTCATGCGGTCGCTCAGATTGAAGCAAAGCCCAGTCGAGAGCACTGGGAAGAACAGTTTTATAATGCCATGACTGATTTTAAATTTGTTCCAGGAGGGCGTATCTTATCAGGGGCAGGGACCGGATATAAAGTGACGTTTTATAACTGTTTTGTCATACCGAGTCCTCATGACTCACGCGGAGGAATTCTTAAAACGCTTGGTCAAATGGTCGAGATCATGTCTCGAGGGGGAGGCGTTGGAATAAATTTATCCAGTCTTCGTCCTAGAGGCGCCAGAGTCAATAAAGTGAATGGATTTTCATCAGGACCGTGCAATTGGGCAGAGCTTTTTTCTGTGGCGACCAAAGACATCATCCAGCAAGGTGGAAGTCGCAGGGGGGCGTTGATGCTCATGTTGTGGGATTGGCATCCTGATATCGAGGAATTTATTACGGTCAAACAAGACCTTACGCGTATAAATGGAGCAAATCTTTCTGTTTGTGTGTCTGATGCGTTTATGACAGCGGTTAAAAATGATGCGGATTGGGACTTAGTGTTTCCTGATAAAACAGATCCTGAGTATGACACCAAGTGGGATGGGTATTTGCCAAATTGGTTGAAGATGGGTAAAAAAGTTGTGGTTCAGAAAACGCTCAAAGCACGTGCGTTATGGGATCTTATAGCGACAGCCGCATGGAAGAGCGCTGAGCCTGGAGTCGTTTTTATGGAGCGTTATAACAAACAATTTAATAATAATTATTTTGAATACATAAACTGTGTAAATCCATGCGTGACGGCAGATACACTCGTTTCAACTTCAAGTGGTATTCGATCAATCGATCAGTTATATAAAGAAGGGAAGCCGTTTACCGTTGTCGTTGAAGGTAAACATTATCTTTCCTCTTCTGTTTTTAGGACAGGGACAAAACGTGTCTATCGATTAATAACCAAAGAAGGCTATCAGATCAAACTCACTGGCGATCACAAAGTATATACAACACGCGGAAAAATTGAAGCAGACAAGCTCACCCGCGGAGAAAAAATTGTGTTAACTACTGGGGGAGCGTTTGGTATACACGGGACGCTTGATGAAGGACAGGTGTTGGGCTGGTTGGTGGGTGACGGAAGCATGAAAGAAGACGTGGCAACTCTTTACTTTTATCGTAAAGAAAAGGAAGAGTTTGCGCCACGATTTGCCGCCATGGTTTCCTTGATGGTTGACGGCGAACAAATGGTACATAGAGCGTATCCAATAGCACCGCAATATGTAGAAAAAGAAGATAAAGCGGTTATTGAGTCGGTTCGTCTCTGGCGTATGGCAAAACGGTATGGGTTATCCCACGAAAATAAATATATAGTCCCGAATTCTGTTTTTTCTGGATCAGAGTCGATGCAGCGAGGGTATTTACAGGGGTTATTTTCAAGTGATGGGCATGTAGCAGGAACGGCGCAAAAAGGTGTCAGCGTGCGTCTTACGTCGGTGAGCAAGAGTCTTCTTATTGATGTACAGCGACTACTTCTTAATTTCGGTATCGTAAGTTCGCTCTACGAAAATAGACGTGATGCAGGAATGCGGAAATTGCCCGATGGACATGGCGGCACGAAAGAATATTTCTGCAAAGCATATCACGACCTCGTTATTTCAAAATCAGATATTCATTTGTTTGCGAGTCTTATCGGGTTTCTTCAGGAGGAAAAACAAGAGAAACTTCGGTCACTGCTTGCTACGTATGTGCGTGGTCCGTACAAAAAAAGTTTTACGGCGACCTTTGACCGTCTAGAAGAAGAAGGTATGGAAGATGTATTTGATATAACGGTTGCCAACGTACACAGATTTGCCGCAAACGGAATGATTGTTTCCAACTGCGGTGAAGAAGGGTTACCCAATTGGGGTGTGTGCAATTTGTGTTCTATAAACGTTGCAGCTCTTGTAGATGAGCATGGCAAGATGAATTATGGAGAATTAGCGCGCATTGCAAAAATTGGCGTCAGATTTCAAGATAATGTCATTGATGCAGATTTTTATGTGTTTGATGAGATACGAAAAGTGCAGCAAAAAGGAGAGCGACGAATAGGACTAGGGACTATGGGAATTGGCGATGCGCTTATCAAAATGAAATTGCGGTATGGTTCAAAAGAGAGCCTTGATGAAATTGATAAAATTTATCGGATCATACGGGATGCGGCGTACGAAGCGTCGGTTGATATCGCAAAAGAAAAAGGACCATTTCCAAAAATTAACAAAAAAAAGCACGTTGAAGGATATTTCACCAAACAATTACCTGAAGTACTGCGAAAGAAAATGAAAAAGTACGGCGTTCGAAATAGCGTCATATTACAGCAAGCGCCGACAGGGACGACATCTCTTTTGGCCGGTGTATCAAGCGGCATTGAGCCGGTGTATGAATTTGAATTTACGAGAACATCAAGATTAGGTGAGCACATACTCTATCATCCTTTGTATAAAGCATGGTTTGAGGAATTTAAATTGGCAAATGGCCGTGAACCGACAAAAGAAGATAGGCCAGAGTATTTTGTCTCTGCCAATGACCTGTCGCCAGAAGATCATGTGTATGTGCAAGCGGCAATACAAAAATATGTCGATGCTTCAATAAGCAAAACCGTTAATGCACCAAACTCTCATACAGTCGAGGATGTAAAACGCATTTATACCTTGGCCTACGAACAAGGGTGTAAAGGGATTGCATACATGAGAGAAGGAAGCAGACAAGGAGTGTTGACTCGCAATGTCGAGAAGAAGCCGGAAGCCTCCGACGCGAAAGTGTTGGAGCAAGTACCTCAGATACCAGAGGTTAAGCCAAGACCCATGGTGGTGCATGGTTCTACCTATCAAATTGAGACGCCCGTAGGGCAAGCGTATGTAACGATTAATACAAACGGCGGGAATCAGCCGCACGAAGTGTTTATAAATGTGGGAAAAGCTGGAAGTGATGTAACGGCAATGGCAGAAGCAATGGGACGACTTATTTCTTTGGCGTTGCGTATCTCGTCGCCTATCTCCCCAATGGATCGCGTGCATAAAGTCGCGGCAGAACTTATAGGTATTGGAGGAGCGCGGAGTTTAGGGTTTGGTGAAAATCGCGTGCGTAGCTTACCTGATGCAGTTGCCAAAGTTATTGATCGTCATTTTGGATTTTTTACTAAGCATAGGTTAGATGAGGCCATTGCCGCGGATAAGACCGTGCATGCGGATGAAAAACAAAATGACAATGCTCACCAAACTCCTGCAACCCTTTCTATCCCTCAAGTTGCAGCATCTTTTGTCCCTAAAAAAGAGCGGATGGTCACAGTGGATTTGTGTCCTAAATGCGGCGAGGGAAGCTTGGTGTTTGAGGAGTCCTGCAAAAAGTGTTATAGCTGTGGATATTCAGAGTGTTAGCATATGTCTATTTATACCCGTACCGGTGATAAAGGAATGACCGCTCTTTATGGTGGTAAGCGCGTCTTGAAGTGCAATGAGCTTGTCGATGTCTACGGATCAATTGATGAGCTTAATTCTTGGATAGGATTGGTTTCTTCTAAGTTGCCTACAATTGAGTCTCAAGAATTTTTCACTCGTTTGCAGTCAGATCTTTTTACAATAGGGAGTAATCTTGCAGGATTTGACGTCGATCTTTCTTCGTTTGACCATCGAGTGCTTGAAATGGAAGAAAGAATAGATGATATGGAAAAAGAGTTGCCGAAGCTTACTAGTTTCATACTTCCCGGAGGCAGCGAATTAGGATCGATTGTGCATTTGGCTCGAGCAATATGTCGAAGAGTTGAACGCCAGACAGTAGCACTTCATCAAACACAAGTGGTTGACGGAAAGATAATCACCTACTTAAATAGGTTCTCAGATTTTTTATTTATGCTCGCGCGATTTGTGAATAAAGAAAAAGGAACGACAGAAGTACTCTGGAGTGGTATTGACCGATTCAATCAAAAGAAGTAAAAAAAGAAAGTAGTAGAAGCTGAGGAATCCCGTGCCCTGCCTGCCGGCAGGCAGGAATTCGGGAACTGTGCCGCAACCGTGATTCGCCAAATGAGGTGGAAAAGTCGGGAACTCATTATTACATTCCATCATTATAAGAATGTGTTGGATAAACCCGAGCAGGAATTTTTATGAGTTGTTTTGTTGAAAGCAGTATCAGTACCGTCGATTGGAGAGTAGCGTCATCAAAAGGTGAAAGAAACGACGTTAGTGGCGCATCGCAATGGCGAGGTGATCATACCTTTAGTTCTTCCGCAGCGGGATTTTCTTTGCGAAATTTTATCGAGCCGGAAATTGAGATGCGTAACCCTTCGTTGTCTAAAAAAAAAGTACAACAATTAGCTCTTGATACGTTTGAGTTACGATTGCGACAAGATTTATCTTTTGAACATCAAGAAACAAATCACATCGATACTACAGTTCATTGGAAAATAGTAGATGGAATAAATGGAAAAAAAGAACTAGCTACAGCGTATGGCGCTGAGTTCATCACTCTCTCACAGCTGTGGGATCACACGAGAGCGTATGCTACACACACTGGTAATCCAAATGCATACAATAGGGAGGAAGAGAGAGCGCAAATTTCTATGCAAGACGCTTTCATAAACGGGAACGCTACTGGTTTTGTAACCGTCATATCACATCCTGATGCAATACGTTTCGTTCAGGTATGGGAGAAAACGACGACTGGGGATGTTTTATCAAAACAAATTGACCTTTATGCTACAACGGGTCGAGATTTTACTCATATTGAGGGAGAAGAACTAGTTGAACGAATATCAAAGTTTCATGAGACTATTGGCGCGTCTGCCAAACAAGAAGATATTTCCTACACGCACGTATTGTTGACCTCAGGCGCAATTACAGTAGATGATATTCGAACAATTGCTGTCGCGCATGCATACACAAATATGCCCCATGATGTACCCATGCACACTGATATGGTTGCGGGTATCGCAAAAAAAATGCAACAAGACATTTCAGAAGCAGTAGCGGTATTAGGGATGGATTTTCATATGTATATACAAAAAAGAATAGATGATATGGAAGAGAAGTTTATAAAAAAGAGAGAAGTGCAAAAAGTGAGCTTGCCAGATGCTGTGCCAATGGTGATAAAAAAGTCTCAAGCAGTTTCTATGGTAAGCGAGGGGGTAACGACACAAACGAAGAAGTCAGTAGAAGACGTGTTTTCAGAATGGGTATTTGGGCATACAGTGATTTCTTATGCGTTACTGCACCAAGTCTTCGCCCTAAGTGCAATAGAAATTTTTGTTCTTGAACCCTTTCCTACTGCTATATTTGTACACCCCTACTTGCCTTACGGAAGGGCGTTAGGAAACCCTGAGGAGCGGGGCATTACAATTCGGGATAAACAGCCTGAACGCGTCGTAGAAGTTTTTGATCGTATGCGAGTATCCAAAAAAGAGGTTTTTGATGTCTCTTTGACAGTAGAGTCTGTGGTTTTATTTTTACATACCATATTTGGTGAGACAGAGAATAAAGAACAAACTCGGGTAGACTACATTCACAACATTGAGGACAAGATTCTTTTTATTATTCATGCACTTTCGTTTCTTGCGATTGAATCAGGAAACGCACAGCCTACTCTTTATCGAAACAAAGTGGCTGGCTTATCTAAATTTGAACGAGATCTAATAAAACAGGACTACGTAGAGCGGAAAATGCACAAAACAGAAAGTGGTGTGTTGTTTGGCATGATCATATGGATGATCCTTCAGGGATTTGATCAGGTAAGTGTACAAAGTGATACTCGAGCACCACTTGAACGTGAAGAGTATTTTTCTACTACCACTTGGGTGTTGTTTTCAATTATTTGGTATTTATCAATGCTAAGAGAGGTAGGAATGCGACAATCAACCAACTCTATGGTTGTAATGAATCAAAAGCAAAAGAAACCAACGCATTTTCCGTTGTTTGGCGTAATATATATCTATATTCATGATAGAATATCCCCATAGGGATAGTGATGATATTTTTATATGAATGTCCTGCCACAACAACCACCTAAAGATCCTCAAGCGTCACCACACCCAATCTCAAGCATTGGTATGGGCAAAGAAGTGGAACAGGCTTCCACGACTGAGCTTTTAATAGATGTTGAAAACAGTAAAGATATTGAGCTTACCAAAGAGGTATCAGCTATTGGAGTGAGCATCAAGCCGACGTCGATAGTGTTACCGAAAATTGTCCAAAATGCAGGGGTACAAGTAGCAAATCCAGTTGTACAGCCATACACCATTGCGTCGACGATTGTGGTGCCTTTATCAGATGACCAGATAGCGAAAGGGCTTCATGAAAGCGTGTTAAGTTCTGTTCGTTGGTTAGCTCAGTGGTGTCAGAGACGCTTGCAACAAATGCAAAAAACATATGCCAGATCAAGTATTTGATCTTTTATACAAGCTAGAAGTGTTGGGAGTGACACTTGGTTTTGTCGTGATTTTTTTTGGAATCTTTTGCGCGCTTTTGTATATCGCATTTCTTATGTGGAAGTATCGCGATCGCGAAAAGCGATCCCTAGAATATGTATTGCTACAAGTAGCAACACCAAGAGACAATGAAACCAAGATTGATGCCGCAGAACAGATGTTTTCGAGTTTACATGCCCTTTATCATGGGGGGTATTGGTCATTTCTTAAGCCTCAAGAGCATATTTCGTTTGAAATAGTAGCTCGGCGCGAGGATATACGATTTTTTATCGCGGCACCCAAACATTTTGTCGACTTGATAGAGAAACAAGTGCACGGGTCATATCCAGGGGCTGATATAAAGCTTATGGATGAGTACAATATCTTTACTGAAAATGGAAAAGTTTCATTCACCGCATTAGTACCCAAGAATTCTGATTATCTGCCTATCCGCGTGTATCGAGATCTGCCTGTTGATCCATTGTCTTCTATAACATCAGTGCTAGCTAAAATGGAAGAGGGAGAAGGTGCGGTAATACAAATACTCGTTCAGCCAACGAATAGTAAATGGGCTTCATTAGGCAGATCATTTATAGCAAAGACAAAGAAAGCGGAAGCAAATCCTGAAAAAGCGAGTTTTAAAGTTGATGCAAAAATGCTTGAGTCGGTCGAACAAAAAATTGCAAAGCCCGGATATAATGTGGTCATACGATTAGTCGTATGCGCGGCGACCAAAGAAGCTGCAGATGCACATTTAGAGAATCTAGAGACATCATTTCATCAGTACACGAATGATCATAATCATTTTAGTAAGGTGAAACATCCGTTAAAGAAATTATTTATGCTTGATTTTATCTATCGGTATTTTCCTGTCATAAATTTACCATTTTTTAAGCAGTTTGGGGTGTTAAACAGTGATGAGCTCGCGACGATTTACCATTTACCGAACAAAACGATAGAAACGCCACATATTTTTTGGATAAACGCCAAACGTGCACCCGCTCCAATGCAGATACCAAACTCTGGTATGTTTGTAGGAATTTCAAGATTTCATGGTGTAGATCGAAGGATTTATATAGGTGATGATGACAGAAGAAGGCATACGTATATTATAGGAAAGACGGGTACAGGAAAGTCTCAGCTTTTAGAGGAAATGGTAATACAAGATATTAAAGAAGGAAAGGGTGTTGCGGTTATAGATCCACATGGCGATTTGGTTGACGGCATCTTAGAACGAATTCCCGCTGAAAGAGCTGAAGATGTAATCTACTTTGATCCTTCAGATACTGAGCGTCCGATGGGACTTAATATGCTTACGGCTGATACTGAGGAACAGAAGCATTTCGTCGTTACCGCAATTGTCGGACTTATGTATAAACTGTACGATCCACAAAAGACTGGTATTATCGGTCCTCGATTTGAACATGCGGTGAGAAACGCAATGCTTACGATTATGGTAGAGCCAGGAAGTACATTTGTGGAGGTGGTGCGCGTGTTGACTGATGCTACCTACGTACAAGAGTTATTGCCAAAACTTACTGATCCTATTATACGCAGGTATTGGACGGATCAAATAGCACAAACTGCAGACTTTCATAAATCTGAAGTACTTGATTACATCGTATCTAAATTTGGTCGCTTCGTTACCAACAAAATGATTAGAAACATTATAGGCCAATCTAAATCCAGCTTTGATTTCAGAGCATGTATGGATGATGGAAAAATACTACTTATCAATCTTTCTAAAGGAAAAATTGGTGAAGAAAATAGTAATTTTTTGGGATTAATACTTGTGCCAAAAATTCTTATGGCTGCTATGAGTAGACAAGATGTCCCAGAAGAAAAACGCCGTGATTTTTTTGTGTATGTCGACGAGTTTCAAAATTTCGCTACACCAGATTTTGCACAGATATTATCAGAGGCGCGTAAGTATCGCTTGAGTTTAACGGTTGCCAATCAATTTATCGGACAGATGGATGAAGAGGTCAAAAATGCTGTGTTTGGAAACGTAGGGACGCTCATTACATTTCGTGTCGGTGTCACGGATGCAAATTACTTGCAGCATGAGTATCAGCCGGTATTTAACGAAACAGATCTTATCAACATTGATAAATTTAATGCGTATGTAAAAACGATTGTAAAAAATGAGCCAGTCAAACCATTTAGTTTGGATTTGACAAAAGATATGCGTAAAGTAATAAGCGACAAAAATCCAGAAATAGCGAAGGCTATCATACAATTATCTCGTCTAAAGTATGGCCAGCAGCGAGAATTAGTCGAAGCAGAAATTATACAGCGCTCCAAATTATAAACTTCCCCTTTACATTTTGACTGGGTAGAGTATTCTTCTTTTATTGCTATATAATTTTTTATGGAAAAAATAGATGAAGTAGGAGAACCAAAATCTCTTCCAAATACTGTATATATTTTCAATATGCCTGAAGACGTATGGTCGTTTATTCAAGCGATGTCCAGTGATAAAGAGCGTACGCGTGAGATAGATGAGAGTGCAGATTGGGGTGATAGAGATTTATTTTCATTTTGTGCAGAAGAGCGAATGATTTTTATTTTTCCTAAACCAATTGGAAACGAGTTTTGGTCATATTTTGAGCGGTTGATGGGAAAGAGAAATTTTCGTGTCTTGGTTCCCAAAAAACACACAGGTGTTATTTCTCAAGATATCATGGATGATCCCGCGATCATTGCACAATTAGATCAGGCAGCAAATGGACAAAGGCGTTTGGTGCTAAAAAGCTACTCCACGTCGCAACCATTTTTAGATCTCGTTCGATTTTTGCGTGAGAAAGGATTAACTGTTTCAACTCCAGATTCACCAGAGGAAGATGACGCATGGACAGTAAATTTTTATGGAAGTAAATCGGGTATACGGCAACTGGCTCAACAGAGTCGTGCAATCGAGCCGGACCTTATGATGGCGGAGGGCGTGATCGCAAGCGGGATTATCGATGCGTCTCGAATTGCAGCCAATAAATACATCAAAGAACGTGGAGTTGTATTAAAGACGAACAAGGGACATTCGGGAGTGGGCGTGCTTTTGTTTAAAGAAGGGGAGTTGCCAATTGAATTTTATCAGTGTCAACAAAAGATATTATCGATAATTAAAAAAGATGCATATTGGAATTTGTTTCCGATCGTTATCGAGTCATATATTACCATTAATCCGTCTATCGGTGGTGGGTGTCCGAATGTTGAGTTTAGAATATTGAAAAACGGCCACGTCGAACTTTCGTTTTATGGCGGTATGCGGGTGACGCCTGAAGGGTCATTTCGTGGGATGGAGATCCATAACGATGTCATCTCAGATCAGGTGGCAGCAAGACTCGTAGACACTGGATTTTATATTGCAGAGCAGTATAGAGCTGCTGGGTATCGTGGGTATTTTGACGTGGATTTTGTGGCATCCCGCAATGGTCAGGTGTATGTGACGGAATCAAACGTTAGGCGCACGGGCGGCACACATGTGCACGATGTCGCGCAGTATTTTTTTGGCAAAGACTATATGTATCTCACGTATATTATTTCCAATAATTCCCATGATTTGCCAGCGGGCAAGAAATTTACATTTTCAGATATTCTCAATCGGTTAGAGCCGATACTTTTTACCAAAGAGAAGCGAGAGGGGATTATAATTATTTCTGAAAATTTACTTACATATAATCTATTGGCGTTTGTCATCTTTGGCGCGAATAAAAAACGCGCATATGAGCTAGAGGCCACGATGCAGACTCTTTTAGCCGCATAATCGTTTGCCATGTTTTAAAACTGCCTGCGCAGGCAGGCATGATAACAAAGAAATTCAATTTTTCTGATTAATAATAAACGGTGGTATAATATGATTTACTCTATGCGTCCATAGCTCAGCGGTAGAGCGATTGTCTTATACACAATTGGTCGGTGGTTCGAATCCATCTGGACGCACATAATAACAGTTGACTGTTACAAATTGACCGTTAACAATTTACACATAAAAATGATGGAAGAACTCGTAGTGTTGGTGGATGAACAAAATAATCAGATAGGAACGGCACGCAAAGATACTGTTCACACAAAAGACACTCCTCTTCATCGGGCGTTTTCTCTTTTTCTTTTCAATTCCAAAAAGCAACTGTTGCTTACAAAAAGAGCATCAACAAAAAAAACATTCGCAGGCGTGTGGACCAATACACTTTGTGGGCACCCTGCGCCAAATGAAACAGTTGTCGATGCGGCAAAAAGGAGATTAGTTGAGGAGCTTGGAGTCAGTGGTGTAGAGGTAAAAGAAGTGTCACCTTATCGATATACATTTGCTGATAACAATGGGATTGTGGAAAATGAAATTTGTCCAATAGTAGTTGGATATTTTGATGGCGACCCAGTGCCCAAAAAAGATGAAGTGGATGATTGGAAATGGATAGATTGGCAAGAGTTTTTAGAAGAAATACAATCTAATTTCAAACCATATTCTCCCTGGTGTAAAGAAGAAGCCATGATATTGGCCTCTCATAATCTACCATAACAATGTAGTACACTTGAATCGATTCATGTGTGTTACATATATTATTTTTTTCTATCATAAAAATAGCCATAAGTGCTCTATAGTATGCTGAGTCAGTAAAGTGCTAAATTTCAACTGTAAGATCAGGGGCAGCTACAATATCTTTCCAATGGACTGGATTTCCCAAGAAAAATGCGCAACTTGCGATATAGACAGCATTATCTGTGCATAGTGCTGGTGGTGGTGCATGGAATGTTATTGATACATTGAATTTTTTGATCGACGCGATAAATTTTTCTCGAAGTTTCGTATTTGCTGCTACACCTCCAGAGAGAAGAATAGATTTAGCATTATATTTTTCTGCTGCCATGAGAGTCTTTTTGACGAGGACGTCTGTGATAGCTTCCTGTGTTTCGTATGCAATATGGGCGATAATATCAGGAGTTAACATATTATCAGTAGTTGTTTCTTTGAGAGTTGTAACAAGCCTGACAATTGCGGATTTTAAACCGCTAAAAGAAAAATTAAACTCATTGTTTGTATCCAGCATTGGACGAGGGAGTTTGATGACAGATAGTTTGTTTGATTTGTGGTGCCATTTTGCCGCCTTGGCTATTGCCACACCCCCCTCATTGCCAAATCCTAAAAGTCTGGCTGTTTTATCGAAACATTCTCCCGCTGCATCATCAAGTGTGCCGCCTAACCATGTCAGCTTCTTGGATGATTTCATGAGATATAACTCCGTGTGTCCACCGGAGACCACTAAAGAAATGACGGGGAATGCAATTGATTTTTGGTTCGTAGTACTTGGTTCATGGATTACGAAGTTAGCATACATGTGCGCTAACACGTGGTTGACTGGAATAATAGGGATACCCGTAAGCATTGCCATCGTTCTTGCAGTTTCAACGCCAACCAAAAGACTTCCAATGAGTCCCGGCCCTACAGTGACGGCAATGGAATCAATGTGTGCAGCAATTGTTTGCATGGCATTTTTTTCTTGTGGGAGAACGTTGAGTGCTTCGTTAATGACGGGAAGAATAGAAGAGAGTTGTTCGCGAGCGGCCAATTCCGGCATGATGCCGCCGTATTTGTGATACAGCTCTTTGCTTGATGCCACAACATTGGAGAGAATTTTTACTCCATCCTCCACAATTGCACACGCTGTCTCGTCACACGATGATTCAATGGCAAGGATTCTCATAGAGAGTTTTTTTGCATAGTTTTTAGTTTGAAATTTATATATAACACTGAAAGCATACAAAACTGTACGAAAATAAGCGCCTTGGCGGGCCCGTATGTATCTGCAATGACACCAAGCAGTGGAGCAAATATTGCATAGAATATATTACCAACAAATGAATTGAGAGAGCCAAGCGTTGCTCGTTGTTTTTGTAAGTATTCCTTTTGCATAAGCGAGTTTTTGGCAACTGATGCCGCACCATAAAATATGGATGATGAAGCCATAAGAATTGGTGAGAATACTGTGGGGACTCCATATGCTATAAAATTTGCGATACGTGTGTATAGATTGCCGATGATCAGTATGTTATACGAACCAATTTTTTGGATAAATTTGCCGCTAAACCAGTAACTAATAAATGCACCACCGTACGAAATCATTTTTGAAAATCCGATTGCCCAAAGGGGCCAAACGGTATTTATAAATGCGGCGCCAAATTGAAATGAAGATTCGCCAATACCAAAACTTATAATATCTTGAAGACTTAAGAGTCTCAAAAATTTATTATTCCAAAGATGTAAGGAAGATATTTTTATATGTGAAAAAATAGTTGTATGCTGTTTAGCATATTTTTTTGGTTCTATAAGAAGCATTGAAATAATCATACATGTCACTTGGGGGATGACCGATGCCCACATGATCAGTGGAAACGACCATTGGGCAGCAACACTTCCTACGACGGCGCCGATCATAAGAGCCGCTTGAAACATTGCGCTAGTTTTCCCCAAATAATGCTCGTACAACTCTTTTTTTCCTACTTCTTGTAATGAATCATGGAGCAGTGCATCATTGTTTCCGCTGTACCAAGACCTCGATATTCCGTCAAGCACAGCTCCAACAAAGAGTACCCAAAAAGAAATACCAATTGCATAAAAGATAACTGAAAACGTTGCAAAAAGGGCGCCGAAAAAAACAGTTTTTTTCCTACCGATGAGATCAGAAAACGTTCCCGTTGGAATTTCAAAGATAGCTGAAGAGATTGAAGTTATAGAAAAAAGACTCATTGCCAGCGCATAAGAGCCTGTCACTTGAGCAAAGTATATAATTAAAATACCTGAAAATAGTTTCAGATCAGTGAAGAAATTAATAAATGCAATAAGCTTAATATTTCGTTCCATGAGGGTATTATACCGTAAGATCCTTCGACTACGCTCAGGACGGATGACGAACACAGTCACCGTTTTACTCGAGGTCTAAGAGCTTGGCTAATTGGGAAGTGGAGGGTGTATGAATTTTGGGAATGATCACAAGAGAAGCGTTAATGGAATTTGCGTGATTTCTTTTTTTGTCTGTCATTACGTCTCCTTCAGTTATCGCTATAATATTTGGGTGAACCTTTAATACAAGCGACGCATATTCTACATCAGAATTCATTGTGGGGAGCGAAATGATTTTATCAACACACGAGAGCGCTTCGAGCATTCTTTTCCGTTGTTCTTGTGTATGAATTGGTCGTGAAGTTCCTTTCATACGTTTTACATTTTCATCAGACTCTAGTGCTACGATTAGGAGATCACCTAAATTTTTGGCTTTTTGCAGAAACGAAATGTGGCCAAAGTGCAAAAGGTCAAAGCAGCCACCGACTAAAACGGTTTTCATAGTTGTGTCCCCCTAAGATACACCGCCTGCCACGGTCTGTAGTTTGATGTAAATGTTGTATCTTCAAGCATTTCTTGGCCACGTGTGACAGTGTAACGAAAAGATGCTTTCGCTCCCCAAGCGGACCAGTCCACTTGTTTGACGACACCAGTCTTAAGCGTAGGGTCGTCCTGAAAAAGCGCTGTCGGTGGAGCAATTTGTGCGCCGACAACATGTTCAGTAATTTGCGCACGCCTCCCATCGTTTGTACCGTAGAGCTCAAAGGTGAGTGAGAGATTTTTAATATCGGTGTTGGTTTGTATCAGAATATGTGCCGGAGTGTCATTTGTAATTTTCAGATCGACACTCGGAGAAAATACTGTGGCATCTATGCCCGCTTTGTATCCTGCCTCTTCATAATAATGGACGCGGTATGCGTGTGCTTGCCGTTCTTTAATCGGTAACCCAGCGTTTAACGCTGCACGAAACATGGTCGTACTTACCTGACAAACACCCCCTCCGTCGCCTAACACCGTGCGACCTTCTTTTATAATATACGCTGATTGATATCCGGTGGCTGCTGATATGTCGCCAAGTGTTTCATTAAACGAGAATGTTTCTCCAGGGGGGATAAGCGTGCCGTTTATACGAGCTGCTGCCAGAGCGACATTGTGAATCCTTCCTGGAATAGATCCCTGAAATTCAGAATACCCGTGACCAATACGTTCTTTTATACCAAATGAGTTTGCCTTGTCGGTTGTTACTTTGGGATAAATGGTATCGACAGGTATATTAATGATGATAAAAAGGGATGGCGCATGAGGAAGTGACTTGACCGCTTTGTTAAAATTATCGAGAGAATTTTCTTTATTGACTCTCCTTCCATTTGATGATGCTTTAAATGCGGTGACTTTATTGTTTTCAAATTGAAAGAGTGCATCTTGTACTGGTATATTGATTTGAGCGCTTAATTCATCTAGTGTTGTCTCAATGATGTCTGATTTCCACCGAAAGTATGCTGATAACGGGGTCGACGTTGTGAAAAATTTTGATATCGTGTCACGAAAAAAATGTCCAGATCTACCAACGGCATAGGCTTGTGTAGCAGAAAGCGTTGCGTCATATCCCAAATCAAGAGTACTCCCAGATACCGTAGCGATATATGTATCAAATCGAAACTCAAACGTTGCTTTTTCAAATGGGATATTTTGTTTTTTCCAATATGTTGAAACCTCATCTTTGGAGTTTCCTCCAAATGGAATACCATCAACAGTTACGCGAGGATATACTTTGTTTTCGTATTTTTTTTCAAATGAAAGCCAATATACACCGATAGAAAGAAGTAATACGACACACGTTACGATAGTACTTTTTATAAGTGCGTACGTCTTGTTAGTGGAGCGTGGAACTTTTTTCATGATATGATGATTGTACCAAAAATAACTATGGATACCGAAGACCCAAATGCTTCATCAGCGCAACACACCATTTCAGGTGGCGTAGAGATTGCTCCTCCACCTGTGGCTGATTCTACACTTGTGCAAGAAACGTTTGTAGTGCCAGTAGCACAACCGAGTGACCCATCTATACCGCAATCTGATCCTATAAACCCATATGTCCCAAGTATACAAATTCCAGTAATGCCACCGCCAACACCTCTGAAAGGTGGCGTTCATAGTAAACGACTTTTTTTCGTAGGTGTGATTATTGCTGTATTTGTACTCGCCTTTGTGATAATTAAAGCATTTGCATCAAAAACCGCTGAATCGAAAGAAGTAACCATAACATACTGGGGATTATGGGAAAATGATGCGACGTTTCGAGCGCTTACAGCAGATTTTGAAGCGAAAAATCCAAAGATAAAGGTGCAGTACATCAAACAATCCCCAAAGCAGTACAGGGAGAGATTACAGTCAGCTATAAATCGTGGTGAAGGACCAGATGGTTTTCGATTTCATAATACATGGGTAGCGATGCTTCGTAATCAATTAGCGCTCGTACCACCAACCATCATGACCCCTGCAGAATTTACCTCTGCCTTTTTCCCTGTATTTGCCAGCGACTTGGTAGCGGGACAATCTATTTTTGGATTGCCCCTTATGATTGATGGTCTGGGGCTTTATATAAATGAAGACCTGTTTGCTACAGCAGGTGTCACACCGCCGACGACATGGACAGATGTCATAAATATTGTTCCGAAACTTACCGTAAAAAATGGATCGACTCTTGTGACTTCTGCTATAGCTTTGGGAACCGCGAGCAACGTGGAGCACTTTAGCGACATAGTAGCATTGATGTTTATGCAAAACGGCGCATCGCTTACAAAACTATCAGGCAAAGAAGCGGAAGAGACGCTCGTATTTTACAAGAAATTTTCTGATCCAAATGATCCTTTGTATACATGGAGTGATGGGATAGACATGTCTGTTTCTGCTTTCGCTGCCGGCCGTGTCGCTATGATTCTTGCCCCCTCGTGGAGAGCGCATGATGTGAAGGCCATAAATCCAAATTTACGATTCAAAATCGTACCTGTTCCTCAGCTACCTGGAAATTCAGTAGCGTGGGCGTCATATTGGGTTGAGGGAGTCTCATCCAAAAGTAAATATCAAATGCAAACGTGGGAGTTTGTAAAATATTTAACGAGTGTTGAGGGTGCTACTCGGTTATATACCGAAGGATCGAAAACGCGATTATTTGGTGAGCCTTTTTCCAGGATAGAATTAGCCAATACGATAGCAGAGGATTCATTTACTGGTGCATATGTGAAACAGGCAACGTTTGCTCGATCGTTTCCATTGGCATCACGAACATATGACAATGGGATAAATGATAAGCTCATAAAATATCTTGAAGACGCAGTAAATAGTATGGCAACCAACGCCCCATCAAAGGTATTAGAAACTGCATCTTTAGGATTTCGGCAAGTGTTATCGACGTATGGTTTGATTACAGCAGCTGCCCCTACACCCAAATAATGATCATGAGGAAATCTTCTCAGAGTCTATTATATGCCACAGTGGCGTATGCCGATATATTTGACTATCCATTAACATCAGCTGAATTTCGATTGTTTTCTCTGTCATCAGAGAAGCGAATCGTAACAAAAATTCGAGGCATTGAATCGAAAACAGTGCGTGGCAAAAAATATTATTTTCTTTCAGGCAAAGAAGCAACTATAAAAAAGCGGCGTTTGCAAGAAGCGTACGCGAGAGAAAAATGGAGGAAAGCAATTATTGTGTCGAAAGCATTAAGCCACATACCGACCGTGGTTCTCGTGGGAGTGACGGGAGGACTTGCGATGGAAAATGCAAAGATTGACGATGATATCGATTTGTATTGTGTTACGGATAACGGCACGTTGTGGATTACCCGATTGCTTGTAACTGTTTTTGTTTCTTTGATGGGCGTGAGAAGAACGCCAAGGGCTAAAGATGTGAAAGATACATTTTGTCTTAATATGTTTACTACAACAGACAGTATGAGGATACCAAAAGACGAGCGTGATTTATTTTCAGCGCACGAAGTCGTACAAATGACGCCTTTATGGGAAAAGGCGGGAACGTATAAGAAATTTTTGATTAAAAATCGTTGGGTAGAGAGCTACTTGCCAAATGCATGGAGAGAGAAGATGCAAAATGAGAAAACAGTAAATAGTAAGCAGCAAATAGAGCGCAAAAAACAATTCAATCATCCACTCTTTACTCTTTACTCTTTACTCTTTACTTCGCTAGAGCCTTTGGCTCGAATACTCCAGCTTTGGTATATGAAAAATAGTCGTACAAACGAAGTTATCAAGTCTGATGTGATACGGTTTCATCCAAACGATGCACGCGTGTGGATAAAGGAAAAATTAGACAAACGGTTAAAGATGTATAATATACCCCTTGACATGATCTTTTATCACCGTTAGAATAGCACTCACTTCTATAGACTGCCAAGCTTTGGTAGATCGTATAAAAAACATTTTGCAAAAGGAGGTGTCACTATGGCACAAAAAATAAAACCATTATTTGATAATGTCCTCATAAAGCCCTTAGAGGCAGAGACAAGACTTCCTTCAGGACTAGTATTACCAGATAGTGCCAAAGAAAAACCACAAATGGGTGAAGTTATGGCAGTTGGCGAGGGTGGGCTCGACGAAAAAGGAAATAAAATAGTGATGGTTCTTAAGGTTGGTCAAAAAGTGATGTATAAAAAATGGGGAGGCAATGAGATAAAAGTAGAGGGTAAAGAATGGATGTTAGTCGAACAAAAAGATATATTAGCAATTGTTGAGTAACAATATAAACACTAAATTCTAATATCTAAATCCGAAACAATATTTTAAAATTTCGAATTTAGAGCTTAGTATTTCCTTAAGGAGGAACGTATGGCAAAACAACTTAAATTTTCTGAAGATGCGAGACAAGCCCTTATACGGGGCGTCAATATATTAGCAAAAGCTGTTGTCACGACATTGGGGCCAAAAGGCCGCAACGTAGCTATTGATAAAAAGTGGGGAGCTCCAAGTGTGATTCATGATGGTGTGACAGTAGCCAAAGAAATTGAACTTTCTGACCCATTTGAAAATATGGGGGCACAGTTGGTGAAAGAAGCAGCGAGTAAAACCAATGACGTCGCTGGAGACGGTACAACCACGTCTACTCTTTTGACGCAAGCGATAGTAAATATCGGATTTAAAAATGTCACGGCAGGAGCCAATCCCATGCAGCTTAAATCCGGCATGGAAAAGGCGCTCGAGTCTGTCGTTTCTGAATTAAAGAAAATGGCAAAGACCGTAAAAGATGCGGATGTGGCGAAAGTTGCTACTATTTCTGCTCAAGATGACAAAATTGGGACACTTATTGCTGAAGCGCTTACAAAGGTCGGTAAAGATGGTGTCGTAACTGTCGAAGAAGGTAAAGGTCTTACGATGGAGATAGAGTACAAAGAAGGCATGGAGTTTGACAAAGGGTATGCGTCCGCATATTTTGTGACCAATGCGGAACGTATGGAAGCAGAAATTTCAGATCCATATATATTAATTACCGATAAAAAAATTTCAGCTATTGCCGACCTTCTTCCATTTTTGGAAGGGTTTGTGAAGGTGAGTAAGAACCTTGTGATTGTGGCAGACGATATCGACGCAGAAGCGTTGGCGACACTTGTTGTTAACAAGCTTCGAGGAACGCTAAACGTTTTGGCAGTGAAAGCGCCGGGATTTGGTGATAGACGTAAAGAAATGCTTGAAGATATTGCAATCTTGACCGGCGGCACAGTTATCTCTGAGGATACTGGCAGGAAACTTGACAACGTCACTGTAGAGGATTGTGGAAGGGCTGATAAAGTGTGGGCTGATAAAGAAGCGACACGAATTATTGGCGGCAAGGGAGCAGGAACTATAGTAAAAGCACGTATTGCTCAAATTAGAAAAGCGATAGATGACACCACGTCTGACTTTGATCGCGAAAAGTTTCAGGAAAGACTTGCAAAGCTGGCTGGTGGCGTAGCGGTTATAAATGTCGGAGCAGCGACAGAAATTGAACTGAAAGACAAAAAAGAACGAGTCAACGATGCGGTTGCCGCGACGAAAGCTGCTTTAGAAGAGGGAATAGTCCCAGGAGGCGGCGTTGCAGTACTTCGAGCTCGAGGACTATTGCTTAAGCTTAAGGAAACGCTTACTAATGCGGATGAAAAGACTGGAGTGGAGATACTCTATAAAGCATTGGGTGAGCCAATCAGGATGATTGCAGAAAATGCAGGGGCTGATTCTGGATGGGTGCTTAAAACTGTTGAAGAAAATAAAGGAAGTGCTGACTTTGGCTTTAATGCCATGACGATGCAGTTTGGCTCCATGATCGCGGCAGGAGTCATAGATCCCGTGAAGGTGACCCGATCTGCAGTGCAGAACGCAGTGTCTGTCGGCATGATGATACTGACGACTGAGGCGCTTATCACTGACATCCCTGAGAAAAATCCGCCAGCTGGCGGACAGGGTGGAGGAATGCCTGGAGGTATGGGGGGAATGGGTGGGATGGATTACTAACGTAAAAGTAAAAAATATAACGCTTATAAAGCCCCTCCTAAAGAGGGGCTTTTGGTATACAATACAATATTATGATATCGAATATTGTGTTATTTTTAATTCTTATTACACTTGTGTATTTGCCGTATAAAAGGAGAACGTTTTTGGAGATTTCATGGTTTCGGGTAATATTTCAAAGTGGGTTATTTATCGTTGGGTCAGCATTGTTGGTATTATCAAATACTGATGTAATTGTTTTTATTTATACACCAATGAGTATTGGTTTATTTTTGTTGGTTACAGCAGCTTGGCTTGGAATTCCTTGGTATGTCAGGAGCTTTGGAAAGAAACCTGTGGAATATATAAAGGAATATCCATTTCGATTCGTCGTGCGATTTGAGTACAGGGTTATGCTCATGAAGTATTTTGAGATACTTTTTCAACAGGCGCAACTGCTTTATGTTTTTTTCGTGTTACTTAGTTTTATATCTTATGGTTTCTATAAATTATTATTGTTTTTTTGTTTTATAGTTTTTACACATTTTATTCATATTTGTTTAATGCCGGACAGAAAAGCCGCAATATTTTGGCTAAAAGCAAGTGTTCCTATGGGTGTATTATTTGGTCCGTTACTTTTGTCTGGACACGTATTAATAACTACAAGTATTCATATATTGGCGTATCTATTTTTTGTGTCGTATTGGTTTCCAAATGCAAAAAAGTGGCAGCTGTTATAATAATGGTATGAACTGTTCTCTCGAAGAAATAGTGACCAAAGATGGTCTTTTGCTTCAAGGAATGTATTCAGAGCCAAAAATCAAGAAGCATCGTGCAGTCTTATGGATGCATGGATTAAGCTCTGCGTTTTATCATGAAGTAAAACTTACAAAATTACTTGTTGAAGCGTTCGAAACGAAAGGCTGGGGATTTGCGCATTTTAACAGCCGAGGGCATGATGTGCTTGCCGGAATTCGAAAAAAAGACAGTACTTCACCATATGGTTATTCATATTACCAAGCCGGTGCCGGGGCAGAAATATTTGAAGAAAGTGTATTCGATATAAACGCGGGAATAGATTTTTTAGTTGCCAAAGGATATGACGAAATAGTCCTTATTGGTCATAGCACAGGTGCAAATAAGGCGTGTTATTATACTGCTGCGCAAAATAATTCTCATGTAGTTAGTGTTATTTTATCAGGTCCTATAAGCGATCGGCTTAGTTCGCCAGACGCCAAAAAACACCTTCCGTTTATGAAAAAATTGGTTCGTGAAGGAAAAGGAGATAGCCTTTTGTTGGGGTATCATTTTTTTCCTATTACTCCGAAGCGATTTATCAGTTTATTTGATCCACGATCATCTGAGGACGTATTTGATTATGGAGAAGAAGAGCCAAAACTTGTGATATTTTCAAAAATTAAGATTCCACTATTGGTAATCCTTTCACAAAAAGATGAAGTTGCTGACAGACCGGTCAAGGAAATTCAAGAAGCATTTGATAGCCATACGATATCACCTGTATATAAAAGCGTTATCATTCCTGATGCGCTTCATCGTTATAATGGACACGAGTCAGAAGTTGTTTCGGAAATAATAAACTGGATTACTTCGTTATGAAATTTGATACTGAATTCGTTAAAGTTGTAAATCAGAAAGGATTACGACTTTCAGCAGAACTATATAAGCCTCAGATACGCGGAAAACTTCCGCTCGTCATCCTTCTTCATGGATTTACGGGATATAAAGAAGATGTTGGATTAGTTGATATTGCCAAACGTCTTGCAGAGAAAGGGATTGCATCGCTTAGATTTACCCAGTCGGGATTTGGGGATAGTGATGGAACGCTTGCGTCAGATTACCGTTTTAGCAATTACAGAGATGATGCGGAAGCAATTTTTCGCTATATATTCGAATTATCGTATGTCGATATAACTCGGATTGGTGTGTATGGCCATAGTATAGGTGGAAAATTAGCTGTATTATTTTGCGCTGACCATTTTGATATACGTTCGTTTTGTGTTGTTTCTGCACCCGTATCACTTGTTGGAACAATGTATGGATTATTGCAAAAAGAATGGGAGAAAACCGGATATTTTGAAAAAATCAGCAGTAGAGATGGAAAAATAGTAAAAATACCTTACGCGTATTTTACAGATGCTGAGTCATCAAAACATGACGTGCTTCAAGCGGCACATCGTATAAAACATGCACAAGCGCTTGTTATAGCAGGAAAGGCGGATAGAGAAGTGCCATGGCAGGAAACAAAAAAATTGTATGAAGCACTCCAATGTCAGAAACATTTATTAGTAGTTGATGCTTTAGTACATAAGTATAAGTCAGATTTATCACTTATGAAACAGATTCATTCGTCTGTTATAGATTTTTTTGTAAACACGTTGGTATGAAGATTATTCAAGCTACAGTAGCAGATATTCCAAGAATAATTGATATTCAAAAAAATGATGGGTATGTTCACGCATATTACCTGACTAAACAACGAGCAAATGTAGTGTTTAGTAATGGTGAGCGATTTTATGGAGCATATAATGATGATAATCTTATGGTGGGGTTTGCCTCTATAAATGTTGACATTGAACGGATGCGAATACATTTTTTCTTTATTCATAAAGCCGTTCAGGGGTGTGGCGTAGGGACATTATTATTGAATTTCGTGATAAAAATTGCTCATGAAGAGAAAGTGAAAAATATATATATTTAGGGTCTAGAGTAGATTAGCACTAACCAAATACGGTAAAATGTTGCTATGACGC
>CAYIBX010000012.1:0-34475 GCA_964361785.1 uncultured Gammaproteobacteria bacterium | reverse complement strand
TCAGAGTTTGCTCAAGAATTTTAGAGAAAATCCGCTCTAAAGTACTCTAGACCCTAAAATAAATCCCTCGTTCCCTCGCCTACTCCTTGTGTTTATCCTATAGAAATGATATAAAATCCCGATATGACGCCCCGCAATAGATTTTCGTTCTTTTCATGGCTTTTGTCACATACTATCTCTTTGGTAATAACTACGATTACAGCTCTTGTCGCCATAGGTGACGGGGTTAAACACGTAGGACAATTTGCTATTAAAACCCCAAAAACAGTCGCGACTATTATCAACACACTCTACCAAGAGACTACCTCAGCATCAAAAAATTGGGTGACAGAAAAAAGGCGTATAGTAAAGAAAAAACAGGGTAGACACTTCACGCGATCGTTTACATTCCCCAAAGTAACACTGCCTCCTCTTCATTTTCCTACAATCCATATCCCAACGTTTATTCTGAGTTTGCCTCCCATCAGGATCCCGCACTTTACTATTCCCAAATTAAACCCTAAAAAACGCCGTGTCATCATTACGCCCACCCCAACTATTGAAATACAAAAAAGTACGACGAAAACGCTTCATATGCAATCGTTTGCTACGGGAATCATGCTGACACTTTTATTTGTCTTACTTCCATATAATATGTGGTTATTTTTAAAAACATTACCAAATCCACAACTTCTAACACAACGCGACTTGGAAGTTTCCACAAAAATATTTGATAAAAATGGCCGCATACTCTACGAAATCTATGCGGATCAAAATCGTACACCAGTTACGCTTATAAGTATCCCGCAAAACGTCATTAACGCAACGATTGCTATAGAAGATCGTGATTTCTATACACATTTAGGATTCTCTCCAAGAGCCATATTTCGATCCATCAAAGAAATTCTTATCAATAAACGCATACAGGGGGGATCTACCATCACCCAACAACTCATAAAATCTGCACTTCTTACCTCTGATGTCAATCTGGTAAGAAAAACAAAAGAACTCATTTTAGCCTTTTGGGCCGAACGGCTATACTCCAAAGAACAAATTCTTGAGATGTATTTCAATCAAGTTCCCTATGGCGGCACTGCTTGGGGTATAGAAGCTGCGAGCCAAACGTATTTTAGAAAATCAGTTGGTCAACTTACCCTTGCCGAATCAGCGCTTCTTGCTGGACTTCCAGCAGCCCCAAGCGAATACTCACCATTTGGCAATCATCCAGAAAAAGCATATATCCGCCAACGTGAAGTACTTCGAAGGATGGAAGAAGATGGCATGATTACCGTCAAAGAACGAAACGAAGCGCTAGCAGAAAAACTTAACCTAGCGACTCCTCGAATTACCATTCGAGCTCCACACTTTGTCATGTACATCAAGGAATTATTAGAAAAAAGATATGGAACTCGCATGGTAGAACGTGGTGGACTTCGGGTCACGACGTCTTTGGACTTATCTATCCAAGAAAAAATAGAAACAATTGTCAGCACGCACATCAATGCGCTTACCAATCTTTGGGTGGGGAATGGTGCGGCTCTTGTAGTAAACCCAAAAAACGGCGAGATCATCGCTATGATTGGAAGCCGAGACTATTTTGATACGACGCACGATGGCAACGTCAATGTCACCACTTCTATGCAACAACCAGGATCATCCATCAAAGTGGTCACGTATGCTGCGGCTCTTGAAAATGGTATGACGGCCGCCAGCCTTATTGATGACAGTCCTATTGCATTCCCTCAAATCGGTGGGCCTACGTATGCACCTGTCAATTACGATAGTAAATTTCATGGTCTGGTACCACTTCGGTTAGCGTTTGCCAATTCTTACAACATCCCCGCAGTAAAGACACTTGCAAAAATTGGACTGCCTATAATGATGGAAATGGCGCAACAAATGGGTATTCATTCATGGAAAGATCCATCACAATATGGTCTTTCATTAACTCTTGGTGGCGGTGAAGTGACCATGCTTGAGATGGCAAATGTATATGCGACACTTGCCAATAACGGCAAACGCATGGATCTTATGCCGATACTTACTGTAGCTGACTACACAGGAAAAATTATTGATGAATATAAGCCCGACAAAGGAACGCAGGCTGTCTCTCCAGAAGTTTCATGGATCTTAACAAACATTCTTTCTGATAATATAGCCAGATCCCAAGCATTTGGTCCAAACTCGTCTCTTGTCATACCAAACAAAACTGTCGCGGTAAAAACAGGAACGACCAACGACAAACGAGATAACTGGACAGCTGGATACACTCCTTCGTATACAAGCGTTGTATGGGTAGGAAATAATGACAACTCCCCCATGAATCCATATCTTACGTCAGGGATTACGGGGGCCGCTCCAATTTGGCATGACATTATGGTAGAACTTCTTAAAAATATGCCGGATGAAATACCTATGAAACCAGAAAATGTAGTATCTATACCGTGCTATTTTGGAAAAGCAGAATACTTTGTGCGTGGTACAGAACCAGTAAGCGGCAGATGTGCACCAATCCCAACACCTCCCTCTACCCCAACTCCCACACCATAAAAAATTATTTTACAATGACTGTCCCCACCATTTCTGGCGCCATGTGGTTATGAAATTTCCACGTCCCCGCCTTTTCAAAGGTATACATATACGTGCCACCTTTCCCCACACTTTTCTTCTGATCAAATCCTGGCAACACTTGATGTGTAGGATGTACGGCAGATGCTACCCACATGGCGCTTGCGCTTTGATTGACAAACGAAACTGTGTCTCCCTTCTTTACCGTAAGTTCTTTCGGCTGAAATCCAGAATCTGTAAATGTAAAAAGAAATTGATCACCAACTCCTCCTTTTGTGTCACCTGTAATAGAAGCTTCATCGGTGATAATCGCTGTACTTCCATCACCAAGAGGTGTGGACTCGCTTGTTTTTGGAGATGTCTTTCTGTTCGTACGATACAGGTTAAGATCGCCGTTAAAATACATCCATCCCGCTGCCACACCTACTAAAATAATTATGCCCCAGAGAATTGTTTTATTCATAGATTCCCCCTTTAGGTGGTATTGTATACCTTTTTTTTATTTTATGCCACAAAAAAACCCCAGCGTACGCTGGGGTTTTTCTGATCATTAAATCAATTCCACACATAATTTACATGCGTGGTCTGTCTTCTCGAGGTTTTGCCTCATTGACGACAAGTGCGCGACCATCGACGTCTTTACCATTAAACATTTCGATAGCTTTCTTTGCTTCCTCATCGGTAGACATTTCGACGAATCCAAAACCGCGTGAGCGGCCTGAATATTTGTCACTTATCACCTTTGCTGATACAACTGTGCCTGCAGGTGCAAACACTTGTGCCATATCATCACTGGTCATGCTGTAAGGCAAGTTCCCTACAAATAAATTTATAGCCATATGGATTTTCCTTTCCCCCTGAGGACGTCAAGAAGCTACCAACCGGTCACCCTTTGTTCCTAGGACAAGATGGAGTATAACATATTTACTCCAATACTTCTTCTTCATCAACACTCACCCCTGTATCACCACTGACATCCGATGGTGGAGACGCCTGACCTGATTCTTCAATAGGATAAAAAATGTATGAAGAAATCGTAGTTTCCAGTACGTCTTTCCAATACCCTCCTGTGTCCAAATTTCCCTCTATCTCAAACACCAATCCATCATAAACGACGCCAATTCTAACCTTATCCGTACCAAAAAGAATTTTTTTAGCATCTTGCCTGCCAAGCGTCGTATCGATAATTACACCTGATCCTGTCGCTGTTTCTTTTTTGGCCCACGATAAAAGATCAGTGACGCCTTTGGGTAAATCTTTAGCCCACAAAACCAAGCCGCCTGAATGTGTCGCTGACGTAATTTCGACATGCATATAATTTTCTTTATCTTCATCATGTTTGTCGATAATTGCGTCCACAGGATATGAAAACGTGATGCCGAGAGGATCTTTCCATGTGGCGTATGAAACGATAATTTTTTCAGGGGGTTTCTCAAGGCTTTTTGGATATGACCAAAGATACCCACTCGCTCCTAAAAGTCCAAGAAGTACGCCGGAAATAACTATGATAACAACTTTTTTCATTACTAAAAAGAAGTGTATCACTTGTGTACCTATTTTTGCTATGATACTTTTATGAATCGCTTCCTCATCCTTCTTATCGTCTCACTCTCTCTTATAACAGTTCCATCAGTTTCAGCAGCAAAAATTCGCGTTCGCACTCCCATTGCCAAAGGTGTCGCTGCAGCGGTCGGATATTCGAAAGCACGACTTTCCCGAAATACCAATAGTGTCGTGGTTACCTTTCAAAACCTTTCAAACGTCAAAAGTATTTCTTATACACTCGCCTATAAATCTGGTGGGACACAACAAGGAGCTATGGGCTCAATCACACCGTCGGCAGCATCTACAGAATCACGCGATCTTTACTTTGGCACCTGCAGTCATGGCGTCTGCACGCCACATAGAAACATATCTGGCGCAACACTTACTATACAATCAAACCTTAAAAATGGAAAAACACATACGAAGATTTATAGAATTAAAATCTAATCCCACCCACGTTCTTGATATATTTCTCCCTTCCTCCAGCCCTCAATTGCTGACCGAATGTAGGGCACTGTATTTTTGGGCAAGGCATTTAGCGCAAACCAGGAAAGATCATCACATTTTTGCGGCTCGCAATTTGTGGGTGTTCCTGCCCATTTGGTGGTCGTAAAGAAAAAATCGACACGAATATCCGTTTCCTTTCGATGCATGACATGAACAAGTGAAATATCATTTTTATCGATATCAATGCCGATTTCTTCTTTCGTTTCTCGAATAAGACAATCAGTAAGCGCTTCCCCATCCTCAACATGTCCTGCTGGCAAACTATAGTTTCCATCTTCATATCCTGTTTGACTCCTTAGGGAGAGTAATATTTTCCCATCCTTTATAAAAAATAAATATGAACTTGCTATCATCTTGAATCGATCTTTCATATATTTTAGTATACTGTAAATAACTATGAAATCACGAGGCTTCCACATTATCATTCTCGTTACACTCGTTTTAAGTTCTATTCTTTTTCGTTTTACCAATCTAAACTGGGACTCTGGCAATCGGATTCATCCTGACGAAGCGCTCATTGTAAATGGCGCACAAAGTATACAGTGGTTTACCAACCTTAATCCCAATTTCCACGACTACAACGGCTTTCCTGTGTATCTTCTCTCTGCCACCTCAATGTTTACAAAAAATTCTTCTATAGAAGATATAACGATCGTAGGGAGATATCTTTCAGCATTTATTTCCACCGCAACGATTGTCCTTTTCTCCATTCTGGCTATCAAACTTTTTTCTCTCTATATAGCGGTTGCGACTACTATTGCCTTTGCGTTTTCCCCGCTTCTTATCCAACTTGCACATTTTTATACCACAGAGAGTATCCTCGTTTTCTTGCTCACTCTCCTTGTGTACCGAATGCATGTGTATATCATGAAAGCCTCTATACGAAATATTATGTTCCTAGCAATCCCACTTGGCTTATCAATCGCCACAAAAAATACAGGGTATCTGTTTATTCCGCTTCCATTATTTTTGATTCTGTCTTCCAAACAATCAATCAATCAAAAACTTGCGCACACCACACTCTTGACAGCCTCTGCAATCGCCTTTTTTTTCCTTACCTCTCCCTATTCATTTCTTGATCTCTCTGGATACGTAAGCCGCAGTAGATATTTATCCGACGTTGTGTCCGGCAAACTTAGCTTTGATTGGACTGTGCAGTTTTTAGAAACAAACCTTTGGTATTGGTTTATTCAAACAGTCTATGCGTTTGGACCGCTGGCAATATTAGGACCTCTCGGCATAGGGTTGTTGATGAAAAATCAAAATCAAGAAAAAAGAAAATCTTTCCTACTACCCATTGCCATTTGGACCTTTGGATTTATGATATTTCTCTCAATGACCTATCTTAAATTCATCCGCTACAACGCACCACTTTCCCCTCTCTACGCGTTGGGATTTGGCTACCTTCTCCAAAAGTTCACCAAACAACCAATAGCAGTATTTCTTATACAAACCCTGCTTATCGTTCAAGTACTCTACGGCACTATGTTTTTCTCAATCTACACGACACCACACACAAGTCTTAAAGCGGCAGAATGGATAACAATAAATGTACCAAATACATCCAACCTTCTTCGTGAAGAATGGAATAATATTATCCGATATGACAAAGATCCGCTTCTTAAGAAAAATTTTTCAATTGATTCACTAAACTTTTACACCTTGCCGGATAAAAACAAAATCGACACGGTCATAGAAAAAATTCTTGCAAACGACTACATCGTTCTTGATAGTCCAAAAGTACGAAATACCATGCGTCGATTGTCTGACAGGTATCCATACTCTGCAGCTTTTTATACTCTACTCGAAAATGGCGCATTGGAATTTATAAAAGTCGCTGAGTTTACTAACTACCCGCGTATTGGATCAATCGAAATTAACGATGAGGAGGCTGAGGAAACATTTACTATCTTTGACCATCCAACGATACGTATCTATAAAAAACAACGCCAACTCACCAAGAAAGAGATATCTCTCATGCTTTCATCAAACATTCGATAAAAAATAAACTTTTTACTCGTATAGCTTTACGATCTCTGGATACTTTGTCTTAAACTCAGCAGAAAATGTACACTTCATACAATCCGGCGCCCACCATGGGATGATGCCGTCTGTTTTGGCTATGGTGAATCCGCTATTCCCGCCATTTTTGAAAATTGCATTTGCTGTATATGGGTAGGCAGTTTTACTTTCTTGTAAATTCTTTGCAATGCTAAGACTGACAAGAAATCCTTCACCGTTTTCATCCGCATAATAATCGAGGAAGGGATTCACGATCTTGGTTTGGATCGCTGCTTTGTCCGCAAATTCCCCACCAAGTGGCGGCTCAAACACAACAACTGCAGTATGCCCAGCTTTCGGCGTCGATGTAGGACCAGCTGAAATCGTCGCTACAACCCCACCTGTAGGAGATACATTCATCGTGGGTGTAATAATTATTTTTTCGTCAACAATAATCGGCGCTTCACTCTTTTGAGATTTGACGAAAAAGTATCCAGCTGCAAATGATGCGCCAACGGTAAGGATTACTGCGAGAATAAGTGCGACGTTTCCTTTTTGTTTCATATAGTCTCCTTATCTTAAAAATATTTTTTCTAGTGTACCACATTAAGTGATAATGCAACCATTGTTTACCGGATCTAATGACATATAGCCCATGTTTGAAACCGCGAGGATGTACGCAAAAGATTTTCCCGATGCCCCACTCTGCAAGATCTTCGGCATCACTACTTTTGAGTTGGGATGGTTTTATAGACCTACAATAAGCATTTACTCAATTGCATATTCCTTGTTCGGGGTTTAAAATATATGCATGGGATATTACGGAAGACTAGAGCTTAAAAAAAGAGCAAGGTTACTTAGAAAAAGGGGTGAATCTTACAACAAAATTGTATCTGCGCTTCATCTTCCAAAGTCCACAATTTCTGACTGGTGCAAGGATATACCCCTGACCCAATCACAAATCAGACAACTTCTAAGTGATAAAAAATCAGGCGCACATAAAGGAAGCCTTATCGCTGCAGCAAATAAGAAAAAAATCAGGTTAGAACAAACAACTCGACTATTTGCAGAAGGGATGAGTGAGGTTGGAACACTTTCAAAACGCGACAGATTTATCTCTGGCGTGGCCTTCTACTCTTCTGAGGGAACAAAAACTGATAATGGCTGCGCCTTTGCAAATTCTGACCCTAAAATGATTTCATTTATGGTTTCTTGGTTTAAAGAGTTTGGTAATGTTTCAATTGATAAATTTCATGCAGCTATTTGGATTCACGAAAATAAAAATGAAAAAGCAGCAAAGAACTATTGGTCTAAAATAACAAGTATATCTACTAAAAACTTCTACAAAAGCTATGTCACTGAGAACAAAATTAAAAGCAAAAAAATTAGAAAACATATTCACGAGCATGGCATATGCACAATATACCTATCCAGCGCTCCACTACAACGAAAACTTATGGGATGGATAGGTGGAGTTCTCAGTAAAGCATGATATAATAATTCAGTTCCTTTACATTCCCCTGTAGCTCAACGGTAGAGCGGCTTCCTGTCACATGGCAGCTTTTCACAGTAATGTGAATTGAAAAATCGGGCTAATTCGGGGAACTCCTGCTTGTCAGGACAATCCCGAGCTAAATTTATCCGTCTTTGACGGATGATAAATGTGTAGAGACTATATACCCGAGTCTCGTCCTCGATTTTTATCGGGACGGACATAAGATAGTCCAAGCCTTTTGGCAACAAAAGGATTACTTGTAAGAAGAAGGTTGCTGGTCCGAATCCAGCCGGGGGAGCACATTAGTACGATATTCTGGCAAAAGCAGTACATCGTATGGTTGTTTGAGGCGGAAATCGAGTTTTCCGTCTTTCAAAATAAGGTTCTGACCCAGATCAAGAATCAAGTCACGCTTCTCCTCCCTTGTGCCTTTTTCGATCCTTTCTTTGGCTGAAAAGGCATTATCGAGATATTTCGTACAGAGTTCCAACCATGTGTCAGCAGAGTAATCGTTATCTGCCAACTTTTCCTTGACGCCTTTCTTTTCGTTGAGTAAATCTGCTTTCTGTTCCAAAAACTCCTCCTTGGTGAGTTCTTGGTCAGCTCTCATTCGTACCAGATATTTGATTTGGGTTTGAATGGTATTGTATTGATTCTGTAAATACCTGGCTCGTTTGGAAAACTTTTCCATTTCTTCCTGATATTTAGCCTTGAATAATTCTATACCCAATCGCCATGATTCCTCGTCAATCTTGATCTTGACCATGTTTTCGAGCAGTAATCGTTCAAGCCGTTTTCCAGTGATAGCCTCTTGCTTACAGATGCCTCTACGATGGGTGCAGTGGTGGTAAGTATAGACAACAGTCCTATTGGTGCGTTTGAAATACTTGGTCTTGACTGTAGTTGTGATCTGACAGCCGCAATCTCCACAGGTTATCAGTCCATTATAGGTATGCTCCCAAACCTTCACTTTGGGCCGTGAACGCCGTTGTAAAGCCTCCTGAACATCGTCAAACAGTTTCTTGGTGATTATTGGCTCATAAGTACCTTCAAACAGTTCTCCTCTGTAGTAGAAGTAGCCATAATACGTAATGCTGGTCAAGATATTATGTAAATGACTCTTGCTGATTTTCTTACCCCTCTTGGTTCGTAGTCCCTTGTCATGCAGTATTTTGACGATTCTGGAGAGAGCATATCCTCCTGTTTTAGCCAGCTCATATGCTTCTAAGATCAAAGGAGATTCAACAGGATGCGGTCGCATTTGTCGCTGACCTCTTTCGCCAAACCCTTCATAACCAAGTATCGCTGGTCTGGGGAACTCACCTCGTTCTGATTTGTGGCTAAGTCCACGCCTTACATTCTGACTGAGATTTCTGGAATACTGATTGGCCATACCAAAATGGATTTGCAGAATCAGGTGGTCAGAATCTGGTGTATAGACTGAACCTGTGGCGGTGCGGATTTCTTTGAGAACGCCATCCTGTAAAAGTTGCAATATCAATCCACCTTCTTCTGGGTTGCGACACAAGCGATCTTCTTTCCAGCAAAGAAATGCGTTAGCTTTTCCACCTCTGATGAGCTGAATCGCTTTATCGAAGTCTGGTCTGTTGTGTGGTTTATATGCTGATCGGCTTTCAGCAAACCTGAATTTGACGTGTAGTCCTTCTCGTTTCTCAACCTTTATATTTTCTGCTCGTTGATCTTTGAGCGAAGCAACCTGTTTTTCCTTTGCCTCGGACGATTTCCGTGAATAATCAATGTATATTAGATCATTATCCATATTCATATGTAACGAGTAATGTAATTTTAGCAGAATTACAGCCTAATTATTCCTCTTTATTACCTTCTAAACTATCATTGATATAACTAATATCTTCATCAGACAAACCTAATTCACCCTTAGAAGGAAAATTAGAGCTTTGGTCAGTCTTTTGAGGCTGTCTCCTTTGCATTTCTGCAATAAAGTATTCCTTCTTTTCAATATCCTTGTGCGAAGTTGCAAATAATTCTCTCAATGTTGACTCAGGCAATTTGGCAAATATTCGCACATATTCTTTGTCAAACAGATGATAGTTGGTCACACTCGTAATTCCGTCTTTTTCTTCTAATAAACCCAGCTTGATGAGCTCTTTACGTTGCCGATGCACTGTTGATGGACTGCAACCCCACGTCCTTGCCAGTTCTTGGTCATCCCGAATGACTATCCTGTAGTTAGGATGCCTCTTGTCGAAGTCTGCTTGCATGACGAAAGCAATATAAGCTCCTAATTGGGTGAATCCGAAATCATTTTCTCTCAGAAGTAACAGAACGCCACGAAGTACGAATATGTAGCCGATAAAGTTAGTTTTATAGTGAATCTTCATATCAATCTGTTACTAATAAGCTGTTACCTTTCTGCAAACAGCCGATCCTTGAGAAATCGCATATTCATACTGTATTGCTTGACTGGCTGTTTCAAATCTCCTGAGAAATAGGCGTTGGTGACTTCTTCTGCTCCAGTTGCTTCAAACACAAACCAGTAAAAGTTCGCTTCTCGTTCCAAGCGGATCATCTTGATTCCTGCTGTCAGCAGTGCTGCTGCGTGTGCCAGGTCTTTGGTGTATGTTTCGTTGGGATTACTTTGATTCATTTGCGTATTCCAATCTCCATTTGAACTTGTAGAAGTGCTCCATAAAAGATGTGAGATTTTCGGCAATCGAAATAACTTCAAGATCGGAGAGGGAGCGATTATATTTTGGCTCGTACAATTTCCTGACTTTCTGTTGAAGTTCGTCAGTGAGCCACTTTGGAGCAAGGATGGTTTTATTTGATTTCGTTTTCATCTGTTACCCTGGCTCGAAAACTATTTCCGAGCTATTACACTAAGGGTAACTGGGAAAGACCAAAATGAAATTATGACAGTTACGAGGAGTCTAAGTGGCGGTGGAGCTTTTCTTTATAGCGTTTTACAGCCTTACGAATTGTTTCGGTGTAATCTTGAACGTATCGAAGATATCTCTCGTATTCCATTCTCTGTTTCTCTGGTAGATTACCTGCAAACTTCATGCTTTTCTTGACTTTCTTATAGTGAGAAACGCCTTTATTGTCAGCTACTGCAATATCGTGTGGCCTCTGGCCTTGTAGAGTTCTCCAATACCAATCTCGGTCACGTTTTATATTTGAGATAGTATCGGTCTCGATTACTTGATAAACAGGAGAGTCCCACTCCATTGATTTACGAATACTTGTACAACAGTCTTTGAAAGCCTGTTTTATGTCTGTTTCGGTTGAGTATGGTGTAACTACGACTGCCATGTATTGATCTCTGGGAGTGTGTATTCCTTTTGGCAGAAGTGGAAATGTTGGCCTTTCGAAAGAAGTTGCGTATGCTGTTTTGAAGTTGCTGATGCGGTGGTATAAAACGGCGTCTCTTACTGCAGAATCAAACATTTCGGGATAATGATATTTTCTTCTGACTTCGGCAATATCAGAGTCAAACGATCTGTCAGACAATTTTGCAAAATCAGCCTCGTCATCTTTTGCTTTGATAAAGTCAAACGGAGGAGTGATCTTATACTTCGACCTGATTTTCTCCACATCAGCCAAGAAAGTTGGAATATCAACCAGAAACGCAAGTTGCGTATAGGCTCTATTGTCATCAAGGTCAATCTGAATCTGTTTCATCTTCATATCAATATGGCGTAATTGTATCAGATTTGGCCTATAACAGAGGGTTTTATAGGAATACCCCTCCTTTCATTTTAGAAGTCTCCTTTCGTGGTCTGGCGTTGTTTAGCCTCAAAAACCACAACAGTTTCCTTTCGTGCAGAGCTAATAAAGGGAGTCCTTGTGGCAGACCTATCCTTCCAATTTATAAAACATCCTGCCAGGGTAAGGGTCAGTTTAGCCTTGAAACGGCTCACGACTCCTGCCAATTCATACTTTTGACTGGTATTTTGGCAGGTATAATTCCTAATTTGGTAGGAGATTTGGCAGGACTTCCATCCACATTATTTCTCTCCACGTATTTTGATGGCACCCACGTATGTCATCGGGTAGTTTAGCCTCAAAAACCCTAATACTATCCTATTATTCAGTTGTTATACGAGGATGAGGAAAAGCCGCTCCTGCAAATTTGTGAGCCATCCTGCGAGAGTGAGGGTCAGTTTAGCCTTGAAACGGCTCACGACTCCTGCGAATGACGATATTTTGGTACTGTTTTCGCAGGGATAATTACAGATTTTGAAGGTATGAGTAGGAGATTTGGCAGGACTTTGGCAGGTATTCACAGGAGAGGGTAAAGATTTCTGATCCAGCACACCCCTTTATAAAACTAGCACTCCATGACAGGTAAGAGGAGTTTCAAGGCTAAATACCACAATACTCTCCTAATTTGTCAAGGTAAATTGCTCTGATGTAATGGAGTCTCTCAAGCGTGTGTAAGAGCTTGTAAAGGAGCTGTCATGGAGAAAACAGGAGACTACCTATTTGATCCGAGTTTGATCTACTCAACCTAAGTCAACATTCATTGAAATGATCTACTTGCTCTGTAAAAGATCATCTTTGATGCAGTTACTTGAAAACATAGGCGATATTATAAGAAAACCCCTCCACGAAGGAGGGGCTTCCTGAAAAGAATAGGCCTATTCTTTTTACTGTAACTTGATCTTTGCTCCTTTTCCGAACAGTGAGCCTTTGACCAAAAGCATTGGATTATCAATGTCTGCTGGCAAGTCAAATACCAAATCTCCTGTTACAGAGAGTGATGGTTGAATCTGTTGTAAGAACAGATCAACATTTCCTTGTGCTAATCCCTTTGCAGTCTGACCTTCAATTGAGCGTTCAAACTCTCTACCTTTATCATCAGTGACTTTCGCCATTGAACTATCAAAGGTTGCTGTTTTATTACCTTTATTCTCAATTTTCAAGGTAAGTACATAGAACGTCCCTTGTGCGTTCTTCTGCGTGAACGAATTGCCCAGTGTCTTTGCAGTCGTGACATTCGTTACTGTAAAGGCAAGATCGCCATCTTGTACAACTTCATTGAGTCCATTTACCTTTTGGCTTTCATCTTGCTTATTGCTTGCAGTATCAGTACTGGTATTTGAGTTTGATGACTGATTACCAGATTTACTTCCACCTGCTGCTCCAATTACTCCAAATACTACGATGAGGGCAATAATTCCAGTGATTATTGGATGCCTACCGAACCAGCTTCGTTGATCAGCTTGGCAATGTGGGCATTTCTTTGCTTTCTTATCAATTTCTGTCTGGCAACTTTTACATTTCTTTGTCATGTGTTTTTCACCTCCTTCCTCAAGAACATATTTCTAAGTTTTGCTCTGGCTTCTTTGGTTTCTTCTGGTGTGGGTTTATGGAAAAGTCCATAAGCGATTTTGGCTCGATTCCGAATGAAAGCCTTAGTGATTGCTTTTGATGTTTCAAACCCGATGGTTGGGATCAATAGGAGAACGCCTAAACCGCCAATTACTGTCAGGGGAATACCGATAGCCAGGAAAGGCACTCCAATAATGAAAACGAGCAACAGGAAACCAATAATATCCATAACGATCCCAGTGAAAAACATTGTACCGAAAATCAGGTATATCTTTTTAGTAATTTCCATATCCATTTACCAATTTGCATTTCTTCGAGAAAAGATTGGTTATAGGCGTAATTATAGCATAAATTGAATTCGTAGGCTGTGTATTCTTCGACTGTATTTTACTAACCTGTGCGTATGCCAGCAAGTAAAGTCTTGGAACGCTTTGGGCAACGCATAAGGGAGCTGCGAAAGCAGAAAGAAATGACCCAGGAGCAGTTGGCCGATAAAGCGAACCTGCACAATACATACATCGGTACAGTGGAGAGAGGAGAAAAGAACATCTCCATGATAAACGTGGAGCGTGTCGTAAAGGCTCTCGGAGTAAGCCTATCTGAGTTCTTCTCAACCTTTCGATAGTTTGGTTTTTAGAACTGATTTTCATCACGTTTCTCATGAAATTGGTATAAGTCAAGGCAGGCTTTCTTGACTTCATCTTCCCCTTCGATATGTTGCTTATTAGCAATTTTCGATCCTGTCCGAAAGAACTCATTATCGTCTTTTCCAATTTCTCGACCTCGTTCCGTATGTTGGTCAATGGCGTATTCTGGGATTTCTGGTTTCCAACCTTGCTCCTTTCGCTTGAGGATGACTCCTCCAAGATAATCCACATGTCTTGATTTCTTGCTCCGAACTAAGTAAGCCACCACAAATCCAATGACATTATTATCAACCTGAATGATTTTCTTGACCTTATCTTGAGCCAGGAGGGAGGAGTAGGTACAACTGACCAGAATCATAGCCTCTGGATTTGCTAACCCAATGTCCTCTCCACATATAACTTGCATCCGTCTGAAACAGTATCTCCAGAAGCCTGAATCATTCATTTCAAAAGCCCAATAACTTGCCATCAATTCATTGCCTCTGCGGATTTCTTTCTGGAGAGCAGACACGATCTCATCGAGTTTATATCCATTCTTCGTCCTCAGTTCAAATCCTCTGTACTTTTCAACTTTCTGCTCCTCAGTCTCAATGGGAGTATTTAGTAGCTTTTGCTGTGCTGTTTTGATCATATTTTAGTGATGAAAATTGTATTTCTTGTAATGTAAATTATGGGAAGTTGGACGTTCATTTTCATTGAAAATTGATACTGCTAAACGTCTGATAATACTTTGGTAAATCTGCCTTGTGTTTGATGTTATCGTTGTAGATTTGCAGCATTTCCAGACTTCTATGCCTGGTGTACTGGGCAACAGTAAGTAAGTCTCCCTTGTAGGACTGGATCAGCTTTGAAGTAAAGTAGTGTCTGAATCCATGAACTGTTTTGTCAATCTCAAGACTTCTGAGGATCGGGTTTATCAGGTTACGGATGGATTTAGTGGTTAGTCTCTGTCTTCTACTGTTATTACTGGTACTGGTGAACAGTGCTCCATCGGCAATTCTGTATTTTCTGACATAATCTTTGAGTGCAGAAACTGTCACAGGATGCAGATCAACGATTTCCTTATCATCACAACCTTTGCCCTGAATAAAGGCCGTCTGTGACGCTAAATCAAGATCGTTGACATTGAGCCTAACAATTTCGATCTGCCTGAGTCCTTGTAGAGTAAGTAAGCTCAAGAGAGCTTTTATACGCCAGGTAGCGTGATTTTCTGGAAGCGTCTGAATGTGGCTGAGGATTTTCTGTACCTCAACCTCTGATAGGCCATCTCTCTTGTGTTTCCGTGATTGCTGGAACGACTTGATATTTTGTGTGACATCAACTGGTAGGTAGCCTTGCCTATGCAGTTCCTTACAATATACCCTCGCCACAATCAGGTACTTATTCTTGGTGCTGACGCTTAGATTGGTTTGGTCGGACAGGTGTCTTTTATATTCCAAGTAGCTGTTCTTTGTGAATCCGTGACTCTGAACGAAGTCAATAAACCGCTTGATCCGTGAACTGTATTCAGCTCTGGTATTTTCTGACACATCCAGGTTAGTAAATAACTTGGTAGGCCAATCAACATGTTCTATGACTGTCAAATCACTTCTCATAACCATTTCTGCTCCAAATGAATAACTCTAAATATCTGTAGGAGTTTCTGGTGGACTGATTGATTCTGCGGACGATTTCTTTCTGGGAGAGCGAGTCGGGAGATTTCCTAATTTTCCTTTTCCTAATTTCTTTACTTTTCATCTTCATATCCATCTTATTTGATAATTGAAATGTATTATTTATAGCGTAACAGAGACCAAACTGGTGTCAAATTGAATATAATTCTGAATTGATGAATTGAAAGTTTATGTAACAGTTTAGTGCGTAAAAGATGTAAAATATGGCTATGGCACTAACACCTTTGAATGAGATACATAAAGCCCAAATTGCAGCTGGTACTTTAGGAAGAAACAAAGGGCATACCTTTGAAAAAGAATTGACTTCACAGATCAATGCAATTGATTGGAGTAAAGAGCAAATTGCAGATGTAAATGATGACCATCTGTTTTTAGGCCATCCACCTATGCTACTGATTTCCTATGTTCAGAAGAAAAAAGGATACAAAAAAATTGAAAGAGTTAGAGCTTGGTGGCTTGGGGGCCTGGCAACTTCCGGAGAGGGAGACGTAATTCTTGGCGATAATGGTAAAGCCATTGGTAAATCGAAAAGCGATATTTTATTAGAAATAACATCTGATAAAGGAGTTGAAAAGATTGGAGTTTCCGTAAAAACCTGCAATAAAACTTCGCCAACAAATGACCAATTATATTTCACTACAGCTTCTGCATTTTCTTCATTGCTACGTTCCAACGGCATCCAGGTTTCTACCGAAGCTGAACATGCCATGAAGATGTTTTGCGGTGATGCGGGTTTTAGACCCTTGGATTTAGAAAATAAGATGGCTGACAGAAAATCAGATCAAAGTAGGTGGTTCTTTGAAGAATTACCGGAAGTAGCAAAGAAAGAGCTTATTGTTTTGTTTACTAAATATCAGAACGATATTACTCGTATTCTATTGCAGAAGGCCTATTTAGGAGACCCATTTTCCCCTGAGTTTTTACTGCATCAAACAAAAACATTTTCCGATTACAACAATTGTGAAGTTGCATTATTTACACTGACCGAGTTGATAGAGTTGTCAGCGAAATATAATAGTTTTTGGACAAAGCCATACATGATCAGAAAAGGATCGCACAAAGGAGACCCGTCAGTTCATGAAGCTCCTCGGTTTGGTTTTATCCAGTTTCAAAGAGGAGGTCAGAAACAGCACCCGACACAATTGCAGTTCAATCTCGAAGCCGGGTACTTCTACAAATTACCTACGGTAGAACTCAAGGTTATTTCTTCTTGAGATAATTTTTTAGAATATGTTTTGCCATTGTTTGACCTAACAGAGGAGGAACGGCATTTCCTATCATTGTCCGAATTATTCCCCATTTGCCCTCCCATTTGAAGTCATCTGGAAATGTTTGGCATCGAGCTGCTTCCCTTACTGTTAGTGATCTCGTGTCCTGTGGATGAACATTTCTTGATCCAGAAATCATTGAAAATGTTGTCCCGACAGTGGACGATGGCTCATCCCATTTTATTCTCTTGTATGTTGTGTTGTATCCCGACTTTGGACGTAAATTAGGGTTTGGATTGTTGTGTGCACTTTCTCCTTCAGGTATGGCTTTGAGCCATTGAATTACATGGTTAGGATGCACAATAGCAAAATGTAGCGGATCTTTTGACGATTTCTCTCCAGACTCCAACCTTTCGAGATCTTTAGTTGCATCTCTAAATGTTACATAGGGCTGGAGATTTGAAAACAATGATTGATTGTTTGTTTCACCATATGTCTTTTCTGGAAATGTGATTGGTTCTGAGACTAAATCATTTCTTACACCAATGAAGATTACCCTCTCCCTTGATTGTGGAACTCCATAATCTTTTGCGTTTACAACCTGAAAGGATGTTTTATATCCTATTTTTTCAAACCTGTTTACAATGTCTTCCGATGCGTAATTTCCATAAACTGTTTTCATTGAGGTTAGCAACCTTACGTTTTCCAATAAGATAGTTTTTGGTTTTAGTATTGATGCAATTCGTACAAACTCCAAATATAACTCGTTACGAGGGTCAAAGACGTCACGTTTTCCTGCCAAACTGAAACCCTGACATGGGGGACCGCCAAACAAGGTGTCTATCTCGCCAAATGCTTTTTTCCACTCTTCAACATTTTTCGAAGTAATGTTTCTAACATCGTCTCCTAACACAAAAGATTCTGGAAAGTTCTTCTTATATGTGTCATGGAAATCATGCTCAAGCTCTACAAAACCGACTACGTCATATCCTGCATTGTGAAATCCCAGAGACAACCCACCGCACCCAGCAAACAAGGCTATGCCCTTTGGCTTATTACCAATGTGTTTACCTTTGTTATCTCGCAAATGTTGATATAACAGCTTTTTAGTTTCTTCATCAAACAAATCATAATTTTTTTTTGAAGATGTATTTTTCGTTGGCACGTCGTATCTCGTCTGTTTATATTTTCTGCGTTTGACTAAAGATTCGAGTTCGGTTTCGTTTAGCTTTTCAAGCTGGCCTAACATTTTTTCGATGGAATCAATCATGCTTGGAGGAACAGTTCTTTTTCCTGTTTCCCACTCTGATAACATGGCTTGCCTTATTTTTATCAATTTTGCCAATTTTGCCTGACTTATATGCTTTTCCAACCTCAGTGTCTTTATTGATTTTCCGATATTTTGTGAATCCAGTTTCATATTCGTATTATACGAAAAAAAGCCTCACTACAGTTATTACATTATTTAGAGTAACAGGGACCAAACAGTTGTCAAATTATGGGCTTATCCACGATCCAAGTCTGCCTCAACTCTTGATATAATCAGGACATGAAGTTGAAAGACGGAGTCGGCGACAGAATAAAAGAAAAGCTGAAGTTACTCAAAACTCGTGCTGGTCATAGGAAACTCATCTCTGACCTGCTATTTCCTTCGAGAGAGAAAGAAAAGGCTCGTCAGATTGCTGGACGATATGCTGATGATTTGGATAGGAAAATCAAAGAACTTGAATCCTTGATCAGATCGTTGCGTTCACACATTGATTACATTGGAGATCCAGACAAGTTTGTCGCTGCCTACTTACTTATTGGGAAGGCTTATACAAGTCTCAAGGCTGTGACCACATTGGTAAGACAAGGTTACTCATTCCAAATTGTCGAGATCGTCAGATCTTCGATGGAATCGTTGCATTTAGCTGCCTTGTTTTTAGAAGAAGGACAGGAGAAGCTGTTACAACAATGGTTTGGCGGTGAAATTATCGGAAACAGCACAGCACGAGAAGTGCTAAATGCTGCTGTCAATCAGATGAATCAGGAAATTGGTAAAGAACCTCTTCCGATGAAGGAGGCATTGTCAGATGTTTACTCGATTTATTCCTCTTATACTCATAGCGGTTATGCTGCTTTATTCGACTTTATTGATGTATTCAAGGAAGATTTTGATTTTGAACAGTATTCACAATTTCACTACAACCGAAAATACTTTCATCTCATTGATAACCTTTATACCAACATCCTGCTGGGGCTGAAGAACTTTTATATTCGTGCCAAAGATGAAGAAAATCTGGCAAAGGTAGAAGTGTTACTAAAAGACGAGGGTGGTTCTTTCGCCAGCCCAGAAGAAATAGGCAAAGAGTTAGGGAGGTATTTCTGAGACGTATGCAAATTACTTATTTCCCATACATACCGATGAGAGACAATGAGTACATCAACTTCGGCGACGGGTTGATCATCTGGCATTTCCACTCACTCGCAGAAAAGTACATTCCTGACCAGACAATGCGTGACCTCATCATGAAACTTCTCAATGCGAATGTTCAGGGAGACCTGCAAGAGAAAATAAAGGGTATTGCCGTTGCTTCAATCGGAAATACAGACTTCCGATCGTTCAGTGATACCGAAGAACGGCAAGTACAGGAGGCTAAACTAATACTTTTCCTGAGTAAAATTGCAAAGACAAATACAGCCATACTGGGATCAGGGGCAGACGGTTGGACGCTTTCAACCTCGGAAAACTTTGAACCCGTCTATCAAAACTTTGAAGTCGGCAATGATCATATTGCCGAAAGGGCGGGATACATTATCAATGTGGGTATTGGCGGTTATAAGATCAATGAGAAGAAGTTTTATAAACCCAGCCATGTAGTTATTTCACCATTCGGTTTGTCATTCGATAAGGAACTTTTGGGTCAATTATTACGTCTTCGCAAAAACAACGGTAAAAGACTGTTCAGAAGAATCGTGCGTGCTACGGAGTTGTTGTTTCAGGCCTACTACAACAATACCAACGTCAGCAGAAACGCAAGAATACTGCTCATCGCGGCAGCTTTCGAGACGCTTCTCGATCTGGAAGAACCAGCACGAAAGTCATTCAAAGACTGTGTGGAAAAGTATTGCGATATTCCAGGTGAGGCTAAATATCGACATTACTATTACTCTTACGGGAGAGCAAATCGAGACAAAAACAAAAGTATGAAAGTTTTGTGGGCCGATTCGTTTTTCCAACTCAGGAACCAAATTATTCACGGTGATGTTGTGCCTGAAAGGATGTATCAATTTCAGAGTGGAGACCGCCATCTCGACATCTCGGTCTTATTTTTTACGCAACTGGTGAAATCCCTAATCAACGAGAGATCATCTGACCAAAAACCTTTTGCAGACCAGATGGAATGGAAACAACGAAAGGACAAATCGACAGGATTTCATTTTGAGGATGGGTCATTATCCGTATCCCTGTCGAAGTTTTTCAAAGATTCACAGAAAAGGAAGGTCAAACAATGATGGCAGATTGCATTAGCTGATTACGATAAAAGGTTCCCACATAGTCAACGAGTGCGAGCCAGTTGGCACTTAATATACCAAGTTTAGCCTCATTAAGAACTTGAAATTTCGAGACAATATGGAGTAAGAATGCGCCTTGATATAGTTAGTAGGGGCTTAAATTTATTCACTTGGGAGAGGCGCTGCTAATTTTGACACTTCCGGGTATTTAGTAATGTATGATTTGGATAGAATACAGTTGCCCATGCAGTGAGGAAACCAATAATTTAGTTCTCCAGTTTTAGGATTATTGTTGATTAGCCCGCTTTCTCCAGGTTTTCCAGTAGATGTGAATGAATCAAATGCGAACTCATATCCTTGATTGGCGGTTCGATTTATTACAAGTATTTTAATGTCTTTTTCTTCGTTTCCGCCACCTTTAAGGTAATAATCAAGGTATGGCATTACAATTTTATCGGTAATATTCTTGTAGTGGGTCGCATAATCTTCCGTACTCAGATTATATATAACGATGGGTAAATTTATCGATTGGCTATTCACGTAGGGGCTCGTGACGATTGGAGTAATAGTTGACTCATTTTTTGTTTTGACTACAAGCTCGTCCAATGGTGCGTTAATTCGGGCTGTAGTTGGTATAGCTGTTGGTTGTACTGTAATTGGTTGTCTACTTGCTGTTTGATTTTTGCCAATTTGGATACCAAAATATACTAAACCTGCAACAACGACTAATCCAAATACGGCAGATAACACAATTTTCGACAAGTTGGTAGGTGATGGAGCGACGGGAGGGGCATGAGGTACGGGTTGAACTGGTGGAATGTTTGGTTGAACTTCGTTTTCCATACATCTAGTATATCATCTGGTTATAAAAAGTCCTAACGTCATCCATTGCCCGGAGCAAATTAGCCTCATAATGATATAATAAGAATATGTCAGAAAGAACAAATAGATTGCTTACAGATGGTTTAGCTGAAGGTTACGCTGGAATAAAAAAACCAGAGAAGATTCGAAGATCTGGTTTCGCAGGAAAAGCAAATGATTATGTAGTTCCAGACGGTGGACATTACCACGATGAATGGTTTGCTGATGACAACGGTGCTGGTCAAGAACTTGTAAAAGAAGGAGAAGAACAAAGTACAAGAGTATATGCAGGTGGAGTGATTCCCATTGAAGAACTTCAAAAACTTGGTCTTACAACAAAAGATGTAATATCTCGTTTAATAACCAGCGTTAGAGAGCTTAAAGAAAAAACAAGATTAGATAAACCATGTTCTTTAGCGCTACCAGATGGATGGAAGTATGACTATGAGGTACTTAAGCAAAGTGACGAAGTTCCGTTAACAATTGGTTATGAGTCAATTAAATATAATGGGAGAGAAGTCTTTGCTCACGGTCATATGAAATCTCCAATAAAATAAGCTCGAACAACGTCACTGAAAATCGAAGACTTCCAGCGTAAACCATTGCTCGGAGCAATTTCTACGGATTTCTTCGGATTTTGTTAAACCTCTATCCATCTTTGCTATAATGTTTTAATGAATAAAAAACAGCCTATTGCTTATGTTATTTGCGGATTTATCGGAGCAGGTAAAACTACTTTTGCCAGAAAACTGGAAAAGGAAACAAAAGCAATACGAATAACTAAAGATGAATGGATAATAAGAATTTTTGGAAATAAAATAACATCAGATAAGAATTTTGAGAGATATGACAAAAATATAACTGAACTGGCAACAGATATTGCTTTCAAGATCCTGAAATCTGGAAAAGATGTGATAATAGATGAAGGGTTTTGGGTTAAATCCCAAAGAGATGATATAAAGAAGAAAATACAACAAGTAGGAGCAAAGCCAATTTTATATTATGTCGAATGTCCTGTAGAGAAAATGAGAGAAAGAGTTGTTAATAGAAGTAAAAATCCACCCTTAGATTCTTTTGAAATAAATGAAGAAATGTTTGATAAATATTTAAAATATTGGGAACCACCGACTGTGGAAGAAGACATTCTATTAGTAAATTAATTAAAATTTGAACTGCTTCAGCTATGGGGAGCAAAATTATATGGAACGTATTGAAGACATATTTTTTATCACCTCTAATGGACATTCAGACTTTTTGATACAATAAACCCATGAACGGAATTAGTAACATCGATCTTATTCAAAAGTCTGCTTCAGCTATAAATCCAAGAAACATTAACGGTTACACCGTAGGCGATGTTGGGTGTGCATTAGTTACAGACAAGGGCAATGTATATACCGGAGTCAGCATAGATACCAGTTCTGGCATGGGTTTTTGTGCAGAACATGGGGCAATTGCTGCAATGGTAACAGCAGGTGAAAGTAAAATAAAAAAAGTCGTAGCTACATGGAAAAACGAAAAGGGAGAAGTTTATATACTTCCCCCTTGTGGTAGGTGCCGAGAATTTATTAAGCAAATGGATCCAAGCAACCTCGACGCCATAATAATGTTAGGGAAAGAAAATGTTGTCAAACTACGAGATCTTCTCCCTCACAATAGTGAATTTGTAAAAGTATAAAAAGTCCGAACATCATCCATTGCGCGGAGCATTTGAGGAAGCCTGCAAGCAACGAGGGATCGTGCTCTATGTGCTTCCTCCAAGAAGTCCAAAGCTCAACTGATGTATGGAACGAAGCAACAGAACACATACAGAAGAATTCTATGAGATCAATGATTTTTTCGTTTGATATCATCGTACTCAACGAAAAACTTCATCAGTGGCAAGCCATTTACAATACTGTGCGACCAAATCAAGCTATTGGTTATTTAACTCCACTCGAGTATATTACTCAGTGGAAACAACAAGGAGGATGTGTACGGGATGTACTAAACTAGTACAATGGCGCGTCTATTTATATCTCGACAAAGAGGATATTATCTGAAAAGGAAATAAGTCCGAACATCATCCATCGCCCGAAGCCAAATGCATCTTGATGCAACCTTTATTTGTCTCACAATATTGACAAATACGTCTCATTTTGAGACGATTAATCCACATGGATGACACAATCTTAACCCCGCGGCAAGTCAAAATAGCAGATATCTTTTCCCAAATACCAATTACTGGAATTGAGATTGCAAAAAAAATTAAGAAGTACTTTCCTATATCCAAAGCCACGCTCATGAGAGAGCTAGTTTTCCTTAAACGGAGAAAATATATTCAAACTCAAGGGAATGGAAAGAATACTACGTACACTTCTTTACAAGAACCTTTTTTAAAATATATAGATATCGAAGAGTATTTTAAAGACAATTCACAAATTAGAGTTAACGGACCAAAAAGTTTTAATTCAGGCATCATCGATAAGTTCCAAAATGCTTTTTCAGAGGAAGAAAAAAAACAACTTATTTCAATATCAAAAAAACTTAGTGTACAGAAAAAAATTCTTGACCCAAGTATCTTAAAAAGAGAAATAGAAAGATTTATAGTTGAGTTTGCTTGGAAATCTTCAAAAATTGAAGGTAACACTTACTCGCTTCTTGAAACTGAAATTTTAATTAAACAAATGAAGGAAGCGGTCGGACATACAAAATACGAAGCTCAAATGATTCTTAACCACAAAAGCGCAATTGACTATATTTTACAAAATCCAAATAAATTTAAAGAATTAACTATGAACATAATTCTTGACCTGCACAGTATTTTAACCAAGAATTTAGAAGTTTCATCAGGAATTAGGAAAAACAAGGTTGCAATTACTGGAACAAATTATATTCCGCTGAGTAATCCAGAGGAAATTAAAATTGCGTTACAAAAAATCGTTGTCATAACAAATAAAATTGACTTCCCATTAACAAAAGCACTACTTATAGCCCTGATGATTGCTTATTTGCAACCGTTTGTAGATGGCAACAAAAGAACAAGTAGGACTTTGGCTAACGCTATTCTGATCGCACACGACGTATATCCATTGTCATATCGTGACGTAGAAATTATTGAATATATTAAGGCAATGATACTTTTTTATGAAACAAATAATATCTATCACTTCAAACAAATTTTTGTTAATCAATTTAATTTTTCAGTTAACAACTACTTTCAGTAAAAAACACGTCTTCAAGCATAAACTCGAAGAAATAAATAATTGCTAGCCTCAATTCACCTGTTTGATATAATCTCGGTATGAAGTCATATCGATTTAGCCCAATTCAAGACGAAACACAATTGATGCAGGCGATAACGCATATTCATTTTGCGTGCCACACGTTATGTAAGCAGGCAATCAGAAGATATTTACCTGTTGCTGGAAATATTGGAGTATTTTGTCACTACGATGATGAATATGCGTTTCTTACAAAGAAACGCAAGGAAATGACAAATTCGACTGAGAGTGTATACGGAAAATATTTTCGGCTTCATGAACCTATCGTTATCCCAGCAAAGAATGATATTCCAAAGACTACCTACACGCATATTTACATTCGCAAGCCTGATCCAAACAAACACCATGTGGGCGATATAGATTTTTATTTAGAGCAAGAAAAATATACGGAACTCAAACAATCACTCCTTGATGGAAAAATAATCAAAGGCGCACGAACTCTTCCCAATCGTCCCGATCTAGATTTGATCGAACTATACGACCCAAACATAGACGCGTTGGGCTATATTGGCTACAAAAAATGGCAGTGAAGACAAAAGTGTTATTGTAGCGTGAGTATAATAAATACTATGATCAAAAATCCACATGTGTCATGTGCACCTCACGAACACAACGCTTTATATATTGGATGAGTAAAATGTATCTTCGGGTACTCTTTGAGTCGTTTAAGATTTTTGCCAAAGGTAAATGGCGCTATTCTCGTTTTCTTCTTCTCTATCTTTAGAAAACGTTGCCACTTCTCGTATTTCTCTTTCGTAAGATGCATAGTACCTGTGCAATACACGCTCGAACAATGGCATACATGCGTACACGGCTTACACGTATCGTCTTTCGGACTTAAAAGATACGAAATGGTGAGCTCTTCCCCTACGTGAATATCACCAAGTGCAAAAAATAATGTATGTCCACGATATATATACATCCAACAATTGGGTTCACAGGAGTGGTTTAGAAAATGAATGTCGGGTTTGGCTACGTTTGGATAAATACTCGCGTGATCTGTGTAATACATGAGGTAAAGCCCCTCTGTATCTTTCGTTACATCATACTCCGCAGTTTTTATTACCTTTCCAAGATAATCACCAATGATGGTTCCTGCCCGTATTTTCTTTTTGGCAAAAACACCCTTCCCTTTTTCTTTTGTTTTTTGTATTTGCCAGTAGTCTGAGGGTAATAAAAACATACATGGATTTTTTATTCAAGTCATTTTTTTATTGTAGACAACTCTTGTAACGTACCGATTATAAATACAAAGAGAAGTGGTTGGATGGATGCAAACAAACGCCCATAATCCTCACGATACACGACAAGCACCGTCAGAACTATTTGGCTTACTATGATAGACCCTATTGTCGCCAACAGAATTCTTCGCACAGATGCTTTTCTATATAAAAGATATATCGCAACAGGATACAAAGGAAAAATAAGTAGAGTAACAGGAAGCAGTGCGCGATACAACGCAAGTAATCTTGAAAAAAATATACGCAGACCCCCCAAACCTCCTATTTTGATAAACGGGCTTACGTCTGTCATAGCCTGTGGGATGGTCGAAAATGCGTGCGCCACGTAAGATGAAAGGTCAGAAAACACGACGCTTCGCGTAAACGCCTGAAGCTCGTTCATTCTCGTCGTATTGGTATACATGGAAGCATCATACGTATTGATAAACTCAAAGGGCATAGGGTTTCCTTTACGACTCCTATAGTCCGTAACTTTATCATAGAAATATCTGTTCTTTTTTCCTGCTTCTATTGGCGTATCAAATTCTAGTATTCTTCCTAACACATCAATATCTGAAACATGCTGTATGCCTTTGTAATTGTGGTACATAGTATTACCTGCGATATACAGCGCTGGAAGAAGACAACTCATCAATATGATCACGTACACGTTTATTTTTTCTGATCGCTTTTTGCATGGAATAATAAGAAATGGCAGTGTCACTATCGGAAGAAACATAAATGCTGGACGGAGAAGAAAATTTACTCCGTAACTCATCCAAAGAAGTATAAAATTTTTAGAATTTGGAGATTGGAGCGTACGAGAAAAAAATACCAGATACAAAAGAAGCGTCGTCGTTGCTAACCCTTCGGTCAATAATGATCGTTCCCAGTAAAATACTAAAATATTTAGTGCGGTAAATATCAAAAGAGTCAAGAGCGTCTTATTCGAAAATCTCATCTGAACAAGAAGCAAAAGAAGAAGCATCACCCCTACCACCCCCATTATGCTTTGTACGTCCGCTATCGTATAACCAACACTGATAAATAAAGAGTCATATATATTCTCTCCATGAAATCCTAAGACGTTTGATAGTGATGCGAGAAATACTGGATACAATGGAGTACGAAATTCACTTATCAATGTCTCTAACTTTGGATTTTTTATCATCTGAGCACCGAGGTCAAAATACCCTACACTATCAGCAGTTATACGTGCATTCGGTTGATATAAAGAAAACAACACGCGAACCACTACTGCCAGAGTAAACACAATCGTAATGACTGTGTACTTGGAAAAGTATATTCTATTCATTATTTTTTGTTTTATACACAGCTCTACACAACGTATTATAATACTACCATGAAAAATACCGTTCCTCTCACAAGCCTCATTATTCTTACTCGTAACGAAATATCCGGTCTAAAAACAGTGCTTTCGCGGATTCCTTTCCATACAGTGAGTGAAGTGTTTGCCGTTGATTACCAATCAACAGACGGTACGATAGATTTTTTTCGCTCTCACAACATTAAAGTCATACACCAAAAAAAACCAGGACGTGGACACGCATTTCAGCTGGCAGCCAAACACGCAAAGGGTAGGTATCTCATTTTTTTTAGTCCAGACGGGAATGAAGATCCTGCGGATATTCCAAAACTTATAGATCTACTAAAAAATGGAAACGACCTCTCTATTGCTTCGCGGTTTATGATTGGCAGCAGAAACGAAGAAGATGATCAACTCATCAAATTTCGCGCATGGGCAAATCAATGTTTTTCACTCATAGTCAAGATGCTATGGGGAGGAAATGTTTCTGACACAATAAATGGGTACCGAGCAATTCGCAAAGATGTATTCAATTCGCTTCATCTTGATGCTGATGGCTTTGCTATTGAATTTCAGATGAGCATCAGAGCACTCAAGAAAGGCTACGCCATACAAGAAATTCCTACACAGGAAGGAAATAGAATTGGCGGAGCAAGTACTGCTTATGCGATTTCAACTGGCATGAGCTTCTTAAGATTTTTGGCACGGGAACTATGGATTGGAAAAAGATTTTAAATATAATCCGAAACGTCCGCTTCTGCCTTAGCTTTAGTTTCGTGGATGACTCCATCCCTATGATGAGCTGGTGAATAAATGGTATAAAGTTTTAATGAATTTGTACTTGAGGTATTTAGTATATTGTGTTTCGCACCTGCCGGAACTATAAAAGCATCCCCATCTTTTATCACGTGCTCCTCGCCATTTATGATAACTTTCCCTTCACCCGTCTCTATGCGAAAAAACTGGTCAACTATTTCATGCACCTCAAATCCTATATCTTCATTTGGCAACAAACTCATGACGACCAACTGTGCGTGCTGTCCTGTAAAAAGTACGTGTCGAAAGCTAGTGTTTGAGCGTGTTAACGCTTCTATATTTCCTACAAATCCTGTCATATATACAGTATACACTTTTTTTCCTGCTTGACCCACAAATTTTGACTGTGTATTGTATCCCATACGGGGGGATATATGTCGTACAGACCAAAAGACGTAAAAGAACGAATTTTCCATAGGCTAAAGATTACTCTTGGTCACCTCAAAAAGGTGATACAAATGGTAGAAGAAGATACGTACTGCATTGATGTCATACATCAATCTCAAGCCGTACAACACGCATTAAAAGAAATAGATAATCTTACCTTAGAACATCATCTGAAAGGATGCGTCATTGACGCAATGAGAGAAGGCAAACAAGATGAAGCAGTTGCTGAAGTAATACAAGTATTTAAAAAAACAAATTAATATATGAATATATCATCTATCTTTATTACAGGATTATTTACTGGAGGAATAAGCTGCCTTGCAGTACAGGGTGGATTGCTTGCTTCATCCATAGCACAGAGGGAATCTGAGGAGCTCAAAGACGAAGCGCTCAAAGGACGCGCACTTCCCATACTTTCATTTTTGATTACTCGCCTTGTCACCTATACGCTGCTTGGGGTAATGTTGGGTTCGCTAGGATCTGTCGTGCAATTATCACTCATCATGCGCGTTATCATGCAAAGCGTTGCGGCAATATTTATGATCGGTACGGCGCTCAATTTAATAAACGCGCATCCAATTTTTCGTTATTTTATTCTACAACCGCCTAAGCTTCTAACTCGTTTGGTAAAAAATCAGTCAAGAAGCAGGGCAGTATTTGGTCCTGCGATTCTAGGAGCAATGACGATCTTTATTCCTTGTGGCGCCACGCAAGCAATGATGGCGTATGCTATTTCGACCAGCTCACCTGTTGCTGGTGCTCTCACGATGTTTGTGTTTATTTTGGGCACTTCCCCATTGTTTTTTCTCTTAGGTGTTGCCGCAAAAAAGTTAAGCGGCAGCCTGAACGTGACCTTTAATCGATTAGCCGCTACAGCCATCATTCTTATTGCTTTGTACAACATAAACGGCGCCCTCGCATTAAGCGGCAGTGACTTCACCGTTGAAAACGTACTCACTCGTATAAATTGTACGGTAAGTTTTTGTAATGGAACAGTTGTTGCAGCCGACAAAACAGAAGTGGTAAGCCAAGCAACTATTTATTTTACCGACAAAGGGTATGCCACAACTCCCAAATCTATCACTGTTAAAGCGGGCACTACGGTTACATTAAATCTTGTAAACAAAACAGGAGGCGGCTGTATTCAAGGATTCACCATACCAAAATTGGGAATTCAAAAAATTATTCGTCTTGGTCAGTCTGAAACTGTCACATTTGTAGTTCCCGAAGAAAAAGGGACACTTCCTTTCATGTGTAGCATGGGCATGTTTAGAGGAAGCATGCAAGTAATCTAATACTATGAAACTAACGACGGTAACAATTAACATTGTTGGCATGCATTGCACAAGTTGTGCTATGAATATAGATTTTAACCTCGAGGATTTAGGGGGGGTGAAAGACGTACATACCGATTATGCAAGACAAAAATCTACCGTGACATTTGATCCTGATATAATCACACCAAAACAAATGATTGCAGAAATTACTAAACTTGGATACGAGGCAGTTATAAAACAATAACGCTATGGAAAAAAAAGTACTACCAGTAAAAGGCATGCACTGTGCATCATGCGCATCAGTCATTACACGCAAGCTTGAAAAGCTTGAGGGGGTTTTGTCGTGTTCTGTAAACTACGCCACAGAAAAAGCACAGATTTCCTATGACCCCAAAAAAGTGAGTGTCGCGGACATGAATAAAGAAATAGATAAACTCGGATACTCGTTGGCTGACACAATCTTACACATGGATCACTCCGTGCACGCTGGTCACGACATGACAAAAGAATATAAATTAAAAGAGCTTGCCAAATTGCATCACCATGTTCAAATAGTGCTCCCGATGACAGCGGTAAGCATTTTTGTTATGGCTTGGGAGATAGGCGCTGAAACGTTTTCTCTTTGGCCCGAAATGCCAGACGTGCCCATGGAATTTTTCCATCATCTCTTACCAATCTTTGCGACATACGCCCTCTTTGTGATCGGCGTTCCGTATTTACAAGGAATACAAAGATTCATCAAATATAAAGTAGCCAACATGGACACCTTAGTCGGGATCGGCACATCGGTTGCGTTTTTCTATAGCTTTATCGTTACGGCCTTTGAAAAAATATTAGCGCCTTTTATAAATACCCAACAAAATTACTATGATGTCACAATCGTTGTGATTGGCTTTATTACGCTCGGCAAATTTTTAGAAGCACGATCCAAATTAAAAACAGGTGAAGCCATCGAAAAACTCATGGGACTGCAGGTCAAAAACGCACTCGTGCTTCGTGAGGGAAAGGAGATGGAAATTCCTATTGATCAAGTGATAGTTAGCGATATCATCATCATTAAACCAGGACAAAAAATACCTCTCGACGGCATCATCGTTGAGGGCGCGTCCTCTATCGACGAATCCATGATTACTGGTGAATCTATTCCTGTCGATAAACGCGAAAACGATTCAGTCATTGGCGCCACCATAAACAAGCAAGGGTCTTTGAAGGTGCGGGTCACAAAAACTGGTGATGACACGATGCTTTCGCAAATCATCAAGATGGTTGAACAAGCGCAAGGGTCCAAAGCCCCAATTGAGAAAATGGTTGATCAAGTTTCCGCAATTTTCGTTCCAGTTGTTCTTGTATTATCAGTTATCACATTTGTACTTTGGCTTGTGATTGGCGCACAGTTTATGCCATTTTCACAAGCGCTCACTCTCGGCGTTTTAAGCTTCGTTGGGATTCTGGTAATCGCGTGTCCGTGTGCGATGGGACTGGCTACCCCCACAGCTATCATTGTAGGTGTCGGGAAAGCCGCACAAAACGGGATACTTATAAAAAATGCAGAGAGTTTAGAAAAGTGTAACGGAGTTAACTTTATCGTAATGGACAAAACTGGCACGCTTACCAAAGGTACTCCAGAAGTCACTGATATACAAACGGTAAGTGAACATTCAAAAGAAGAAATGCTTAAGCTGCTCGCCTCGCTTGAGAGCCATTCCGAACATCCACTCGCCGTAGCAATGACCGCAAAGGCAAAAGAAAAAAACATAAAGCTCTACAAAGTAAAAAACTTTGAAGCTTTAGAAGGCAAAGGTCTGACCGGATCGATAGACGCAATAGAATATTTTGCCGGCAACGTCAAGCTTACACGTGATTTAAAACTACCCATTGATGAGAATATTGTTCAAGGATTAAGCGAACAAGGAAAAACGCCAGTAATTTTTATGACCAAAAAACACATCATAGGATATATCGGTATTGCTGACACCATAAAAGACGATGCTGTAGAAACGGTAAAAAATCTTCACAAGCTCGGCATCAAAGTTGCAATGCTTACCGGAGACCATAAACAAACAGCACAGCATATCGCAAATCAAATTGGTATCGATCGCGTGATGGGTGAAGTGCTTCCCAAAGATAAAGTGGAAGAAATACGTAAACTTCAAAAGGAAGGATTTAAAGTCGCCATGGTAGGCGACGGTATCAATGATGCACCAGCGCTTGCTACTGCAGACGTAGGAATTGCGATGGGAACAGGAACGGATGTAGCTATAGAATCCGCAGGCATTACGTTATTGGGCGGACATATAGCAAAGCTTCCCAATGCTATCAAACTCGCACGAGCCACCATGCGCATCATCAAGCAAAATTTATTCTGGGCATTTTTCTACAACATTATCGGCATTCCCGTTGCGGCAGGCGCCTTGTATCCGTTCTCAGGAATATTATTAAATCCAGCTATAGCAGGAGCCGCCATGGGACTTTCAAGCGTCTCCGTCGTCACCAATTCATTGCGGTTAAAAACAAAAAAAATATAATCACGATATGCCAAACCCCCTCTCCGTCGCTCTCTCCACCATCCCCCACGCAGGGCGAGGGGTATTTGCGAACAAAAAATACAAAAAAGGTGATTGTATCGAAATATGTCCTGTAATCATTTTTTCAAAAAAATCGGTGGGTCATATCGATAACACAGAATTGGCCAAGTATTACTTTGAATGGGGTGAGGATCATACAAAGGGCGCTATCGCGTTGGGACTCGGCTCTTTGTATAATCATTCATTCGAGAGCAACGCAGAATTTGAACAGGATTTCAAAAGAGAGGTCGTCAAAATTACCGCCATTACCACGATCCCAAAAAATACTGAAATAACTATCAATTATAACGGTGATTATACTGATAAAAGCCCTCTTTGGGACAATGCGCTCTGAAATATTTTTTTGTCCTTTATTTGCAGATTAAAAGTACGTTACAGTAGTCTATAGATGAAAATAAAATTTCTTGGCGCCGCTGGTTTAGTCACTGGCTCCTCATATCTTCTCACATCAGGATCCGGACAGTCGATACTTATCGACCTTGGGATGTTTCAGGGACCACATGATATTGATAAACTAAATTTTGAACCGTTTGACGTGGATTGCTCAACCCTCTCAGGCGTAGTACTGACTCATGCGCATCTTGATCACTGTGGCAGACTCCCGATACTTCTTCCTAAGCGTTTTAGGAAAAAAATGTACATGACTTCAGAAACGCGAGATCTTACAGAGCTATCCCTTTTTGACACTGCAAAAATTGCAAAAGAAAACGATCGCACATTCTTGTTTGATAAAGAGCTTGTCGAACAAACGATAAAGCAGTTTTCTGTCGTCTCATATCGTACCCCGTTTCGCATCGGAGATTTTACTATAACTATGCGCGATGCTGGACATATATTAGGCTCCGCAAGTCTTGAAATAATCGACGCAAACCCAAATTCTTCCATGCAAAAAATAGTATTTAGCGGCGACCTTGGAAATTCACCTGAACCGCTTCTTATGGAAACTGAACTTATAGAATTAGCTGACGCGGTGGTTATGGAGTCAACATACGGCGACAGAATACATCCCAGCACCGATCCGGCTCTTGCCATCCAAAAAGAAATTAATCTTATAGAACAGTCAGGAGGCACACTCTTGATACCTGCGTTTGCGCTGGAGCGCACACAAGAGTTGCTCCACATTATTATGCATCTTAAAAAAGATGGTAAAGTTTCACCAATCACACCTGTTTATCTTGATAGCCCCATGGCAAAAACTGCAACCGAGATTTATTCACAAAATTTACTCGTATGTAACGCACATATTCAAACTGACCGGAAAAAGGGACATCCGTTTCAATTTCAAGGACTCACCATCATAGATCACGTGTCTGAAAGCTCTGCCATAATAAACAACAAAGGTCCGGAGGTGATTATCGCAGGAAGCGGCATGATGACGGGTGGTCGAATCTTAGGACATGCAGGAAGATTTCTCCCTATCCCATCCACACGACTTTTAATCGTAGGGTGGCAGGGCGAGGGAACACTTGGACGAATGCTTCTTAACGGAAACAAAAAAGTACGCATTGGACGAGTTTCTGTACCTATACATGGAACGATAAATAACATTGAAACCATGAGTTCACACGCCGATCAAACAAAACTTTTACGATGGCTTAAAAATATAAAAAATGTGAAAAAAATATTTCTTACCCATGGGGACGATATTCCGCGCTCGGCTCTTGCCCAAAAAATTTCAAAAGATCTAGAAATTATGGACATTACATTACCACTTCTACACAGAGAAATAGCTTTTTAACACGAGAGAGAAACACTACCGACGGTGAAAAATTTCTGGCTCAGGTGGTGCATCACTTCTTTTTTGTGCCTTAATCACTCGCTCTGCGATAATGACGTCTTGTTTTGACTGTGTATCAAAGGGGAGTTTAATTGTTTGTTTAAAAGTAACCCAAGACAATCCTCTCTTATCATCTAAGGGAAAATCAATAAGTTTTTTCACCTCAGCATAGAATACATAATTCATGGTGTTATATGTATTATGAAAATAATCATAGACGGGAAATATACGTTTAGGGTCTAACGATACCGAAATAAGCTTATGGACACACCGCTTGAACGTTGCTAACGGTTCTTCATTTTTCAATGCTATACCACTCACCATACACCACGTTGCTGATGGGGCTTTATCGGTTATACTATGTCGCAAGAGAATTTGTTCAGTGGAAGGATGATACAAAAATCCGCTTGCATAAAATGGCTTATGCATTAGTACTAGTATACCAGATATGACGCACAATGTCAGCCTCCTGTATAAGTCAAGGACATTTGCGACATTCCTCCGTTGTCGACCAAGTATTGTAAT
>CAYIBX010000011.1:0-37788 GCA_964361785.1 uncultured Gammaproteobacteria bacterium | reverse complement strand
ACAAATCCCGTCGGCGCAAAACGCGAGGGTGCGGCGGAAGGGGGGTGTGGGGGGAATTCCGCCGCACCCGAGCGAAATCAAACAGAGGCCAGCCCCGCCGCCCTGCTCGTTCAGAGCAGAGCAACACAAAAAAGTTTTCTTTTCCTTTTAGAAGAAAAAATCGGCGCGCGCAAATCAGGAAAAGCGAAGAAAACTTTTTTGTGGGGCAGTGCGGGTTTCCCGCACGGCGGCGGGGCGGCTTCCTTAGTTTCGTTCAAAGAAAGTTCGAGCAAAGTGTATAATTACAGCACAAAATGCGTTGTGTCACGATCCATCATTTTATTGAGAGCATCTGCTGCTTTATTTACGCCAATATCATTTGACAAATAGGAGGCTACTTCTATTTATTTTTATGGAAGGATCGCGCAAGTTTCTCTTTGTGCCAGTTTCGTAAGCCTTTCCGTTGATGGGCACGATCCTGACCAATATACCTCGCGCTACATGCTTCTTCAGCAGTAAGGTTACCTACGACGCCCCTAATATTTTGTCACTCAAGATCAATATACGCTCCAACTGCTTTAAGGAAATTTTGTTCTAATTCAGCCGATGTATACGTATCCGAAGCATGAACAATTTCGATAAATAATATATTTTTTTCTACCATATCTTTTCGATTGGTGCTGAGGACAGGAGTCGAACCTGTATAACGTGTTTTTCAGACACGCGCCTTGACCACCTTGGCTACCTCAGCAAATTTTCTTTTTCAACAAATGCAAACTCTATTTTCTCTTATTGTTAACGTATAATCAAGCGTAACGTTGTCGTAACCAAAAGAGTAATAACCCACCAGAGGAGATAATTGAAATTGCAGTTGCTATGGATCGAATGGGAGTATCTTGAAAAGCTATATGGAGTTGATACTGACCTTTTGGTAACGGAAATATCATCCTTCCGACAGAATCGATAGTAGGAGTCACACGCTTGCCTTTGATAATGCCTACCCAACCCGGAAAATAAAGAATATTCACCTGCAAAAGACTCTGACTTGACGCAGTGATATCGACGTATAAATCTTGTGCTTTTTGTATCACAACATTGGCCGTTGCTTGTCCTGATACAATTTCTACTTTCGACTTTGGTTCAGGAACGCTATCTAAGGCATTGATAAAATCGCTATCAGCCGTTGCAGGTATAAATTCTATGTATCCCATGTTTTTAAGGGTGTTGGGGGCATATCGTACTGTTTGGGCGGACTTAAAGTATTCATCGGTAAAAAAAATCTATCGATAGCAGGGTGTGTGTACATATAGCCTTGCCAAACAAACAAACTAGTAACTATAGCTGACAACGTAAAAGCTCCCCTTTTATCAACATGATTCCAAACTATATGCAGTACATACGCGGTAATGCCAGCTATAGAAAATGTAGTAATAAAAAAGAATCTGTATGGATAGGAGAAAAAATTTAATCGTGCCGGCAGTAAACTCCATAGTGGCTCCGATACGCTTTTGGTCATCAGAAAAGACAGCACACACCAGCTTATAAAATATAGTCCTACTATCCAAAGAGAAATAAATTTAGATTTTCTGGCGTTACGAAAAATAGAAATACCCTGCTTCATAAGCAATAGAACGGCGAAAACAACGAGTATGATACTTGGTATGCCGATAGCGTAACTATAGTAACTGGGCGCTTCAAGTTGTAGAAGCTTCCAGCTATTTTCTATGACCGGCTCAATTACGTGAAAAAAGTAGTCGCGCAAAGCAGTTTCTTTTTCAAATAATATGCCCAGTTTTGTGTAATTACTTTCTAATAACGCTGGAAGCCAAAACCAAGCAGTGATAAGTGAAGCAGTGAGTACTACCCCGATGGTACTCATCATCGTACGCATTTTTTCTTTATTGCAATGCCAACATAGTGGAGTCATGGTTACCATAAGAGCTATAGCCATGATCGCTGAAAGATTATGAGAGAGAATAAGAAGCACCAAACTGCACGTAGCGAGCAAAAAAGAAGAAAACGAATGATTATAGAGAAATCTATAAAGAAATTTAAGCACCAATGGGACGAGGGCAAAAGCGAGCGCCTCACCATAGCTGCCGTATAGGTAGACGGTCATCAGATGATAGGGAAAGTATACATAGACTATGGCAGAAACTACTGCCGATGCAATGCCAAAAAATTCAGTAATGAAGGAGTACATGGAAAACGCACTTACCACTAAAACAAGCATCATATACAGTTGTGATCCATGAATGAGGCTTGCCGTCGCATGCCACAAACCAACTGTAAGATAATATGGAAAAATGTAGTTAAAATTAAAAATAGGCGCGCCAAACCCATGCCCTTCAAGAGCTGCCCATCGCGGCCACAAATATCCTTGCTGTAATGCATAATCTAAATTCACGATTCTAAAAAGGTGGGCTAAATTATCTGCAGAACCTAATACTGAATTTGAATACAGGGGAAGGAGAGCTGGCAATACACAAAAAAGTATGAGAAAATACGGGACAAGTTTTTTAACCATGTGGCCATTGAGGGTCTCGAACCCCCGACCTTTCGGATGTAAACCGAACGCTCTAACCAACTGAGCTAAATGGCCAACGGCTCAATTGTAGTAAATACGTTTGACTCTTACAACGAGAGAACGCTATTTTCAGCGCGTTACGGTATACACAGTGGGATAATACAAAAAAGCTGCAGGAGCATCTTCCACGAGTCTCCGTTGAAAATCCGTATAAATTTTTGTGCGCTTGTCATAATCCAATTCCTGTCTGCCATCTTCTAAAAGCTTATCTATTTTTACATTTACGTATCCTGTTATATTTGTTTGTGTTTGCGTTGAATGCCACAGGGGATATTGATCCGGGTCTGGGGGTAAATCTTGTGCGGAAAGAAATACTTTAAAATTTGGCGTAACTGAATTTTCTACTTTTACGGTAGTATGAATTCCCAGTGCATTCCAAGAACTTGCGATAGATTGCGCTACATCCAAATAGGCAGGAAACGTAGATAATACCAGCTCAGAGGAAGAAGATGCAATTGGCGTATGCGCCAATAATTTTTTTGCCATGACGGGGTCATATGCATAGTTTTTCACATTATCAGTATAGGCCCAAGACGTAATGCTTATGGGACTACCAGCGCGTTTAAATGGTAAATCCGGCACACCGTAGGATAATCCTTGTCGAATTGATTTATCGGAAAGCAGCGGGTCTCTGGTATTAAAAAAGAGTGTGACGATGCGATCGTACCGGACGCGCTCATTAATCGTCACTTTCCCCCAGTCTTTGAGCGCTGAGGCGGTGCTTAGTTCTTCAAGGGTTTTTATCTCGCCAAGTTTAAATGCTAGTACACCTTGAGCTTCAGTGCGATAAAAGGTGATAGCTTTTGTGGCACTTTTATCGTTTCTTGGTTCAAGCTGTATTGAGCGAACTGTATCGCCCTGCAGTAGTATGCCCTTTACTTTATACTCTCCAAATCCTCGAAGACCGGGAAGAATTATTGGTTTTGATACGAGGGTTGGGAATGGACTGTATGGGTATTGTAAGTGAGCTACAATGGAGTAGTCATCGCTTGGGATAAGTGTTACGCCGCGTATATTATAATTGATATCAGAGGCCACAACTTTTTTGCCATTCGACCACTGCAGGTCTTTTCTCAGCGTAAAAATAAATGTTTTTGCACTGTTGGTAGCCTCCCATTTTTCAGCAAGAATGCCTTCTACCTTGCCGTCAGGTAGGACGTTTGTCAAACCATGACTTATAAGCGTCTGCACGGAAAGTGGCAATGACGATGGGTTATACTCGCCAATTATTCCTATGCGCTCGGTTTTATATAAAATCTGAGCGGTAAGATACGGATATGTACGAGAGAAGACAAAAGAAACGCAAAGACCGATAAGAAAACCAATAAACAAGAATCTGGTATATTTGCGACCAAGCTCAACCGCGATAAGATACGCAATGCGGATACTATGTGAAATTGTCATAAATCGTTATGTCAACGTATAAATACGTTAATAATCGATGTGAATAAGAAAAGCACCGCCGTAATTACTGTTGCATTAAATACTATTTTCTCAGCTCCTCGTTTGGTTCGATAAAATTCTCCTCCACCCATTCCCCCGCCTAATCCGCCTTTACTACTTTGCAGGAGTATAAGGCAAATAAGTACAAGCGTGACTACAAGATGCGCGACGAGAATAATTGTGTTCATAGTAAGCTACTCCTTTCAAAGTAAAGAAACTAATGTTTTTGCTAGTAAATCACTATCATGTCGAATAAGGCTTCGTACCAGCGTGTCTGCTGTTGATTTTTCGTACACTGCAGCACTGATAAGCGGCGTTCGTACAACACGAAAATATTCCTCCGCAAAATCGTCTACCACCGGTTCTTCATGACACTTGGCATAGACGCGTAACGCTTCCTTAGAAAAGGTATCAGAATTTACCACTACTACATCCAGTGACTTGCCAATAAATTTTTCTAATGTACGGACATGATCTGATGCTTTAAATGCGTATGTTTGACCAAATTTTGTCATCAAATTGAGAACGTACACAACTTTTCCCTTCGTTTGTTGCAGCGTTTCGCCAATTCCCTCGACTAAAAGGTTTGGAATAATGCTTGTGTACAAATCACCTGGCCCTATGACGATTAAATCCGCTTGTTGTATCGATTGAAGTGCATCAGGGTTGGCTTTTGCTGGGGGGGTTAATACTATATTGGTAATTTTAAGCGTTCCATCGTGCGTTGGTTCGTCAATCAGATGTTCCTCACTTACCGTAAGGCCATTTTCATACGTAGCAAAGAGATTGGTATCCGTAAATGTCACGGGGATCACAGCGCCCTTTATCCGTAACACTTTACCAGTCTTTTTAATAGCTTCTTTTTGTGATCCTAATATATCGGTAAGCGCTGCCATAAACAAATTTCCAAATGTCATGCCGGCTATACCATTTCCCTTTTCAAATCTGTACATGAAAAGTTTACGAAGTAGTCCTACTCCTCCACTCTCCTCTGCGAGCGCTACTAAACACTGTCGTAAATCTGAAGTAGGGAGCAGACCAAATTCATCACGCAAGCGTCTGTTACTGCCTCCTGAGTCACTCATGGTGACTATGGCTGAGAGCGCATGATGAAATTGTTTGAGTCCACGAAGAGCTACAAATGTACCCGTGCCTCCGCCTATACAGACAATTTTACTAGTGCTTTGAGATATCATAAAGAAGGTTTACCACAAATGTAACTGCTAGAGACACAATTATAAGCGATATGGGGTAGGAAAAGAAAATAGGAGGTATGACAAATCCTGCCAATGTGGCTCCTTGGTACTGCCACGCTACTACAGAAACACTCGGTACAAGCACAGTGAGTAAATATAATACTATGACATGGATCAACCACGATGATAATCCAAACGTAATAATGTTTATAGGGATAAAAAGAATTTTTAAAAGAGGTGACACGAAGAGCGTTAACAGCGTAAGTATTGATCCCGCGAAAACAAGCGATTGCCAGCCGCCTACTACCCGAAGGGCAGGTAACATTTGGCTCACAAGCCACAGAGCGAAGCTATGAAATAATAATACTTTTAATAAATATTTCATCGTCGTTAAAATATCGTAACAAGACTGGGTGTCGATCGTCAAACAGTGAGACGTTTATCACGCAAAACTTTATGATAGGAAATAGCAAATCTATGTGCTTCATCTCGTACTCGCTCTAATACATGCAATGCTTTTGAGGTGAGGGGCAGGCGGAGAGTATGGTATCCAAAGGCAGTCGGTACTATGAGTTCTTCAAATCGTTTTGCAAGGCCTGCGTAGGGGATAGATAGATTGAGTTTGGCAAATACTAAGGAGGCGGTATGGAGCTGTGCTTTTCCGCCGTCAAGAAGGATAAATGATGGCACGGGCCAGTCTGCATGCATAAATCGACGCGTGAGTACTTCCTCCATCATTGATACGTCAGAAACTATGCCGGTTTTGTTTATACGAAACTTACGATATGCTTTATTATCCGGAGTTCCATCAGTAAGTACTACCATCGCGCCGACTGGAGACGTGCCATACAATTGGGACATGTCGAAGCATTCAATGCGCGTCAGAGTCTGTAGGTGTGGATAATCGTTATGAAGATACCCCAAAAGCTCGCTTAATTCACCGTCAAATACCGCATCTATACCTTGTTCTATAAATACCAACGGATCGTATTTAAAAGAAGAAATGTTATAGAGCATATCAATTCTTCGTTTATAGACTAACGCGTCTTCAAAGCGCTCATTGGTAGCAGCGTTATTCATGAGTCGCGTGTACGCGCTAGTGACACGTATAGTTTTGCCATCAAATACATCTCTAAACGACCGCATGTTTACCATATATCGCTTGATTTGCTTTCTGGTTTCCTCCGTGTTTTTTGCACGCGTAAATGTGCAAGGACAGGGATCACAAAGCCCGATATGTGTGTAAAAACATGGTACCCCAGTCCGCTTTTTTTGCATGCAATATGGTATAGCGTGACGCAATTGAGAGAGAAGGTCTCTGAGTGCGCGGTCCGATTGAAAAGGACCGTAGATTCTATTTCGTTTATCTTTCTTGTGGATTGCCAATTCGGGTTTGCGTAAAAGAAGAAGTCTTGGTAAAGTTTCAGAAAACGTGAGGCAAATATATAACAGACTTTTATCATCTTTTGCTATGACGTTGTACTTAGGCATCCATTGGCGGATAAGCGTTGCTTCAAGAAGCAATGCATCAAATTCACTTGCCGTAACGAATGTATCGATCGTTATGATTTCGGATATAAGCTTTACCGTTTTTGGACTTTTGTCTTTAACGTTTTGAAAATATTGTTTTACGCGGCGGATAAGTCGTTTGGCTTTGCCGACGTATATCACTCGGCCTTCGTGATTTTTGTATATATAGACACCAGGACGATCTGGTATGTTTTTTATTTTTTTTTGCCAATCTTCCATAGAAGTATCAAGAGAGTGATCGCAATAAGCCCCACTCCTGATAGGGTGACAAATATAATACCAGTAAATAGAGCGTAAAGAGGGTGAATCGTCACTTCGTGAGTCACGGTGGTGCCATTTGTCGTAGCTTGTACTATCGCTTTCACAGGGGTTACCGTTTGTGGGAAAGTGGTTTCAATGGGTATATAGACAGTGCCGTACGGCAATAATTCTTTAAAGTCACTTTCAATATGAATACCTCCTATGGTTGAGCTTGCGCGAACTGCCACATTTTTTACCGCTACCCCACTCGTATTTTGTACGATGATTGAACCAGTGATATGTTTGCCAGCAGTGACTTGCGCTGGGAAAACAATTTTAGTCTCGAGAGCACTCGCTTTTAGGTTTGAAGCACCTTCACTAAATGAGACGACCACGTCCTTTGTATTCGCTGTATTTGAGTGATAAAAGCCAGCTGGATACGGCTTTTCACTGTTTTCTCCCTGTATCGCAAAAACTATGTGATTAAAATCGAGTTTATCAAAATAATTTTGACCACCTGTTGTATTTGCCCATGTAGGATCTATAGGTATCCACAGCCTTTTTTCATTGTCATAATATTCTGGCCATGCATGCAGTACGTCAGTGACCAAAGAAAGCGGACGCAACGTGTTGTTGTTTGTATACGCATACCCCACTACTCTTCTTGCAGGGATGTTTGCAGCTCTAGCGATAGCAATGAATAAATCAGTAAACTCCATGCAAAGTGCTGTGTCAGGAGAGGAAAGAATTGCTTTTGCACCGAGTCGTTTTGTGTCTTTGGAAATTCTCGTGTAATCATAGGAAAGTATACGGACGACGAAGTTGTATATGTCCCGAGGAGTTTTATAAAGATTCGCATAATATATAATCTGCTCATCAGAGACTGGCCAAAATGGTTGTTCCCTAAGATTTGATACAGTATCTATATCTGGTTTAGCAAATGAAGAAGAAGGGCTGAGAGAAACCGCGATATCAAATTTCGATTTTACTACTATTGATTGTGTGGCAGGCACCAAGTATTCTGCCAACCAATTTCCGTCGTTGTCTTTGGTGACCGATTGTGGACGCGGATCCAACGACACAATTGATACGCGCTGAAAACTTGTCTCGGGGGGAAGCGCTATCACTTGTTTTTTTGTGGTTATAGAGCTATTTTGAAGTGTGTAGGTAAGGTCTACGGAATAATTTTGCTGTTTGCCATACGCCGCTGATATTCCACCACGTATCATTTGCTGTTTGGTCCATTTGTTATTACTGTCAGGATACGGCGAGAGATACGCAACTTCACCAAATGTAGGCGGCACGGAAAGCGATACGTCGTATGACCCTACATCAGGATCATTGACGATACCAGGTACATATACCTCCCAGATGCTTCCATTATGGCTTGCTACACCTGCGTGTTCGTATCGCAAGGAGAACGTTAGGGCTTTACCAAGACCCAATGCTTTGGAATTAAACGCAAGTGCAAGATCAGTTTTTCCGTCTTTTATAGATATTTGAGGTGTGATGACGCCGCCATCATCAGAGGCGATGACATTGGATATTTTATCGCTATCCAAAAGCAGTGAATATTTTTGTGGATAAAAATTAGAAAGCTTATTGGTGAGCGTTACATGCTGGGTAACGATCGTTTTCCCCGTAGGACTTATAGCATATTGCACATCATAGTCAGCCTGAAATTCTCCCGTAGCAGACACTTGGCTTACAGGGACCAAGAAAAAACTTATTGCACAAACGGCAAGAATGCGAAATAAATAGTTCATTCGTATAGTCATTCTAATACACTTTTGAGGAATTTACCCGTATAGGATAAGGGATTTTTGGCAATAGCAGCTGGTGTACCAACGGCAACGATACTGCCTCCTTCGTTTCCACCTTCGGGTCCTAAATCTATTACCCAATCTGCTGTTTTTATGACGTCGAGGTTATGTTCTATGACGATGACGGTATTTCCTACAGACGCGAGTCTATGAAGAACGTGAAGAAGCTTCTCAAGATCCGCAAAGTGAAGGCCAGTTGTTGGTTCATCGAGAATATACACTGTTTTACCAGTCGATCGTTTTGCAAGTTCAGAAGCTAGCTTTACCCGTTGTGCTTCTCCTCCTGAGAGAGTGGGTGCTGGTTGGCCGAGTTGAATATACGAAAGGCCAACTTCTTTGAGTGTAATAAGCTTATTTTGCGCCAAAGGATGTGCATGTAAAAATTCAATTGCTTCCTCTATAGTGAGGGAAAGCACGTCTGCAATAGATTTTCCTCTATACGTCACTTCGAGAGTTTCACTGCTGTACCGAGCACCATGACATACTTCACACGAGACATACACGTCAGCCAAAAATTGCATTTCAATTTTTCGTTGCCCTTCACCTTCACACGATTCGCATCTCCCCCCTTTTACATTAAATGAAAACCTACCAGCTTTAAATCCACGAACACGTGCTTCACTGGTAGCAGCAAATATTTCGCGAATAAGGGTAAATAATCCAGTGTATGTAGCGGGATTACTCCTTGGGGTTCTTCCAATAGGTGATTGATCTATAAGAATAACTTTTTCAATATCATCTAAACCTGTAAGTGTTTTATATGTTCCGAGAGAATCTTTAGATAGTGCATTAAACTGACGCATGAGAGCTGGATACAGTGTCTCTACGATAAGAGAAGATTTGCCGCTTCCCGACACACCCGTAACGCACGTAAAACTGCCCCTTGGGAATTCTACGGTGAGATTTTTTAGATTATTTTGTGTGACACCAGAAAGTACAATTGGAGAAGAAGCGTGTATTGGCGCGAAGGGTTTGCGTGCTGCAATGGAGATAGTTTTTTTTCCGGAAAGATACAATCCTGTCAGTGATTTTGGATTGTTGGTAATTTCAGATACAGTACCTTGTGCAGTAACCATTCCCCCGTGCTTACCTGCCCCTGGTCCAAAGTCTACCACCCAATCAGCTGACTCAATCATTTCTCTGTCATGTTCTACCACAAGCACGGTATTGCCAAGATCCCTAAGCGTAACCAGCGTTTTGATAAGGCGATCATTATCTCTAGGATGCAGCCCAATAGACGGCTCATCCAAAACGTAGAGTACGCCGGTCAATCCTGATCCAATTTGGGAAGCTAAACGTATCCTTTGTGCTTCTCCTCCTGCCAATGTACTCGCACCTCGTGCTAATGTAAGGTACGAGAGGCCAACGCTTACTAAAAATCCTAATCTGTTTAGCACCTCTTTTATAATAGGCGTGGCAATTGTATATTCTGACGTACTCAGTATCGCTGTGCTGGGGGTGTTGAGATTTTGTATCCATGCATACGCCTCGTGTATAGAATACTCTGTGACATCTGCAATTGACTTACTAGTAATTGTAACGGTGAGACTTTCAGGTTTAAGTCTTTGACCCCTACAAGATGCACATATTTTTTCACGCATGAATTTACCAATTTCATTACGCATAAAGTCTGACTCACTCTCCTGATGCCGTCTTTTCAATTCGTTCACAAATCCGGTAAAGACTTCAGAAATAGCGGTTTTTTCTCCAAATCTATTTTTTCCTGTGACGCGATATACTTGGTCGCCGGTGCCGAAAAGCAATATGTCACGCTGTTTTTGCGTAAGGGTTTTTAGCGCTACACGCTCGTTTATCTCATGAGTCTTACATACTGCGGTTACGACGCGTGCGTACCACGTATCGTGGAAAAAAAGATTGGCAAACGGCAAGATGCCGCCTTCAGATAATGACAAATCTTGACTTATGATTAACGTAGGATCGACAGTGAGTATTTTCCCAAGCCCTGTGCACTCGGGACACGCACCGTGTGGCGAATTAAACGAGAATGATCGCGGCTCTATTTCTGAAAGTGAGATGTTGCAAAACGGACAACTTAACTTTTCTGAAAACAGATGATCTTCACCCTTCTTTGGGTTCTCAGGCATTATGAAACCTGCATCTTTTATGTGTGAAACTAAGACTAGTCCATCTGACAGGGTAAGCGATTGCTCCACAGCATCCGCAATGCGACTACGCAATTCTTTTACAAAATTATTTTTGAGCGTTTTTAGATCTATGCTCAATTTGTCTATCACGACTTCTACAGTATGTTTATTCGTTTTAAGAAGTGTAATGTCCGAGTCAAGATCTATATATTTGTCGTCTATGCGTGCTGCTGTATATCCTTTGGATCGCAAGTTATTAAACAATGCTGTAAATTCACCCTTGTGATCCCGAATGACGGGAGAGAGAAGCACAATTCTGTATTGTTTGGTCCCCTCTGCTATCGCAGTTTGGGCAAACTGAAGTATTGCTTCCACAATTTGATCTTTTGATTGTCGCGATATTTCTCTTTTACACGCTGGGCAATGTGGATGACCTACTTTGGCATACAAAAGCCGTAGGTAATCGTATATTTCAGTCACCGTTCCCACAGTAGAACGTGGGTTATGGGACGTAGATTTTTGATCAATGGATATAGCAGGGGATAAGCCCTCAATAAGATCTACGTCGGGCTTATCCATGACGCCCAAAAATTGGCGCGCATACGAAGAAAGGGATTCTACATACCTTCTTTGGCCTTCAGCATATATCGTGTCAAACGCGAGCGATGATTTACCAGAACCAGATACACCTGAAAACACCACCAAAGAATTTTTGGGTATGGTGAGGGATATATCCTTAAGATTATGTTGCCTGGCTCCCTTTATCGTTATATCGTTCATAAAGTCGTTTTAATATGCCGTATTTGATCTCGAATATGAGCTGCTAATTCAAAATTCATGTCGCGACTTGCGGCCTTCATACGGGTCGAAAGCACTATAATTTGACGTTTTTTATCCATAGGGGTCATGCTGGACAGTTCGTCTTCTGAAAGAAGATCCTCTGAAATGTACTCGGGAGTATCTTTTTTAAGAAGTGTCATTCTGTCACGTATGGGTTTATTGATCGATAAGGGCGTTACATGATGCTTTGTATTATGCGTTAGCTGATAATTACGTCTTCTTGTAACTTCTTTTATAGCACGAGTCATGGATTGTGTCTCTCTGTCAGCGTAGAGGATTACCATGCCATGTATATGCCGCGCAGCTCTGCCCATAGTTTGAATAAGGCTTGTGGTGCTTCGTAAGAATCCTTCTTTGTCCGCATCTAAAATAGCGACCAATGAGACCTCTGGCAAATCCAAGCCTTCTCTCAGTAAATTGATGCCAATGACGACATCAAATACGCCACGACGAAGATCAGCTAATATGTCAGACCGCAATAGTGTTTCTACATCCGCATGCAGATATTGAACTTTTATGTTTTTTAGAGATAAGTATTTCGTCAGATCTTCAGCGATTCGTTTGGTAAGGGTAGTCACTAGAACCCGTTCTTTTCTATTGACTCTCAGTTCAATTTCTTTAAGAAGGTCTTCTATCTGGCCTTTAGACGGTCGTACATAAGTGACAGGATCGATAAGGCCTGTCGGACGCAGTAATTGTTCTACTACAGGAGCACCGATTTCTTTTACTCTGGATAATTCCCACTCATCAGGGGTGGCTGATACATACACAGTTTGTGGCATCCTGCGCATAAATTCATCAATGCGAAGGGGCCTATTGTCCAAAGCTGACGGCAATCGAAATCCGTAATCAATCAATGTTTGCTTGCGAGATCTGTCTCCATGATACATCCCGCGAATTTGTGGCATGGTAATGTGCGATTCGTCTACAAACAAGAGCCATTTGCCTTTCGAGGATTTTTCAAAATAATCCAGTAAACTATACGGTGGATCCCCTACATTTCTGCCGTCAAAGTATCTGCTATAATTTTCTATGCCATTGACGTATCCCAACTCTTCAATCATCTCTAGATCATGAGTCACTCGTTCTCTAAGACGCTGTGCCTCTATAAACTTGCCGGTTTCAGAAAATTGCGTCGCTTTCGCTTCCATATCAGATCGAATTCGTGCAAAAACTTTTTTGTATTGTGTAGGATTGGTCATGTAGTGTTTTGCGGGATATACAACGAAACCATCAAGAGCTGCAATGGTATTGCCCGTAAGCATATCAAGTGATGTAAGTTCAAGAATGCCTTTATCATCGGTTTTTACACGTATACACTCATCCTGATACGCAGGATAGATGTCTACGGAATTGCCGCGCATGCGAAAGGTTCCCCTTGTAAATCCCATATCGTTTCTCATGTACTGAAGCTCTACAAGTCTTTTGGCAATGTGGCGAGGGGTAAGTGGCGCACCGACACTAAGTTTTAAAATAAAGTTGCCATATTCTTTGGGTGAGCCAATATTGTATATGCAGGAAACGGAAGCTACCACGATACAGTCGGGTCTGGTGAGTAAATTCGTCGTGGTAAAAAGGCGCAATTTATCTATTTCTTCATTGATGACGGTTTCTTTTTCGATATAGGTATTGGATTGCGGGATGTATGCTTCGGGCTGATAATAATCGTAGTAGGATACGAAATAGCTCACGGCGTTTGTAGGAAAGTAATCTCGAAATTCTTGATAGAGCTGAGCTGCGAGAGTTTTATTGTGCGAGATGATAAGCGCTGGCCGATTGGCGTTTGCAATAAGATTAGCCATCGTAAACGTCTTGCCGCTACCTGTGACCCCCAAAAGCACTTGTTCCTTGACTTGGCTTTGTATGGCTTTAGTAAGTTTGGAAATCGCCTCCGGCTGATCACCGGTTGGTTTATAATCAGATGTAAGTGTAAATAAGTTCATGTTCGGTTAAATTTCTATATTGGGGGTATTTTGATAGTGTTTAATGTATTGACTATTCGGGTGAATACATTATTATTATACTAATCTTACCATATAGTTCGGTTCACAAATATGCCAGCAATACTCTACCCCAGAGAACGACAACTTTTAGATTTTATATCACAATTTATTCAACGCTTTGGCTATGCCCCGACCTTAAAAGAAATTGGTGAGTCAATGCATATTAACTCCCCTGCTACAGTTCATGAGCATATAGACAGATTACGGCAAAAAGGGTTTATCCGCAAGCTGGATGGCACGGCTCGAGGGTTAGAAATCGTGGCAGAGAATTATAAGCCCGCTGGTAGTGCCGCGACATTAGAATTACCAGTCTTGGGGTTTATCGCAGCGGGCGCGCCACTAGAGCCCTATTCAGATCCGAACTATTACATTTCTGTAGCCCCTAGTATCGTTGCTTCTAGTCAGCCGCACTACATTTTGCAGGTCAAAGGACAATCAATGATTGATGATGGAATACTTGATGGTGATTTTGTCGTCATCCAACACCAGCAGGAAGCGAAAAATGGCGACATCGTCGTGGCTCTCCTACCAAATGGTTTAGCGACCCTTAAACGGATTTTTTTTGAAAAGGACCGCATCAAGTTGTCTCCTGCCAACGCCGCAATGTCACCTATATTCACGACCCATGTAAAAATTCAAGGCAAAGTGGTGGGGCTTATACGAAAATTTGTGTAAATTATTGGTTGATGATCTCTGGAAGATCCTTGGTCGCAATCCCGGGAACATCCGGATTTCGTTTATGCTGAATGTATTCATAGATCATTGGTAAGACGGAAAGACCGATGATGGCAAAGATTGCATAATGAAAATTTTCTTTGATAAATGGAAGATTACCAAAAAAGAATCCAGCCAACGTAAACAAACTCACCCATAGAACGCCCCCTGCGAGATTATAGATTATGAATGTTTTGTAATGCATCTTGCCTACACCCGCGACAAACGGAGCAAACGTTCGGATAATAGGCACGAAACGCGCTAATATAATCGTTTTAGCACCATATTTTTTATAAAATTGCTCCGTTTTGTCAATATGTTCTTGGTTAATAAATTTGATATGTGGATTATCCACTATTTTTCTCCCAAAGTAGTGTCCAATCCAATAATTTACGGTATCTCCCACAATGGCCGCACTCATAAGGATTAAGACGACAAGACCTATATGAAGCGACCCTAAGGCCGCAATGGCTCCTGCGGCAAATAATAGTGAGTCCCCCGGAAGAAATGGCAAAATTACAAGTCCTGTCTCTGCAAATACGATCATAAAAAGAATCGCATACGTAATAACTCCGTATTGATTCACCAATATAGTCAAATTTCTATCAAGATGCATGACATAATCAATAAAGGCCTTCATGAATTCCATACGCCTAATAATAGCATAGACAATGGTATAATCGCGATATGGGAACGCTCTACGTTGTGGCAACGCCGATTGGGAATCTCGAAGATATATCGTTTCGTGCGTTGCGCATCTTGTTTGCCTCTCCCTATATCGCATGTGAGGATACAAGACGAACTGGAATGTTATTAAAAGAACTTAAAAAACGCTATGGCACTATAATTGAAACGACCACTACCCCAAGACTTATTTCTTATTATGATCAAGTAGAACAATCTAAAACACCAGAAATAATTGAACTACTCAATGTTTCTGACGTGGCGCTGGTCTCTGATGCGGGTACTCCATTAATCTCTGATCCGGGGTATGTTCTCGTACACGAAGCGAGGAAACGAAATGTACCAATCATCGCGATTCCGGGACCAAATGCTGCAATTGCGGCACTCTCATTTTCAGGTCTTCCTGTAAGTTCATTTATGTTTTTTGGTTACCCACCCGAAAAACAATCCACACGCCTCAAACAATTTACATCCGTTCTTGAGTCAATGAATACACTTCACCCTAAACCAACGATAATCTACTACTGCGCTCCCCACAATCTTCATGCAGTACTTCATGACGCCAAAGAGGTATTTGGAGATATTAATGTAGTAATTTGCCGCGAGTTAACCAAAATACACGAAGAATACTTGCATGGCACCATTACTGAAGCGCTCACACATTTTCAAATAATCAAAGGAGAAATTGTCCTATTATTGACAATATAACTATTAATTGATATACTATGGGTCATGTTTGAATGTAAGCCTTTAAATAGCATATTTAGTGATGGGGTGCATGTGCCAAATCGATTTAATCCAGCATCTTATACCACTCAAGAAACTCTCCATTTAGTAGATTCAAACACATTGGATTATTTTAAAGAAAGATTATTCAGACAAGAACCTGTTTCTCGTGAAAATATTGTACTTACAGGTAAATCCCTATGCGACACTGCTAGTGAAGCTCAAGGTGATAGAGGAACTCATAGAGCTGCTGTAGTAAAACTGATTAGTAGGTATTTTCCTAATCAACCGCTTACAGAAGAAGAAATTGGACAATAGTTTTTCAATATTCCTCAAGTGTTGAAGTATCTCCGATAGGTAATCCCAAATCTTTGGCTTTTAATATTCGCCTCATGATTTTGCCTGACCTCGTCTTTGGAAGTTTATCGATAAATTCTATCTCTCTTGGATACGCGTGGCCTGCAAGATGCTTTTTGACATATAGTGAAAGTTCTTCTTTAAATGCATCTTTTTCTTTTTCAGTTTTGAGTTTCGCTTGCATTGTCGTATCCAGTACTACAAATGCTTTGATGATTTCTCCCCTCAATGCATCAGGCTTCCCTATGACGCCTGCTTCTACCACGCCTTTGTATTCTACTAATGATGATTCCACTTCAAAAGGCCCTACGCGTTCGCCTGAAGTTTTTATGACATCATCAGCACGGCCTATAAACCAAAAATAGCCGTCTTTATCCATGACACCTCTATCGCCGCTTATATACCAGCCGTTATTAAAATAACTTTTATATTTAAACGGCCTTCGCCAGATGGTTTTCATCATCGATGGCCAAGGGGGCTTGAGGGCGATGTTGCCTTCTGTCCCTACCTTAACTTCTCGTCCTTGATCATCAACGATAGCGGCAATAAGCCCTGGTATGGGTTTTCCCATTGAACCAATTTTTATTGGCAAACTTGGGAAATTAACGATACACATCGCTCCTGTTTCTGTCTGCCACCACGTATCGTGAAACGGAAGACCAAATGCGGTAAGACCCCACCGAATGGCTTCTGGGTTTAGTGGCTCACCGACAGAACATAAATGCCGTAGGCTCGATAAATCATGTGATTTGGCAAGTGCGTGTCCCTGAGCCATAAGCATACGTATTGCAGTTGGAGCGGTATACCAAACTGAGATATTATATTTCGCTATTAATTCATACCACTTTTTGGGATCAAATCTGCCTGCATATACAAATGTCGTCACACCACAGGACCAACTGCCTAAAATTTCATATGCTATACCCGTTACCCAACCAGGATCTGCCGTACACCAGTAAGTATCAGAATCCCGAAGATCCAGCACCCAGTAGGAAGTCATGTGTTGTTGAATGATAGCTCTATGGGAATGTACGACTCCTTTGGGTTTGCCTGTCGTTCCTGAGGTGTACAACATAAATGCATAATCATCAGGATCCATGTGCGCCACACGAAAATCTATTGAAGCATGATTAAATGATGTTTGAAATTCTTTTGTGTCGACGACCAACACGTGTTTTAATTCTGGTAATCGTTTTCGCACAGAGTCGACACGAAGTTTAAGAGTGCTATCCGTAATCACCACAGATGCTCCACTATTTTCAAGTCGATCAAATAGCGCCTGCTCTTGAAACGCACTAAACAGCGTCCCTGCGATTGCGCCAATTTTAAGGATTCCTAAAAAAGAAAAGAAAAGTTCTGGAATGCGAGGCAAAAAGATAAATACCCGATCTCCACGATCCACACCAAAATCATGTAAAATATTTGCCAACCTATTTGAATTTTCAGAAAGTTCCTGAAACGTATATTCCTTGCGAAGACCTGCTTCGTCTTCCCAATACAGCGCAATTTTATTTTTGCGCCACGTAAGCGCGTGTCTATCAACCGCAATGTAAGCAGCATTAATTTTTGATCCAAACCACGATACGTGGCCCCTGCCTTCTTTCCATGTAAAGGACTGCACTGCATCTTTATAATCAGACAAATTATGGTGATCGTGAGAAGCAAATATTTTTTTAATTGTGGTAACTTTTGTAGACATATCTTTGCATGTTAGTTTAACTTGCTTTTTGACGTATAGCAACGTCAGCCAATAAATTGACGCCCGTCATCTGCGGTGGGATAGGTATGTCCATAAGTGAGAGAATCGTCGGTGCGATATCAGATAACTTCCCTTTGGGAATACTGATCGATTGTTTTTCATAACAAGCGTTGATAATAATAATTGGAACAGGAAACGTAGAATGTTCTGTGTCCACCTCATTATTAGATCCAAGCATTTCCTCTACGTTGCCATGATCTGCAGTAATGATACAGGTCCCACCAAGCGACAAGGTGAGAGTAGCTATTTTCCCGACACACGCATCTGTTATTTCACAGGCCTTTATGGCCGCTTTGATATTTCCTGTGTGTCCTACCATGTCAGGGTTTGCTATATTTATAAGGATAAACGAATACACATCACTTACCAATCGGTCAAGAACGCGTTGGGTAATTTGCTGGATAGACATTTCGGGTTTTAGGTCATACGTAACTACGGTTGGTGATGGGATGATGAGGTGATCTTCTTGAGAAAACGGCGCTTCATGCATGCCATTAAAATAATACGTAACGAACCGTTCTTTCTCCGATTCAGAAACGCGAAGCTGCCGCACTTTCATCATTTCGAACACTTTTCCCAATGTCATAGCGATAGGTTGCAATGGAAATGCAACAACTGTCGGTAAATTTTGCTCATATTCTGTCATCGTTACGAAAAAAAGGTCCTGTAATACTATTTTTCTTGTAAATGGGGCGATCCTATCAGTAACTTCCTCCACAATATGCTTGTGATAATATTTGACCGAATACGGATCAAACGCTTCGGTCATCTTGTGTGTTTCAAAATCCGGCAACACAAATGCACGTGTTAGTTGTCTTGGTCGATCGATCCGGTAATTATAAAAAATTACTGCATCATGTGCACCAATGCGAGGCAACGGGTTACCATCAGAATCATTAATAATCGTAGGTTCTATAAACTCATCAGTAAGATTATTGCTATATGCAGCTTCGATAGCCTTGAGAGCACTTGGAGAACGTGTGCTAATCATTTCTGTCAGAGCTTCATACGCGCGTTCTGTTCGTTCCCACCGCTTATCCCGATCCATTGCATAATATCTTCCCATCATGGTAGCGATTTTTCCTATTCCAATTTTTGTGAGCATAATTTCTACTTCACGGATAAATCGAAGACCTGCTTTCATCGGACTATCTCTTCCATCGGTGAAAAGATGTAAATATACAGGTCTGCTACACTGATTTTTTTTAAATAATTCCAGTAATGCGTAGAGGTGATTGCGACTCGCGTGGACGCCAGAATCTGATAATAATCCGATGATGTGAATAGCACTCTGGTGCGCTTGCGCATACGATTGTGCGCCCAAAAATGCGTCGTTAGTAAAAAATGACCGATCGGTAATCGCCATATTTATACGGGGTAAATCTTGATATACCACACGCCCAGCGCCGATATTGATATGCCCCGTTTCAGTGTTCCCGTCTTCTCCTGTAGGAAGTCCTACTGACGCTCCAGACGCGTCCAATTGACTGTGCGGGTAATTTTGCCAAAAATACGGAATATGCGTTAATGTTGCTAATGAAATTGCATTTCCCGGTCCAGGGGGAGCCAAGCCCCACCCATCAAGCACTATTAAAACGACAGGTTTTATCATACGAGTAGAAACGTGTTTATTTTTTTGCGATTAATTCCTGTTCAATTTGAAGTAATCGATTGTATTTTGCTACCCGTTCGCCTCTAGCTGGAGCTCCAAATTTCACATAGTCAGACTGTATAGCGACAGCAATGTCAGCTACCGACGTATCATTTGTTTCTCCACTTCTATGGGAAACTATAGTTTTTATATCATTGCGCTTCGCGATAGTTGCCACAGCAAAAAATTCACTCACCGTTCCTATCTGATTGGGTTTTAACAGTATCGCAGTACAGGCTTTTTGTGCTATGGCTTTGTTGAGTCGCTCAGGATTGGTCACCAAAAGATCATCACCGACCACCAACACGTCTTTGCCTAGCTCCTTAGTCAAGCTTTGCCAATGTTCCCAATCGTCCTCATGCAATCCGTCTTCGATAACAAGAAGCTTATATTGTACAAAAAGGTCTTTAAGATATACAACAAAATCACGGTCGGAATAAGGTTGAGAACGATCTTTTATATGATATGTGTGGTCCGCATAAAAATAGTTTGCAGCCAAATCAAGACCCATAAATACATCCACGCCATACCGATACTTACTTGCTCGTATAGCATCCATAATTATTGCCAGCGCATCTACGTTTGTAAATAAGTCAGGCGCAAATCCACCTTCATCACCCACTGAGTGTACTGCATTTCTGTATTTAAGTATCTGCTTGACTCCATTATAAAGTTCAACCCCCATCTGAAGTGCTTGAGAAAACGATTTGTTCGTTGCTGGTATTACATGGAATTCTTGAAAATCCAAATTCCCCGCTCCATGTTTGCCACCATTTATTATGTTAAATGTTGGCGAAGGAATTCTCGTAATTTCGGTAGGGCAATATGCAGCAAAAAGTGAATTATAGTAGCGATACAGAGGCATACGAAGTGCATTTGAAGCTGCCACAGATACGGCGAGCGAAACACTTAATATACTATTAGCTCCCAATGCATGTTTATCTTTTGTGCCATCTAGATCTACAAGTGTTTTATCGATAACTCCTTGTGACAACGCATCCATTCCTCTTAATTTTTCTTGAATGGTTGTATTTACATTGGATACAGCCTTTAAGACACCTTGACCGCCATATCTTTTGGGGTCAGCATCTCGAAGCTCCACAACCTCATAGGTGCCTATTGATGCGCCAGATGGACAAGATGCGACCCCACGATACCCGCTCTCTAAAATTACCTGTGTTTCTATGGTGGGATTACCACGAGAATCAAGGATTTCTCTTGACGCAATGGAGTATATATTAGTATTGACCGATGCCATATATTCAGACAGACCGTTTTACCACAAGTTCGTGTTCAGCTGCTTTGATAGAATGTCGTACGCTGACTGCTACGTCACGGTTTACAGACATGCTTGTTACTCCCCACTCCACAAGCTTTTGCACAAGCTCTGGATAATCTGATGGTGCCTGACCGCACATGGAGGTTGTAACGCCACGTTTATTACATGCAGTGATCACTCGCTCATAACACCATAAGAGAGAAGGATCTACTTCATTGTAGGCAGACGCTATTTCACTATTATCTCGATCTGCCCCAAGAACGAGCATGGTAAGGTCATTTGAGCCAAATGATATGCCATCTATCCCTACGTCCAAAAATTCTTCGATACTTATGACATTGGTTGGCAACTCGACCATCATCCATAGCTTAAATGCAGAGGATCGGGACAAGCCGTTTGCTGAAACAATTTTTTTTACGGCTAAAAGCTCAGATGGAGAGCGAACGAAGGGAATCATAAGATGCAAATTCTTCAAGTTTTTTTTATTTCGTACACGTTTTATGGCTTCGAGCTCCAATTCAAACACACGAGGGTCAGCAATATAGCGCGCTGCTCCACGAAATCCTAGCATCGGATTATCCTCTTGGGGCTCATAGAGGTCTCCTCCTTTTAGATTACGAAATTCATTCGTGCGAAAATCAGAAGCTCTATACACCACAGGTTTTGGGGCAAGCGCTTCACAAATGGTTTCCATGCCGATAGAAAGTTCTTCGATAAATTGTTCTTGCTTTTTGTCCGCAATGATTTTTTTAGGATGCGTACCAATGCTTGCCATCATAAACTCCGCGCGAAGTAGCCCTATGCCATCAATGTCCATTTTGGCCACTTCATTAGCCCTTTCTGGTTCTGCCAAATTGATATACAGCTTTGTGGCAGTTTTAATCTTTTCTCCATGAGACGTATTGGGCAAATTGATCTCATGGGACACATTTGAAATGTGGACAGCTCCCTTAAATACCTCTCCCGTAGTTCCATTAGCGGTAATCACCATGTCGTCTTTGACCGCCTGCATAATGCCTTTAGCGCCAACAACTGCAGGAATACCTAACTCTCGAGAGACGATAGCCGCGTGTGATGTACGGCCACCACGCTCTGTCACGATCGCTACTGCTTTTCTCATGGCGGGTACATAATCAGGATTTGTCATCAGCGCGACTAAAATATCACCTTTGAGGATTTTCCCAATTTCTTTGGGGCCACTAATAATTTTAGCCGGACCAAATGCTATGCCGGGACTTGCCGCGTCGCCCTTTATCAATAGCTCCTTCTTACTAAGTACTACCGACTCTTTACTGCGTAAAGAGCTACCAGTGGTAGTCACGGGTCTAGTTTGCACGATGTACACGTGTCCTTTATCTATAGCCCACTCGACGTCCTGTGGGAAATAATAATGTTTTTCTAATTTTACGCCAATAGCTGCAATTTTTAAAACCATCTCATCTGATATTTTTTGCTTCCCTCCCTCAGGTTTTGTGAGTGCCAATACCTGCGTCTTGGTGCCATTGCGACGCATTACTTTTTCCTGCACGTTAATTTCTTTTTCAATAATCTTTCTATCTTGTTTATCAATTTTGAAATGATCTGGCGTCACTGATCCTTGCACAATCATCTCACCTAAGCCAATAATCGCGTCAACGACGATTTTTGATTTGTCATTAGTCACGGGATCAAGGGTAAACATGATGCCAGAGTAGTCAGATTGCACCATTATTTGCACAGGTATTGCGATACCGACTTTGAAATGATCAAACGTATTGGTCACGCGATAAAATATCGCTCGGGCGGTGAAAAGCGACGCCCACGCTTCTTTGATTTTTTCCAATACATTCGCTTCACCCGATACATTTAAAAACGTTGCTTGCTGACCTGCAAATGATGCAGTTGGTAAATCCTCCGCGGTGGCTGAGCTTCTTACAGCGACTAATACATTTTTACCTTTGTCTAATGACAAATATGCATTTATTACCTCCGTAGCTATCTCTTGCGGGAAACGTGCGTGCGTAATTTTGTGCTCAATGTCCTTGGAAGCTTTTGCTAAATGAGCACTGTTTCCTACATCTAATCCGTGAAGAATTCTATGAAGGTCGTCACGAAGCCCTGATTCATCCAAAAATTGAAAGTAGGCCTGTGCGGTAACGACAAATCCATTCGGTACTGGAAATCCAGCCTTGGTCATTTCTCCTAAATTCGCTCCCTTCCCGCCAACGATGCCAATATCTTCTTTATCCACTTCTTTAAACCAACGGACGTACTTAGGTTTAGTCATATATCTAGTATCAAGAATTTTAGAAGTTTTCGCAAGTCGAAGTTTTATCCTACCAGGAGAGTCCTTGTAGGTGATGTATACTCTACATTATGCCATCTAAAAATGTAATAAAACGATATGAATCCGGCGCCTACTACCATGTGTATAACCGAGGGGTTGATAAATGTGTCATCTTTCGTGAAGAGAAAGATTACAAAACGTTTCTTTCTTTCTTAAAGATTTATCTTACTCCTCAAGGAGAGTCCTTGAAGAAGCCACCATCAAGGATATTAAAAAATTACTTCGAGGAAATTGAGTTACTATGTTATTGTCTTATGCCGAATCATTTTCATATACTTATCAAACAAAATTCAGAACGTGCAATCGACCATTTCTTAAGATCGTTATCAACAAAGTATGTCCGATATTTTAATACACGCTATAAGCGCATAGGCCCGTTATTTCAAGGTCCATACAAAGCAGTAAATATAACGTCAGAATATCAATTTATTTACCTTTCGAAATATATTCACAGAAACCCGCTATCCCTATCCCCCTACAAGGACTCTCCTCGTAGGTTAAAAGAATACTCCTATTCTTCGTACGGAAACTATTTATTTAACTTCACAAGCATGGATCCAACCCACAACTATACTTTCATATTTTTCACGTACGCATGCACAGCTTTCCTATGAATCATTTATTAAACAAGCTTATCCTGATGATTTAAAATCAATTGTAAATCAAACACTTGACCTAGAATAGCCTACGAGGAGAGTCCTTGTTGGTGTTACGGGCAATAAAACGCAAGTGATACAATATATTCATGAATCCCACGATTATTTTTGATATGGATGGTGTAATCGTCAAAAGCGAACAGCTTTGGAATGAACAGGAGCCAGCATACTTTACCCGCATTCTCAAACCCTCTATCGCAAACAACTACTGGGAAAAACCAGAGGTCTCTCAGAAGGCCAAATATATCAAAAAGCCCATGAGTTGGGGCATACCGGAACCAAAACTGAATTCTTTGCTGGGTATGACGAACTCGCACAGACGATTTATCGCCAAGCACCAATAACTGCTGGCATCGATGAATTAATCGGTACGCTCGCTTTAGCGAAGGTGCGGCTTGGTTTGGTATGATCGTCTCCGAAAAACTGGATTTCACTCGTTCTTGAGAGGCTGAAAAATGGAGCGTCCTTTGAATTTATCGAATCCGTCAATGACCATCCAGAATTCAAACCAAAACCTTCTCCAGATGGATATCTTGCTTGTATGAAAGCATTAAAGGCGACAAACGCAGAAACACTCATCATAGAGGATTCACAAACAGGAATAAACGCGGCAGTCTCTTCTGGAGCACACGTGTGTTGCTTTACCATCCATGACGACACAGGTAGCCTACCACACGGAATCGAAACGTATGCACATACCATAGAAGAACTCGAAGAAATTTGCAGGATCTTTATCAACAAGGCGAAACGTAACCCTTAATCGTTTGCGGGGACGATCACGTCAAATTTCTCTGGTTTGCCGTAGGCTTTGGGCCCATAATCTAAGCAAAAATTTTCTATATTTTGCATAAAATAAGGAGGTTTCTCTTTCTGAATGAGCCCACAAAGATAATACGTAAGCGATATCACGGCGGCAAAGCTTGCGGTGCTAGAAAGTGGTATATTCCAGCGATGCGTAGAATCTCCGAAATATTTGTTATCCCAGCCCAAAGAAATAACAAGCTCTTTCTCCCATGGATGCACAAATTTGGCATGCCTCGCGTGACCCTGAGTGACTGCGCGGATCATTACGTGCGGCCCAAATAATTCATCTCCTTTTATTTCAATCATAGGACATACAGGTAAAAACTCATCAGGTAAGATAAATGCGTAACTTATATAATCGCCAAAAGCTGGTACCATGGATAGAGTTTTAATCATTCGCTTAATTTCATCAGCTGATTCCCCTGTTGTAGACAAAACCATACCAAGATACGTGGAAGTGTTGTACGTGTAGGGCTCTGCAATACTTTTATACGTATAAATCTCATCAGCAATTTTTGCGGCTGTTGAATTCGGTTTGCACGTAAGTAGGGTAGTTTTTAGATTCATTTTTGTCGCCAATTCTATTTCCCAAACAGAATCTTTTTCACCAGAAGAGGATATGATAACTACATCTTTTATAAGGCCTTTTTTTATAATCTGATCGTAAGACTCCATGATAGATTTAAAATTACTTTCATCTGCAAATATTGCAGCGTGTCCAGAAAGCAAAATTTTTCCAGTATTTAGAGCATTTCCACTTCCTACGACGAATGGTAGAGAAAACCTTGATACGTTAAAGCCTGGTGGTGGTGTCGTACTAAAATAATCTAATGAACGCAAAACAATATCATCGAGCGTCGGTAACATCATGTACTTCCTTTCGTTTAATAAGAAATTAAAACTTCAGTATTGTCTTCTGTTGATTTTACAGCATACGTAAGGCATCCTGCAGGTACAAATACAGAATGACCAGCATTTACCATCACACTCATTGTGCCTGCGGAGAGCGTCATACTGCCGGACCGGACAAAAACATGCCGAAATGTATCGATAGCGGAGACATATAAAGACCCAATCTTTTCAAGCGTTACTCGGTCCATACCATAATATTTGGTGTCTAATAGTTTTTCATGGATATATGCCGATGTTTTTTCTACCAATGTTGATACCCGCATGTGTATATTTGGGTCATTTGCATCAGCACTTCTGTCTGCCAAAGCAAAATAATCTTCAATTTGAAGTGGACGCAGTGACCTGTCTTTACCTACTTTCCCTTTATCAAAATTTCTGATCGTAGCCACATCATCCATGACATTCAACTGAATTTCGTATAAAACATTCCCAAGAGGAATCGTTTTTAAATCTTCTTCCCACGAATGGTGAATACCACAGGAAGATAAGTCAAGCAATGTGCCCTTTTCTATCCGAACGACGTTTACATACTGCCAAGGGTTATAGCGTTTAATAAACATATCAATCCGGAGCCTCGCATCTTCGTAGGGGAGTGATCCGCCACGCACGTTTTCTGATATTTTCTGAATTTCTTGATCCAGTTCTGTTACACCTTGCTGATATTCCTGCCAATTTGTATCTTTTTTCACGCCACATGTTATTAAACCGTCTTCAAAATAATACCAGGACTCAGGTTTCGCTTTCCATCTTGTGCTCTTTGTTCCATCGGGAATATGTAATTGAAACGAGTTTCCTAGTGCTTGAGTAAACTTAAGAAGGAGATGCATGGAAGGGCCGTACGTCTCAACTATTCGCTGGCCGAGAATGTTTATGGGGTCATCTAAAATTAATTGTTGTAATCCTATAGAATTCTTTACTTGTGTTTGTTGCTCTACCAATTTTGAATCGGTTATTTCTCCAGTAAACAAAGGATCCTCGCTGGAACCGGCTAAAGATAAATTACTTTTATCATAAAGCTCATATGACTGACCTATTTTTTTGCCAATTAACTCGTGCTTTTGCTGCCATTGTTTTGTTCCCACAATATACGTACCACCCCACGTGGGTTGTTCTATAAGTTTTGGGATAACTAAGTACGGGCGATTATGTGTTGTATCCATATAATCATCACTTTTTCTTTCCGCCTAATTCTTCAATTCTTGTTACTAACTCAGCTGTTTTAGTATCAAGAATTGTCTTTGTGTCTGCCTCGACATTTAATCTTAATAGTGGTTCTGTCTTTGAGGCACGCACGTTAAACCAATAGTCTTTGTACCAAACGCTAATGCCATCTAGCTCATCTATAGACGTCGCGTCGGGAAAGCCAGTTTTAATAGCTTCGACAGCTGCTGGAATATCTGATACCACAAAATTAATTTCACCGCTGGCGGGATAGATGTTTAACTCGTCAACTAATTCGGAAAGTTTTTTTTCTTGATTTGATAATAAAAGAAGCGCCATGAGTGCGACTGTCATACCGCTTTCTGCATTGAAGTAGTCCCTCAAATAATAATGTCCGGAATGCTCGCCTGCAAAAAATGCTTTCGTCTCTTTCATGTATTGCTTTATGTAACTATGACCCACACGTACACGCTTCGATTTACCTCCTGCTATCTCAATGGTTTTTGGAACAACGCGGCCACAAATAGCATTGTAAAGTATGAGCTCATTTGGGTGAATAGAGAGTATATATTTTGCCAATAATGCAGTCGTAACTGTGCCTGAAACGATCCGACCCCTATCATCGATTAAAAACATACGATCAGCATCACCATCAAAAGCCAACCCCACATCGGCGCCTATTTCTAAAATTTTTTTAATAAGGGTTGCGTTATTTGCATCAACCAGTGGATTAGGTACGTGATTTGGGAAGAGTCCATCCAAATCAAAATACATTGGCGTGACTTTTACCGGTAAACTTTCAAAAATAAGAGGTGCCATTTTGCCAAACATACCATTCCCGGCGTCTATAACAATTGAGAGTGATTTTAACGCCTTCGTATCAACAAGGGAGAGGATTTTTGCTTTCCATTCTTTCCAAACATCTATCTCCTGTACTGTTCCTGCTTTATCGGCTTTTGGTAACGGACCCTCTGCTATCAAATCTCTCACTTCATACAGCCCAGTATCACTTGTTATCGGTAAGGGTCCTCGAAGAACCACCTTTAATCCGTTATATTCAGGAGGATTGTGGGATGCAGAAATCATAAGCACCATGTCGTACGGTTTTGTGCCCGCGATATAATATGCTATCTCCGTACCTGTAAGACCTGCGTCATATACATGTATTCCAAGATTTGTGAACACCTCTACAAATCCATTACGGATTTCTTCACCGGATAATCGCATATCTCGACAAATACATACAGTCTTTGGAGAAAATTTTCTAACGATAGCGTATGCAATAGCTTTTGCGACTTCGCCATTTATCTGTTTAGGATAAATTCCTCGCACGTCATAATCTTTAAAAATCGAAAGATCCATAAAGTATTACCTATAAAGAAATAATAAACTGCTCTATATGCTGTGCGAGAGTAAATGGTGAACCGCCAGTTTTCACAGATACTTCTATTGTAGCAAGTCTCTTATAAAGAGACGCAAGTTTTTCCATCGTAAAGAAACGCGCTTGCCGTGTCAAGCGAGCCGCTTGCCAAGGCGCGAGACCTTCCGGTGTAATACCATCAGATAATTGTATAAGATAGCGAAATCTTTTGACAATCATCGAAAAAACGACTTCCACTGGCTCATGAGATACGATCTCGTGTAACTTCGTAAGGCTTGCCCGCACGTTTCCTTTGTGCAATCCATCAAGGAATTCAAAAATGATGCGAGGGATCATACATAGTTGTACCGAAACGTCAACACCAAATTTACTAAGCGTTGTTTTATCTAACTCTTTAGTTTCATAAAGAAAGATGTCTGCAAGTTCCATTGATTTATGTATGATTGCAAAAAGTTCACTATACAGTGTAGTTTTTTTATTGACAGAAGAAAAGAATCGTTGTATCAGAATACAAACATCTTTTCCAAATAACGATGAAGACTCAAGCGCCTGAGTAAGATCCGCAGGAGTCAACCGTTTCCCGTCCAGTTCTCTAAACTCCCTTCCCACAAAAGTCTCTCTTAGACGTGTAAGCGCTTTATAACTTTGTTCTATGTCGTCGCCATGAATAATAGTAAGCATACGTAATTAAAAAGCTCGTGCAAGTAGTTGCACTTGTTTCAACATGGGGTTATACGTTTCTTTATAGTCAATTTCTTGTAATACACAATCAATATCAATCCACTTTGCGTCCGAGATTCCTTCCTCTTTTTGTAGAATTATCTTCTGGGAAGAGGTAGATAGAAAAATCATATAGTCAACAGTTTTTTGTACAATCCCCTTTCGTTTAAACGTATAAAAAATTGATGGTAATGGCGCTTTATAATCAAGATGTGATATGCCTGTTTCTTCACAAATCTCTCGAATGGCGGCTTCTTCAATCGTTTCTCCTTTTTCTATTTTTCCTTTTGGGAATGTCCACTTGCCACTCATATCTTTTATAAGCAAAACTTGCCATGTATTGGTTGTTTTTTGAAGGATCACGCCTCCCGCAGAATGTTCAGTTTTCATAATATTTTTTATGTAATAATTTTTCTGGAAGATGACTTCTTGTATCATACATACTATATCCTTTTCCATAGTCGAGTGACTTCATGAGTTTTGTTGGTGCATTTCGTACAGAAAGTGGTATGGGCAAATTACCAAATTGTTTTACATCAACTAATGCACGCATATAGCCGTCATACGAAGATCTATTTTTTTTCGCTTGAGCCATATACACAGTCCCTGCTGCTAAATTTTCTTGACACTCTGGAAGTCCTACTTGCTGACACGCGGCAAAAACAGCATTTGCCACAACCAGAGCAGTTGGCGACAAAATATCTTCCGAAGCAAACACAACTAGTCTACGCGCAATAAATACAGGATCTTCGCCTGCGGCCACCATACGCGCTAAATAATACAATGCAGCATCCACATCTGAGGCTCTCATACTTTTTATATACGCACTAATTGTATTGTAGTGCTCATCCCCACCCTTATCATATTGCACCATCTTTTTCTGCGCCGCTTCCTCAATATTATTCACCTTCAAGGACTCTCCTTGTAGGCGAAGAGATGATGCGATTTCTAAAATATTTAAAAGTGAGCGAGCATCACCGTTTGAGGCTTGATACAGGAACTCTCTGGCTTTATCATCAATAGTTATTTTTAAATAATCCAATGCGTTATCCGTCACCTTTGTAAGCTCACCTAAATCCAATGGCTTTAATACGAGTACGCGTGTACGAGACAAGAGTGCAGAAATTACTTCAAATGAGGGGTTTTCAGCCGTTGCTCCAATAAATATCACGGTTCCTTTTTCGACATGAGGAAGGAGCGCATCTTGCTGTGCTTTATTAAACCTATGAATTTCATCAATGAAAAATATCGTGCGTTTATTTTCTATATCTAATCGCTCTCGCGCTTCCTTCATGATGACACGAACTTCTGCCAAAGTAAGAGTGACCGCTGATTTGGAAATGAATTCTGAGTTAGTGAGAGTTGCCAGTAATTGTGCAAGCGTCGTCTTCCCACATCCGGGAGGTCCCCAAAGAATCATTGAAGGTAAAAAGTTAGAAGCTAAAAGCTTTCGAATAATTCCGTCTTTACCAACCAAGTGCTCTTGACCAATAATGTCATCAAGCGTTTTTGGGCGTAAAATATCAGCTAAAGGTCGTGATTCTTCCATCGCGTTTATGCTACCACGTTCTCCCATGGGAATCCATTGCGGCCAAAATGGCCGTAACGAGCGGTTTTTTGATACATCGGTCTGCGTAAATTGAGTCCTTTGATAATTCCCGGCACAGAAAGATCAAGGAGACTCCATGCAAATGTTTCTATTTGAGATAGTGTTACTTTTTCTGTTCCAAACGTCTCTATGGCTTTGGCTAATGGTTCACGCTGACCAATAACGTAGGCAACCCTCACTTCAGCCCGATCTGCTAACCCTTTGGCTACAATATTTTTAGCAATGTAGCGCGCGGCATACGCACCGGATCTATCTACCTTAGTAGGATCCTTGCCACTAAACGCGCCTCCGCCATGACGGGCAAATGCGCCATAGGTGTCAACAATTATTTTGCGTCCCGTGACTCCCGTATCAGACGATGGTCCCCCAATTGCCCATTTCCCCGTGCCATTCACGACTACTTCTGTAAGTTTTGGCGGTTTCATTTTATAGAATTTACATATGGGGGTTATGACTTTTTTATAGAGATCAATTTTTAACTTTTTATTGGAAACCTTCGGATCATGCGGCACTGCTATCACAACCTGATCGACACTCTTAGGTTTTCCGTTTTCATATACTATTTTTACTTCACTTTTTCCATCTGGACGAAGATAGGACAATTTCTTGGATTCTCGAAGTTGATCCAACTTCTCTACCAATCGGTGAGCCAGGACTAGTGGCAAGGGCATATACTCAGGCGTTTCATTGGTAGCATAGCCAAACATCATGCCTTGGTCTCCTGCCCCTCCATCATCAACGCCTACGGTTATGTCAGGCGATTGCTCATGGATATATATTGAAATAGGAGATTCATGTGAAAAATTATATGCTTTTTTTGTATACCCCAATGATTTAATGACACCTCGAGCTATTTTTTCATAGTTCAATTTTTTTGTACACGTCACCTCTCCCGCAAGTACTATCCTATTGGTAGTAACAAGTGTCTCAACCGCTATGCGTGCCAATGGATCAACTGCTAGTGCTGCATCGACAATTGCATCAGAAATCTGATCACAAATTTTGTCAGGGTGGCCACTTGCGACGGATTCAGAAGTAAAATGGGTAAGCTGAGACATATTGTTTCCCTCCTTTGGGCGAATCAATTCTCGTTTTGGCACCGTGTTTTCATGGAAGTGGTCCTTCGACAAAGCTCAGGACGATTTTTCACTTCGTTACAAAATCGGTTGTCGGATGGCTATGAGCGAGATCTCTTCCACCACTCTTGATTTATTTGTACTATTCTCTACAGTACTTCCTCTTTATAATCACTGTCAATATTCAATATCTACTTCTAAAGTAGATTAGGATTAATTATGTCAAAATATTAAGTAGTCAACTTTACACCGGTCGAGAATTAGTTGACTACTTAGTCACAGACTTGTTTTTCCAAATGCAATTCGATCCATAACCCTATTCTCCATCCCAATCATACGCGCAGGAGTAATGATAAATGCACCAAATTTTTCTTGTACTGCATCTATGGCTCGTGTAAGGTTGCGTTTCTTATTTTCATCAAATAACAATGATTGCTGATCATATAAATCTTTGTGCAATTGGTAACACGATATTGCAAGAATTCGAATGGCCCGTTCTGGCGCATTTTGAAGCATGCGCCATATTTTTTGATACAAGTCAGTATCTGCAAATAATGATTCTTCCTGCAACTCTTGTGTATGCCAGTGCGTATGGTCTTCAAACAAAAGTGATACAGCTACACCTCGACTGGAAGATCCATCACATCTTAACCTTCTTCCCATTTTCATCACAAGCTGCGACAATATTTGCCACACACAGGAATCAGTAGGCAAAAGAAACTTACTCATCGCATACGACTGACCAAAGGTTTTATTGACTTGTCCTGAGTTCTTTGAATGATCAAATCCATGTATTTTTTGCCACCAATCCCTCCCAATAATAGAATGAAATCCGCGTTTTAATGTATTGCTATCTGCATAAAACATCTCAAGCGGTGTATATATCCCAACACTTTTGAGTTTTCTTGCATTCCCTTCTTTTATACCACAAAGATCCTCAAGCTTCATTTTTTCGAGTATTGAAACAATTGTTTCTTTTGTAATCCATCGCAATCCGTCGGGCTTTTCAAGTCCTGAAGCAACTTTTGCTAAATATCTATTTGAAGCGATGCCAATAGACACCGTAATCCAATCTCCTATTTCTTGTTTAATACGATTTTTAATTTCTTTGGCTATATCGATCATTTGATTAAGATCTGGTCTTAATAATTTTGGCGTATCTTTTAGATCAAGAACCATCTCATCGATAGACTCAACACTAATGTTTGGTGAATATTTCATCAAAAGTTCTGTCAACTGTTGATTCACCACACGATATTTATCAGGATCAGAAGGTAAAACAATAAGACGTGGATAAAGATATTTGGCGTCCCGAACGCGCATACCGGTTTTGATGCCATACAGTTTAGCTTCTTTAGACGCGGTAAGCACACATCCATTATTGGTCGTATATGCCGCAACTACCACAGGCTTGCCACGAAGCAAAGGATTTGCCTGCTGTTCAATCGTTGCAAAGCACGAATTGATATCTACATGCATTATTGTGGGAGGAGCGGGATTAAAGTTCATAATTTCCTACTTCTACATCCAAAAGCTGCCATTCAAGCGTTTCAGCATTGAGCTCCAAACGAAAAAATGTACTGCCATCAGTTACTGAAAATACGTGCATGAGAATTCGCCCGACGTGATATGTGTGATGAAATCCTACTGTACTAATCTGATATCGCCTGCCATGCCAATACAAACTGTACGGAAGAATTTTGTGTGTAGTATGATTACTCCAGAGGGCTACAGAAACAGGTTCATTAATTGTTTCGGGCATTGTATATCCATAATAAACCCGAAAACATATCCCGTCAATTAGGCGTAACTATATCAAAATATACAAAAATAAACCGAACGTAATTATCCCAACGGTATTTTAAGTCGACGAGAAAGTTCCATACGAAGATCTAAAGGATATAAGAGTGATTGAATCATTGTACGAACTTGAGTAGAACCTTGTTCACCAGGTGTCTGAGTTATTCGCATCGTCCTCAGGGCTTTGGCAGCTTCATCATAAAGTCGGCGTGCATCAGTCTGATTACCGGCATCTATCATACATCCGATACCCAAAGCACTTTCCACAAACTCATCTGAGACTGAAGTCATTTGAATTGCTTCTTCCAAAAATCCTAGAAACCAATCTGGTCTTTCGCTCATATGAATACAAAGATTATATCCTTTTGAGTCCAATTTTGCTAAAATTGAATTCGATACCATTTGGCCCGTTCGTCTAGCGGCCTAGGACATCACGTTTTCAGCGTGAATATCATCGGTTCGAATCCGATACGGGCTACATTATACTAAATCTCAATCAGATCTTTTTCTGATCTGTTTAAAAGTACTGCATTAGTAGCTACAATAATAGAGGAAATACTCATAAGAAGCGCCGACACTTCTGGTCTTAGTGAAATACCGAAAGACGGATACAGCACACCTGCAGCTACAGGAATAGCCAACAAATTATAAATCGAAGCCCAAAAAAGATTTTGCTTCATTTTTCTCACCGTTGCTTTGGAAAGTCTGATTGACCGTAAAATATCTGCAGGATCCGATTTCATCAACACAATTTTTGCTGTCTCAATGGCTACGTCTGTTCCCGCACCAATAGCAATTCCTATATCCGCAGTTGCCAACGCTGGTGCATCATTGACCCCATCTCCAACCATTGCAACAAATTTTCCCTCATCTTGAAGTTTTTTGACATATTTTGCTTTATCTTCAGGCATTACATCCGCAAATACTCGTTTAATACCGATTTTTTGGGCTACAATTTGGGCAGTTTTTTCATTATCTCCAGTAATCATGGCCGTTTCGATGCCCATTTCATTGAGGCGATCAATTGCTTTTTTAGAATTTTCTTTGATGGGATCAACTGCTCCGACCATTGCTGCTAACTTGCCATCAACTGCAAGAAGCATAATAGTTTCCCCATTTTCCTGAAAAGTAATGATGTCTCTCTCAAGAGGAGTAGTATCAATCTTATTTTCATTCATTAAGCGCTTCGTACCCACTAAGACTTGTTTTCCATCCACTATGGCTTTTACACCAAGTCCTGAAAGGTTTTGGAACTTTTCAACTTTTTGAGGAAAAGAAAGTTTTCTTATTTTTAGTTCTTCAAGCACAGCATTTGACAATGGATGAGAAGATTTTGCCTCCGCAGCACCAATGAGTTGCAAAGAAATATTTTCGTCAAATCCTTTTGTTATCGCAATACTGGATATCTTTGGTTTTCCGTCAGTAAGCGTTCCTGTTTTATCCATCACCACGGCTTGTATCTTCGATGTTTGTTCAAGCGTCGCTGCATCTTTAATGAGGATATTGTGTTTGGCTCCGAGTCCAGTGCCTACTGCTACTGCAGTCGGAGTAGCTAAACCTAATGCATCCGGACAAGCGATAACTACAGTGGAAATAGCAAAAGTAAGGGCAAACAGCAATGGCTGTCCAAAAACGAAAAACCACACTGCAAAGGTTAAAAATCCTCCGCCTACAGCTACAATTACCAAATATTTAGCGAACTTATCTGCTAGTTTTTGCCCTGGGGCTTTAGAGTTTTGGGCATTTTCGACCATTTTTACAATTTGAGCCAAAGCCGTGTCCGCACCTACTTTTGTGGCTTTAAACTGAATATATCCAGATAAGTTTATTGATCCGCCAATGACTTGGCTTCCTATATTTTTCTCCACGGGGACAGATTCGCCAGTCACTAATGATTCGTCAATTGAAGTCTCGCCTACAATAATTTCCCCGTCAACCGGTGCTTTGTCGCCCGGCTTAAGAATCAGAATATCCCTCAGTTTTACTTCTGCAGTAGGCATAAGTATTTCTTTACCGCTTCGTAATACGCGTGCAAGGGGAGGAACTAAATTAAAGAGTGCTTGTAATGCATCAGTAGTGCCGCGCCTTGATTTCATTTCCATCCAGTGTCCAAAAAGTACAAACGTAATGAGCATTGCTGCTGCTTCATAAAATGACTCACCGTTTCCAAGAAACGTCAGCACAACACTGAATGCATACGCTGCCGTGATGCCGACCGCAATAAGAACAGACATGCCTAGTCGACCGGTTTTCAATTCAAAATATGAAGAATAAAGAAATAACCACCCTCCATAGAAGAAGACCGGCGTTGTGAGCAAAAATAGTAACCAATGAACTGGGATAGGTGTTGGCAAATTCCATCCTAATAGCATCCTCCCCATAGAATAGGCGAGGATTGGTATGGTCAGGAAAAAAGAGAAGAAAAATTTATTACGGATATCTTCTTCCATGAGTTTTGCCATCTCTCTTCCCGCAAGACCCGTGTGATCCATGCCCATGGTCATAGTCATACTCATTTTTAATTTTTCCCACAAGGAAATTTCAGAAAGAGGCTTCATCGTATGACCCCCATGCTTCATTCCACCGTGATTCATAATTTTATTTCTCTATTATCATTATGCACTAAATATTTTCGTGAGGCTATATTTGGTGATTAATTTTTTTATAGACGGAAAGTAACCTGGAGTTTTTCGTAAATACTTGGCGTACGCTGTACCGAACTTCTGGAGCATTTCCTTTTCTTCGATTATTGCAAGTCGTATATATCGCCATATAAGGATGGGAGCCATATCGATCGTAATGAGTGTCGGCCATTGGACGAGAAAACCAAAAATAATGAGAGTAAAGGCTAGGTACTGGGGATGACGAATGTATTGATAAACATTGCCTGTTGCGGGTCGGTGTCGCCTCACTGCTTTATATAGAACTTCCCAGGCGTTACCTAAAAGGACGAGACCGCCAATTATGAGTGCGTAACTGATAATATGCAAAATACTAAAATGTGGATCACCCTTAAGACCCAAGAGAGTGTTGAGTATATGTCCGTTGCTATGGGTAAAATCCAAACCCAATCGATTGCCGAAATAAGAGGTGAGAAGATAGATAGTTAAGGGGAAACCGTACATCTCCGCAAAGAGAGCCACGATGAAAGCGCCAAAATAACGAAATGTTGTCCAATCAGTCTTTGTTCTCGGTTTAAACGCACTTTTAATAAAGTAAAGAAAAAGAATGATATTTAAAGTAACAAGGAGCCAGTTTCCATAGTCGTATCCCATATACCCGCAGTATAGGAAAGCAAGTATGAAGATTTTATGAAATTAGTGTTTGTGTCCTCCATCTTTCATCATCCAAATATGAAGTAATGGACAAGCAAGCAATGCTCCCGCAAACATAACTGTGCCGATCGGAACTTTAAAGATGGTGATAGCGACAAGACCCATAAGCGCCACCGCTACGCAAATCCAAATAATATTTTTCATACACATCACCCCCTTTTTACTCTGTCCTAGATTAGGATAGTACACGCTATATGAAGATAATATGAAGACAAGAAAAATATCGTCATTCACGAAATCTTCATGTTTGATTTGATATCGTTATCACATATGCAAAATACAACGGACTCAACACGGTTTAATATGATTACGTTTCTGTCTACGCTTCTTATACTCGCATCATTTTTCTTGGGATCGCTCTGGACAAAAGTACAGTTTTTAGAAAAGACGAATGTTCAAGCCGCAGTACCTGTTAAAAAAGAAGTAAATAATCCCCCATCAGACGCCATTGCCGCAGTACCACCACCCGTCATAAAAGCTACAAAAAAACCGGAAATTACCACAGACGATCATATTCGGGGAAATATAAATGCAAAGGTTGCTCTGGTCGAATATTCTGATCTGGAATGTCCTTTTTGCAAGCGTTTTCACCCCACAATGCAGCAAGTCATAAAAGACTATGGCGATTCCGTCAAATGGGTATATAGACATTTTCCTCTTTCATTTCATGCAAATGCGCAGAAAGAAGCGGAAGCGACCGAATGTGCCGCAAAACTTGGTGGAAACGATGCGTTTTGGAGATATGTGGACGCAATACTTGAACGTACAACGTCAAACGGTACCGGCTTTACATTGGATAAATTAGTGCCGCTTTCTAAGGAACTCGGACTCAATGAAATAAAATTCAAAGCTTGTTTAGACTCCGGAGAGTTTGCACAAAAAGTGAAAGACCAAATAGCCTCAGGCTCGGCTGAAGGAGTTACTGGTACTCCCGGAACGATTATTATTGACGCCAAGGGCGATACACAGCTAATACCCGGTGCCTTACCATTTGAACAAATCAAGCCGATGATTGAGAGTGCTATCTCAAATTAATAAATATATACCTTTATTTCTTCACAAACATGTTATAAAAATACGCAAAGAGATATC
>CAYIBX010000010.1:0-39154 GCA_964361785.1 uncultured Gammaproteobacteria bacterium | reverse complement strand
GGGATCGCTCCATCCCTCGGCCTTACGGCCGGGGATTTAAGCTTGGAGCTTTAATCAAAGACAAGGAGTGTAGCCTTATCGATTTGGCCGCAAATTTTTTATTTCCTGCAGCAACATATGGGTAACTTCAACCGGACTATAAATGCTTGTATTAATCTTTAACACTGTTACCCCATTATTTTCTATTTCTCTCACTAACCTGTCCCAATAGGGCTGCAGCTTACTTGGTTCCAAAGCAACAGCGCCATCGCGCATGACGGAGCGTTTTTTCAGCTCCTCATCCTCTGCCGAAAGATATACCACTAAATCCGGTTTGGGATGTGTAGAAAAATGATGTTTATACATCCAATTTAAATACGTAAATTCTTCAGTACTTATATGTCCTTGGTCACGCAAATATCTGTTATAAATATCCGTGGCTAGTACCCCGCTTTCGATAAAATGCGGACTATTGTTTCCTGATGCATCATTTTGTGCTTCAAGAGCCATCAGACGTGTGGAAAGATTGAGCTGATTAAGATACCCAAATTTATGAGGATTTTTTATAAACAGCTGAAAAATTTCATTATCCGGTTCAGGGTGCACCGTCATGCCGGACTCTCGAAGGTGAGCCAAAAGCGTCGTTTTACCCGAACAACTTGGTCCCAATACCGTAATGGTCATTTTGCCTTGCGGTTCTTTTTCAATCCTTGGAACTCTTGTCTCGATCATGAACCATATAATATCATACTGCTTCCCAAAATTGCGATTTCATGATATATATACCCTAATGGCTACAACCGTCACTACGTCGACTTCTTGGTTTTCCCGCCTCGGCTCGTCGGTCAAAAATGTCTTCTTCGGATTTCTTCTCATCAGTATCTCTGTCATTCTTTTGTTCTGGAACGAAGGCCGTACTGCAAATACCTATCAGAGTTTGAAAGAAGGCGCGTCGTTAGTCGTTTCTGTGTCTTCTGAAACCAGAAATGAAGCCAACGAAGGAAAACTCATACACTTTTCAGGCCTTGCAAGAACGCCAAGTATCCTCACTGACATAGACTTTGGCGTGAGTAGCAGTGCTCTCAAGCTCCGCCGTACAGTTGAGATGTATCAATGGATAGAACAGAGCGATAGTAAAACGGTTGAAAAGCTTGGGGGAGGAACGGATACAACCACGACGTATACATACAAAAAGGACTGGTCTAACAGCATTGTAGATTCATCTGATTTCAAAGAAGCAGAGACGCATCAAAATCCAACGAGTAGAAAATATGAAGATAAAGAGCTGGTAGCCCAAAACGTAAGTGTGGGTGCGTACACTCTTTCTGAAGACTTGATTAAAAATCTTTCAGGATACTTGCCCCTCACACTCACCCAAGAAATGCTCAATGCCTTGCCATACGCCAAACAACAAGAACTCGAACTTGTGGGAAGTATGATCTACTCACAAACCAACGATACAAGTATGCCAGAAATTGGTAACACAAGAATTCGTTACGAAATCATAGTGCCACAAACAGTAAGCGTTATAGCCAAACAAACCGGCGACACACTCATGCCATTTATCACCAAAAATGGCCGAACAATAAGCATGATTCAATTGGGAGATCGCTCTGCAGCAGAAATGTTTGCTGGAGCCGTAGCAACAAACAAAACTGCGACATGGCTTCTTCGCGGCCTTGGGACTCTCCTTATGTATATAGGATTTATGATGATACTTGGGGTCTTACCAATTATTGCGAGTGTAATCCCTTTTGTCGGGCGAATGATTGGCGCAGGGACTTCTATAGTGTCATTTGGATTAACTGTCATTATCTCCAGTATCACCATCGCGATGGCCTGGCTCGTTTATCGACCATTCGTAAGTCTTCTTATCTTAGGCTTTGGTGCTTTGGGCGTCATACTGCTTTCAAAAATTGCAAAAAAATCCTCTCATGCTTATTGATAACGTTACGCTTGTGATAAAAGCCGGAGATGGAGGCGATGGTGCTGCGACATTCAGACGCGATGCCATGACAGCTCACGGTGGTCCGGATGGCGGCAATGGTGGTAATGGAGGTGATGTCTCCTTTCAAGGCTCTCCAAATGTAAATGATCTTCGGGAATTTCGTTATAAAAAAACAATCAAAGCGGAAAACGGCGGCAACGGCACGAAACATAATGGATTCGGAAGAAATGCGCAACACATCATCGTCTTTGTGCCCCTGGGTACCCGCATTACAGACGTTGATTCAGGAAACAGTATAGAAATAGAAAGTGTGAAAAAACCAATTCTTTTGGCTCGCGGAGGCATAGGAGGTTTTGGTAATTTTAAATTTAAATCAGCTACTAATCAGTCGCCTAAAAATAGAGAACTCGGGGTCACAGGAGAATCAAAAACTTTTCACTTAGAACTTCGTATTATAGCTGAAATCGGACTCATTGGACTTCCCAATGCCGGAAAAAGCAGTCTCCTTGCCGTGCTCACCAACGCTACACCTGCTATCGGTGCGTATCCATTTACCACCCTTGAACCAAACATCGGTATGTTTGGCAAACATGCGATAGCGGATATCCCAGGCCTTATCGAAGGCGCCTCTCAAGGCGTTGGCCTTGGTATTAAATTTTTAAAACACATCGAAAAAACAAAAATTCTTGTCCACTGCATCGATATCACGATTGACGATCCCATTGCGGCCTACGACACGGTACGTAAAGAGTTCAAAGAGTATAATGAAACACTTCTAGAGAAGCCGGAAATTATATTCTTAAACAAAACTGATTTAGTCGATGAAAATGCAACCAACATAGCTATCAAAAAATTCAAACCATTGAAAAAGAACGTATTCGCAGGATCTGTACAAAACGAAAAAAGTATTCATGACCTCAAAATTATTCTCACTGATCTACTCACCCATGGATCCTAAAAACTATTTCGTTTATATCCTGCGCACTTCCGGCAATACGCTCTACGTTGGGCAAACAAGCAATCTTCGAGTGAGACTACAAGAACATAAAAATAAAAAATCTAGAGCCGCCAAATATACGCGATCATTTAATTCTGTTACGCTCGTTTATACAGAAACATTTCCCTCAAAAAGCGAGGCACTCAAGCGTGAATATGCTATAAAACAGCTGACTCACGCAGAAAAAGAACAGCTTATCAGTCATTAATATATGGACATCACACTTATCATGCGTTCATCAATCAATGGAAAAATTACACACAGTGATGATCCCGACGAGACGAGCTGGTCTTCTAAAGAAGATCAGATATTATTTTCTTCGCTGAAACAAACACATAATCTCATCGTCATGGGGAGTGAAACATATATGGCAAACAAAGAGCGCATGAAACTGAAAAATAACGTTTTACGTATTGTATTTACGAGAAATCCAAAAAAATTTCGCGCCAAGGAAATCACTAACCGATTAGAATTTGTAAACACAACACCCAAAAAACTCGTACATAACTTAGAATCTCGAGGATATACAAAAATGCTTCTAGTGGGCGGATCAGAAATTAATGCATTATTTTTCAAAAACAATCTTATTGATAAACTCCATCTTACTATCGAGCCTCGAATGTTTGGTTTAGGAAAAAATATTATTGCCGAGCAGGATTATGCAGTACAATTGCAATTAGTGAGTGTAAAAAAATTAAATGACGCAGGAACACTGCATGCTATATATAGCATAGTGAAACCATGAATATACAACTCATACAGACAGAGCCCATCACCACAGATTCAGGCGATATAACAAATATTCTTGATAAGAGTCTTTCTTCATTTGAAGAAAAATCAATACTCGTCGTGACATCTAAAATTGTCTCTATCAGTGAAGGACGCGTCGTAAAAATCGGTTCGATCGATAAAGACACGCTCATACAAAACGAAGCAGAATATTATCTCCCGCACACAAAAAGCAAATATGACGTCACACTGACGATCAATCACAACATGCTCGTTTGCACTGCAGGCATTGATGAATCTAATGGTAATGGCTACTATATTCTCTGGCCCAAAGACCCTCAAGCATCAGCAAACAAGATACGTGAATATGTAGTCAAGCGTTTTGGTCTCACCAATATCGGAATTATCATTACCGACAGTCGATCTTCCCCTCTTCGCTGGGGCACCACAGGTGTCGCTCTTTCCCATAGTGGATTTTTCGCACTCAATAACTACATAGGCGAGCCTGATATTTTTGGCCGTACGCTTACAATGACCAAGGCAAACGTCGCTGACGGATTGGCCATGGGGGCTGTAACGGTCATGGGAGAAGGCAAAGAACAAACCCCGCTGGCAGTAATTACAGACGTACCATTTGTCCAATTTCAATCAAGAAACCCAAACAAAGAAGAAATTAAAAATCTTCGCATCGATATTGCTGATGATGTCTATGCCCCACTTCTTACGATGGCTGATTGGAAAAAAGGCGGCAAAAAAAAGAAATGAGAATAACACGGCTTCACCTTAAAAAACTCCTCGATTCGGGCTGGCAATCTTGGTCGACTGGATATGATGAACGAAACATCGGCCGCACGCCAATTTGCCTCTATCCCTCAAGCCCTATTGATAGAGTCAACGCCGCCAAGATATTAGTCGGCACCCAAATTTCAAAGCCAAAAAAGCCAATCAAAGGGTGGTGTTCGTATTACGCATTCGGCACAAAAATACATGAATCACTCATCCTTAACCAAATACAGGCGCTAACAAAACACAATCTTACTGCGTTTGAATATATATTACTTGATGAAGGTTGGAATACCGCGTGGGGTGATTGGCTACAATATGACAAAGAAAAATTCCCGTCAGGGTTAAAAAGATTTGCGAATAAAATTAAAACGCTAGGATTTAAACCGAGCATTTGGTTTGCACCATTATTAGTATCACCAAAGGCCAAGATCGTTGTGTCTCATCCTGATTGGTTCGTACGAAAAAATAATACGTTCATCGAAGGTTTTCGCATGACTCCCTTCGATACCTATTTACCATTCAAAAAATACATGCTCGATATACAAAACAAACATGTATGTGCATATATAGATCAAATACTTTCATGGCTTATAAACGAATGCGGATTTAATCTAATCAAATTAGACTTTCTTTATGCAAATCATTTTGCACCAGATCGAACAAATGAAGAAGCTGACCGAAATCTGCGACAATTTCTATTGAAGACAAAAAAGAAATATCCAAATGTCTATATATTAGGATGTGGATCCCCAATGATCCCTGCCATAGGCGCTGTTGATGGCATGCGCATAGGTCCTGACACGCTAACCACTTATGTGCAATCTATCCCATGGTTTGGCAAATATACGAATCAGAGGAGATTCAAAAATGTCATGAAAAATCTTATCACTCGTCGATGGACCAGTATATTTTGGAACACAGATCCGGATGTATTTATGTGCAATGATGGATACGGACTCTCTCACGAAAAACTTATAGACTTTCAACAACACATTCTCAAGCTGAAAGGCAATATATTCTTAGGAGATGATATGACGAAATTATCTGAAGAAAAAATTCATACCTACATTAAACCATTCTTGAAATAATTACTGACAATGCTCACAGAGTCCAAAAAAGTCGAGGCGGTGATGGATGATTTTAAAATTATATTTTTTCGCTGTTTGCTTCTCGATCTCATCCACATCACAGCCTTCTACATCGCGGATAGTTCCGCAATGGGTGCACACGATGTGATAGTGATGCGGAAGGGATAACAATTCATATCGAAAATTTCCTTCCCCGAACTCAAGTTTACGAACGATACCTCGATCAGTAAACGCATTCATGATGCGAAATACGGTTGTACGGTCAACCTCTAAAGCTGCCTCTGATAATAATTGAATGATATCTTTGACGGTGCGAGGTTTATCACTGGTTGTGAGTATATCAAGTATTGCTTTGCGGGCTGTAGTATCACGAGTTTTTACCATAACTGGATTATAACACTATGATATAATGAAACCATCAAGACTCTTCTGTTTGTCAGAATCGTATTCCCGCGATACGCGGCGACGAAAATAGGCAGTAGACGAAATGATAGCAGGATTAACGCTCGTACTGCCTATGTGCAGACGTCAGACGTGATAATCCAAAAAAGGGAGGTGAAAACTAACACAACATGAAAAAATTATTCGTAGGAAGATTATCATGGGATACGACAGATCAGACGCTTAAGGATTTCTTCGCAACAATCGGAACAGTCGTTTCGGCAGCAGTAATCATGGATAAATTCACAGGCAAATCCAAAGGATTTGGTTTTGTAGAAATGTCCACTGAAGAGGAAGCAACTCGAGCACTTCAAGAATTACAGGGCAAGATGCTTGATGGAAGAGAAATCGCAGTCAGCGAAGCCAGACCAATGGAACCAAGAAGACCCGGAGGTGGTGGAGGATATGGAGGAGGCTCAAACAGAGGAGGAGGCAGTAGTGGATATGGAGGTGGTTCAAGAGGAGGTTACTCAGGGGGAGGAGGATATGGAGGAGGTGGAGACAGAGGCGGAAGAAGTAGCGGTGGACATGGTGGCGGACACAGAGGAGGGGGCAACAGAGGAGGTGGATTTGATGATCGCGGGGGACGCGATTGGTAATGTGCTAAAAATTATAAATTGACTACCTGTGCGTGAGCGTGCAGGTAGTCATTTTTATGATATGTGTGTTAAGATAACACCATGTTGGCATTGCTTCTCTACATTGTATTTGGACTTGTCTTTGGCTACTTTGCAACACTCAACACCGCAATCGTTTCTGTACACTTTGGAACTATCTCACTTGAAAGTGTTCCTATGTATCTTCTTATACTTTTATCTTTCGGCATAGGCGTATTATTTACGACTTTTTTCTATCTTATTAAATTATTTTCGATACAACGGCTTCTGAATAAAAAAGATAAAGAAAGCTTAGCATACGATAAAGAGATTGCAGAGCTTACTAAAGCTTCACATAAACTAGAAATAGAAAACATGCGTCTCAAAACAAAAAATGGCGAGGAAGTAGAAGATAACGATAGTCTATGATGGATCTGCTTCTTAAACTGTGGAAAACACTTCGCTTACCAAAGCTATGGCAACTTAAGATCCTGCGGATGGTGGAAGATCAGTTTCTCGTAGGCGTGACTGGCGTTATTTTTTCTAAAGATAATACAATTCTTCTTCTCAAGCATACATATCGTAAGGTAGCATGGGGCCTCCCCGGAGGATACATTAAAGCCAAAGAACATCCCAAAGAAGCACTCGAGCGTGAGATTGAAGAAGAAACAGGATTTATCATAAGCGCTGATACTCGGTATAAAATACGAACTGATAGAGACAGTGCCCGACTTGACATCGTCTATATCGGAGCACTTATGGGTGGCGAATTTAAGGCATCTCATGAAGTATCAGAAGCAGGATTTTTTACTCTTGACACATTGCCCGTGATACGCAAAGATCAACTCATTCTCATAGAAAAAATTATGCGTGAACGAAACGAAGGATCTAGAGAAGACATGTCATGAAATTTTCAGACTACCAAAAACTTATAGAACAAACTGCTCTGTATCCTAATAGAGGGTCTAACCTAGCCTATCCAGCATTAGGTCTTACAGGAGAAGCCGGTGAAGTAGCGGATAAAGTCAAAAAACTTATCCGTGATCATAACTCGATTATGACACCTTTGTTAAAACATGAGATGGTCAAAGAATTAGGCGACGTCCTCTGGTATCTTACAGCGCTCGCACTCGAACTAAACGTAAATCTTGAAGATGTCGCAAAATCAAATGTAAAAAAGCTCACAGACCGTAAGTCACGCGGCGTGCTTAAGGGTGATGGCGATAATAGATAATTATTTTGGAAGATGAACAATGCCCTTTGTTACTGCAATAAGGCCATCTTTTATTAAACCATCAAGTAAGAAACGAATCTTTGGAAGTGTTAACGCATATACCTTGTGATATTTCGTTTGTATCGTACTCATCGAATGCTGTGTTTCTCGAAGATCGTCAAGAATTTTTCCACGATAAAATCTATCTGACAGTTTAAATGGGACGACTGATTTTTCTCCGCCTCTTCGGCGGGGCGCCGATGAGGCGCCATAATCCATGAGCGCCTGATGCCATTGCCATGATTTCCCTTTAGGCACCAACTGTCTTGCTGTGTCCAGAATTATTACTTCTTTTTGCGGTATATCGTTAAAGAAAAAGTGTGTAATAATTTTTCGAATATTTGTTTCTACCATTGCGACATCTTGCTTATATGCAAAAACTTGAATCGCAGCAGCTGTATAAGAACCGACACCTGGTAATGCGCGAAGTGATTGTTCTTCCGTAGGAAATTTGCCATCGTACTGTCGAGTGACTGTTTCTGCGGTTTTTTTAAGATATACGGCTCGTCTGTTATACCCCATACCTTTCCATGAACGCAAAACGTCTGCAGTTGAAGCGCGGGAAAGATCTGTCACTGTTGGGTATCGTTCGACAAGCTCACGATATTTCGGGACTACCCGAAATACCTGCGTTTGCTGAAGCATCACCTCAGAAACAAAAATTCTATACGGATCGTCTGTGTGTCGCCACGGTAAATCCCGTTTATTTTTCCGCCACCATATAAATATTTTCTTCTGAAATCCAATGATTTGCGTTTTGGATAACCTCATGCGGCGTATTTACTCTGTCGTTGCTGTGACGCTTACTCGTACCGGTAGTGCAAAATCTTTTACTTCTGTCACTTCGGTCACGGTATTATCATTACTATTCCACAATCCTCTCACGCGGACTTTCTGTCCGACTTTGACATCAGCTTGTGTGATAGTTTCTCCCTTTCTATTGGTAAACTTCGTTTGGTTATCAACTGTGACGGTCTGATCAGCACGTTTACCACTTACGGTCGTCATGACCCAACCGCTTGATAACAGTGATTTCACCTCTCCAAAAAATACGCCAAATCGCTTCTGGATGGATACATCACGAACGAGCGTGGCATTAATCGTTGTATGTGCATCATCTGCCCACAATCCTATGACATTTATGGTATCCCCAACGCTCATCTCCGCAAGCGAAGATTTTCCCCAAAATCTACGTCGAAATTGAGTTTTATTATCTACGTTGACGATAAATGATTTTCCGTCTTTTTCTACTGTTAGTGTAACATCAGTTTTTACGGTTAGCTTTCCAGTACCGATAGCAGCTCTACCTTTAAGATTAAAAAACTTATTCAAAAGCCCAGGTCTGGATCCTTCTTTGTCTTGTCTTTCAGCCTTTATCCCTGCACGCGCCTCTAATGCATCTTCTACTCTGCCACCAACATTCAGTGCATACACAGGAGCCACAAAAGATAAACCAGTCAAAACAGTCACAGCGATCGCGATCGGTGTTTTTGTCATAGTATAAATACCTTTCCTACCATGAAGTACGCAAATAGAGATAAAATAGTTTCACTCAGCGGGTGTGTAAGTAATAGATAGCTCTTTCTCTGCAAAATTACCATCTGTGTCATTTGCCACGACGAGGATATAATTCTCACCCTCCTCAAGTGTCACACCTTGTGAAAAATTACCAGATGCATCTGCTTTCAGTTCTACATCATTCACAAACACTTCAGCAAGTGGGGCTGTTTTTCCTTTTATCGTAATTTGACTTATCGTCACTGTTTGACCAATTGTGGGACTCGTCACGATAAGCGTGAGACCTGCGCTCGTAGAAATAGGAGTCGTCGTGGGTGCTACAGTTGGCGTGAGTACAGCCTGATCATATTGCAATGGAAGTGCAGTATTTTGTGTAGAAGCGCTTTTTTGTATAGTGCGTTGTTTATATATTCCAAAAAACACCAGTCCTACAAGAAGAAGTAATCCGATGCTGTAGATAATTTTGATATTCATGTAGTTTGTCTCCCCTTCAACAGTGTACCCGATTTTTCATAGGATGCAAGTTTTTCTTGCCTATTACGAAGGGACTTTCGTCTTTCACGAGTTGTATAAAAAACAATCCACGAAACGATGCAAATTGCTAAAAGGATATACAAATAATACGTGGGTACTTCGAGCCAAAATGTCGAAAGTGCTTCAACCCAAAAATCAGCAATGATCTCGCGGTCTTCCCAAAACAACGTCAACACATCCCACGTGCCGAGATCTTTGACATCTTGAATAAATAACACGGAAACAACCACAAATGCCACAAACAATGATGCAAATATGCTAAGAAACACGGTAAGTTTTCTCAACAGATTTTTTTTCTCAACGCCAACTATTCGTTTCATGACGTTTGAGGTGATATCTGGTTTCTTTGTCATATTTACAATAATTCTGCTAATAATTTTTTCGCTCTTTTCAAATGTGTGCGAACTGTATTGACTGGTATGTCAAGCATATGTGCTATCTTTTCATATGATACATCGTCAAAGTAATAGAGGCGAATAGGAGTTTGATATTTCAATGGTAATTTCTTTAGAGCACGTTGTACACGTTGTCTCTCTTCTGTATCGATGTATTCTTTTTCTATGTTAACGATTGATGCATGTACGTCGTCTAGTGGAGTTTCTTTCCCGTACAATTTTCTTCGAAAAAACGATATGCTCGCATTTTTCGCTACTGTATATAGATACGGAGCAAAAGGTCTCGTTTCATCTATATGCTCAATCGCCTGATAAATACTGACAAAGACATCCTGCACCACTTCTTCAGCCGCATGAGGATCAACAATGATGCGGCCAACTACCCAAAGAAGCTTACGTTCGTATAATCGCACGAGATCTTCAAATGCAGATAAGTCACCATTCTTAGCGGCAATCAGTAGTGCTCTATCGCGGCGATTCACGTGATCCATACACGCCATTATAGCAGTATTTTATGGTACAATGAGGACTACAATGAATAAAAAAGCAGGAATCGTTGCTCTCGTCGGAAGACCCAATAGCGGCAAATCCACACTCCTTAACGCCATACTCAAACAGAAGGTATCTATTACATCACCCAAACCTCAAACCACGCGCTTTCCGATACAGGCTGTATATGAGGATGAACGAGGACAAATAATTTTTGTGGACACTCCCGGAGTTTTTTCAAAAATCAAAGATCAAATAGCAGGACGCATAAATCTGCGGACTGAAACAGCACTTGAAGGAAGTATTGATCTGGTTGTGTATTTAGTCGATCACACGCGGGAACGCGCAGAAGAAGAAAACAAAGCGCTCGGCATGGTGAGAAAAATACACAAACCAAAAATCCTAGTTATCAATAAGGTGGACGTCAAATCACCCACTCACATCGTCCAATACAAATTTATGGAAGACGAATTTGATGAGACGGTAGAAGTATCTGCCCTCATGCAAAAACATATTCCACTTCTTCTTACCGCTATTTTTAATCATCTTCCAGAACGTGAACCACTTACGATGCGAGAAGATCTGGTGCAACCCGGACTTAATTTAGACAGCAAAATCTTTGTGGGAGAAATTATACGAGAAAAAGCATTTTTAACTCTCAGAAAAGAAGTACCATATTCTCTGACAACTGTGGTTGATGAGTTAGAAGAGCGAGATAACGGAGTCTTATATGTAAAAGCGAGAATTCTGACGTCTCAAGACAGATATAAAGGTATGATCATAGGAGCAAAGGCGGCAGTAATCAAAGAAATTGGCGCTACCACGCGCAAAGAGTTAGAAGTCGCATCCGGCAAAAAAGTATACGTAGACCTCACCGTTGAAGTCGACCCTCACTGGATGGATTTTGTATAGTCTAAGAAAGTCGAGAAATAGTTTCTTCTTTTCCTAACACTTCCAGAGACTCCAAAAGTGGTGGACCGACTGTTTTGCCAGTCACCGCCACGCGAAGCTGCATAAAAAGATCTTTGGCTTTCATATTCTCTTTTTCTGCTGCTTTACGAATCGCCTTTTCCATAGCATCGTGTGTCCAATCACATTCAGACAAGACTAATTGGAGTAATTGGACTGATTGGTCTAAGAGGGGTTGTTCAAATTCAGTCGGCTTCTTGTAAAAGAATTCAGCTAAAAACCAAAACTCTGCAAGCATCTTCATACGTTCAATAACGAGGGGATAAATTTTGGCAAACAACGCATCTTGGTGTGGGATTTTTTCGTCAAATTCGTACAATCGATTCCTCAGTGTGTTCACATCCATTTTTTTTATGTATTCCCCGTTCACCCATCGCAACTTCTCTGTATCAAAAATAGGAGCAGTAGTTTTAAGCTGCGATAAATCAAAAACCTTGATCATTTCCTCTGTAGAGAAGATATCTCGTCCATCTGGGAAAGACCATGCCATGCTGGCTAAATAATTACGAATTGCTTCTGGCAAAAATCCTTTGGCTTTATAATCAGAAACCCACACGGGATTTTTGCGTTTGCTCAGTTTACTGCGATCCGGATTGCGAAGCACTGATACGTGCGCAATATGTGGGATTTCCCATCCAAAAAATTTATAGAGTAATATATGTTTTGGCGTTGAAGGTATCCACTCTTCCCCGCGAATTATATGTGTAATATTCATGACATGATCGTCCACAACAACGCCAAGATGATAGGTAGGATATCCGTCTGATTTAAGAAGCACTTGATCGTCAATCAACTTGTTTTCAAATGAAATTTCTCCCCGAATAAGGTCTGTAAACGTGGTAACTCCTTTGTCCGGCACGTTCAATCGAATAACGTATTTCCGCCTCTTCGGCGGATCGCCGGTGAGGCGATTTTTACACATCCCGTCATACATGGATGGCAAATGTTTTGCCTCCTGATCTTTGCGCATTTGTTCCAAACGCTCAGGTGTGCAATAGCAATAATACGCATGACCTTTTTCGATAAGTTCTTCAGCATATTTTTTATACGAAGCTAACCGTTCTGATTGTCGATATGGCGCATACGGACCACCAATATCAGGACCTTCCGCATACCCAATATCGATCCATTTAAGTGAAGCAAGAATTTTTTGTTCGGACCCTTCAACCAGTCTCCCCCTATCAGTATCTTCTATGCGGATAATAAACTCTCCATTATGTTTTCTGGCAATAACAGAATTGATAAGAGCTGTGTAGGCGTTGCCAATATGCAAATCGAGTCCCGTCGGTGATGGTGCAATTCTGGTGCGTACGTTCATTGCATTGATTCTACCAAGATATACCCATATACTCAATGTAGCTACCAAATTATAGTATGTCTCTTACTGAAACAGCATTTTATACTCGTCGAGCGATCAATTGGACGATCATTGGTGTCATAGGATACGTCATCCTTCGTATGTTTTGGGGAGTAGCTGTGCTTGTCTATCTACAAATATTCCCACCCAAAGCAGCTCCTGCCAATCATGCATTTGGCAAACTCCCTGCTATCCGATTCCCCTCTCCTACCGCCTCACCATCAGGGCAACTTATCTATCAACTTGAGACCATTGAAGGCTCAGTGCCACAGGCGTCAGTATCTGCAAACGTCTATTTCATGCCCAAAACCGGATCTAATCTTCTCGCCCTTTCTAAAGCGCAGGCCTTTGGCAAACGGTTGGGATTTGGCGCTACCCCAGTGCCCGAGCCATCAAATAAAAATGTCTATCGCTTTGATGATCCCACTTCCCAACTTCGACACCTTTGGTATGACATCATTTCGACAAACTTCATCATGCGCTATTCATACGAACAAGATGCGGGACTTTTCCTTGAGCGATCTATCCCCACCACAGTCTCTGCTATCCAAGAAACCAAAAATATACTGCAATCGTATGGTTTATATCCTACTGACTTTGTCGCAGGATCTATAAAAGTAACGTATCTTAAAATCGCAGAAAATAAGCTTACCCTTGTGGCGAGTCAAACACAGGCAGATGTAGCGCGCGTAGACTTTTTTAGACCAACTATTGCAAGCACTCCAGTGTTGACTTCTATCCCCAGCGAAGCACCAATTTCCATAATACTTTCTGGATCAAAAAACGCAAAAAAACGCATCCTTCAATTTGTCTACACTTATTGGCCGATAGATTATCAAACGTCCGCTACATACTCCTTAAAACCAAGTGAAGTAGCATGGCAAGAGTTGCAAAGTGGCGGTGGATACGTCGTTCGATATCCAAAGGGCACAGTGGCTACAGTAAGAAATGTGTATCTTGCGTACTATGATTCATTTGAACCGCAAACATACTTGCAACCCATTTTTGTCTTTGAAGGTGATGATGGATTTTTGGCGTATGTCCCCGCGATCAATCCTGAATGGGTGGAGTAAACGTTTTCCAATCAAAATTAGAAAATACCCAGTCGATAAGATATGCGGTGTCTTTAAACCGATCTGCACTTTTTAATACCACGATGATGACACTATGCCCGTTTCTAGTGACTAATGTCACTAAATTTTCTCCCGCTTCTTCTGTCCAACCAGTTTTTATCCCTCCCACACCCGGAATTTTTCCTAATAATTGATTCACATTGGTGAGCGCATGGAATCTGGTGTGCGCGACATCTGAGATAGTTATTTGAGGGATAGCCACTATTTTTGCGATCGTATGATTGGTCAATGCAAACGCTGATAAACGTGCCAAATCCGTCGCTGTCATTTTGTGATCTGGGTTATCGTAACCTACGGGATTGGTGAAATGGCTAGAAGTAAGATGCAAACTTTGCGCTTTCGTATTCATGGCAGTTACAAACGCGTCAACCCCACCTGTATAATGCTCAGCTAACGCCCACGCCGCGTCATTTCCAGAATGAATAAGCGCGCCATAAAGCAAATTTTCAACGGTGATTTGCTCGCCAGGCAGAAGTCCCATCACCTGTCCACTATTTGCAACTGTTTGTATAGTGACTACATCATCGAGATTGTATGCATCCAAAGCCACAAGCGCTGTTAAAATCTTGGTAGTAGAGGCAGGAGAAAGTGACTCATCGGCATTTCGTGCAAAAAGTGTGGCCCCGCTTTCAGGATCAAAAATGACAACGCCCGTTGCAGATACTTCACCCTGCGGGTATATGTTTGTACGCGACACAGGATACGGTCTTGGGGCCGGCACAGCAAACGGCACCTGACGAAATGGGTTCTTTATCGACTCATTGGTAAAAAACACTACTCCCTGACTCGGTAAAATGATAAAAAAAGCTGCAATGACGAAAAGAAGAAGTATCCTGTCCCACTGACGAAAAATCCACGAGGAACGAACGCTAGAAAGAATAGTTTTAAACTTCATTTGGGTTGACTAAACGATCCGACGATAGGGTTAGCGATTCGTTCAAAGTCACTCTCCTTCATCCGTACTGATTTTGTATGTGATCCCGCATTAAAGGACACATGAGCGCCTTTACGCATCGACACATCCATATAATAAGGCACGCCAAATATAGATCCAAACGGTGGCACAGCACCTATTTCAACACCTGTCACTTTTTTCACTTCGTCTGGCGTCGCCATTCGAAGATCTTTTATACCGAATTGCTTACGAAATTCTTTCGTATCTAATTTACGATCTCCAGAAACCGTAACGACTATTGGTTTTTTATCGGCGTACAACACGAGCGCTTTTGCGCCTTCTGATAATGGGGTATTTCTAATTGCAGCAGCTTCTTCACTCGTTTTTACCGCTGTATGTTCATACGGCTCATAGGACAAACCTGCCATATTGAGCATACCTACTATTGTTTCATACAAAGTCTTAATTGAAACACTAATAGCATCACTTGCCAGACGAAGACCTACTTCAGCAAGCTGTTCGTTTGTCACCTCACTTGGCGCATCCATAACGCTTATTTGTCCTGACGCGGATGTAGGGTATGCCATAACTTCGCGAACACTTGGCTCGCCCAAAACCGCCATCATAAAACGATCAATACCAGGTGCAATCCCACCATGTGGCGGCACTCCGTATGTAAATGCAGTTAACATATGACTAAATTCGCTTTTTTGCTTTTCAGAAAACCCGATAAGATCAAATACTTTCGACTGAACTTCAGCCTGATGAATACGTATACTTCCTCCTCCAACTTCAAATCCATTGAGGACCAGATCATGCTGCAGTCCACGCACTTTCATGGGATCTATATCTAATAGTGCGATATCATCAGGATGCGGAGCGGTGAACATGTGGTGAGATGGAGCAAATTTCGCTTTCCCTGATCCATGGAAAAAATCAGCATCCGACTGCTCGGTAAAAAGTGGAAAGTCTATAGTCCAACTAAATGCTAATTCGTTTGGATCATTTTTATCAACGCGCAAATCTGGTTTATCGGTGCCATACTTTGCCATCACGTCCTTGTGTGCAAGTCTCGGCCACGGCGTTTTGGAAATATATTTTTCTGGAAATAATTCTTTAACCAGTGATGAAAAAAGCGTTTCAGCAAGCTGCAATATATCTTCTTGCGTCACAAACGACATTTCTACGTCTAATTGCGTGAACTCCCCATACGCACGGTCTTTTCTCGGGTCTTCATCACGAAAACATCGAGCAATTTGAAAATACCGTTCAAATCCAGCCACCATCAGAAGCTGCTTATATTGTTGAGGAGATTGGGGTAGCGCATAAAATTTACCACGTTGTAATCGTGATGGCACAAGAAAATCTCTCGCTCCCTCTGGAGTCGTTTTGGTCAAGATTGGCGTTTCTATCTCGACAAAATCTTGAGTAAGCAAAAAATTTCGTATAAATGCAACTGCTTTTGATCGCATCCGCATATTTCTTGCCATTCTCGGTCTCCGTAAATCAAGATAGCGATATTTGCTACGAACTTCTTCATTGATCTCATATCCATCAGTGTCTATAGGAAAGGGAAGTTCTTTGGCTTTAGAAATTATTGTGAGTGCAGTCACCTCGACTTCAACAGTCCCTGTCTCTAATGTTGGATTGACCATCGCTTCTGGACGTGCACGAACCGTGCCGATAACCTCTATAACATCCTCAGGTCGTGCATCCGTCATCTCTTTGGAACAAACGAGCTGGACCACTCCTGACCGATCTCGTAAATCCAAAAATACTATTTTGCCATGTGTACGCCTGCCGTTCACCCAGCCTTGTAAGATAACCTCCTTACCAACCAGCTTTGATGTATCTAATGCAAGTATTCTCATAGTCTCTAGTGTACTGCTTTGTGGGTTTACTGGTAAAGAAGCACGAATAATCTTACATGGTCAACAATTATGCTATAGCATATTTATTGACTATATTCTCAAACTCTAATTTTGCTATTTTGTATGCCTTGTCCCCTTTCCACCACGAAGGAAGTAACGAGAAAGGCAGTTGTGGATCATCATCTAATATAGAAAGATAGGACAACAGAGAAGCATGATCTATTTGATCTATATCTTCAACATGCTCAAGCCATATACGATACCGATCATTAAGTACTTCAAGATCATAAACTCTTACAAGCATGTTTATCAATTTTTCATCACCAAGCGATCCGTCCTTACCCATGTCTGAAACGATAATCGTCCCGTGTAAACCTTTATTCTGAATACATGTACGCACCAAAGTAACAGGATTATATGGAGTAATCCAAACCGAATCCTGAAGTCTTGCGCATCGGATCGTACGTAAAAAACGTCTCAACACCTCCCTGTCATGTTTATGCTTTTCTGGTATATCATATGTCACAATATGCATCCTTGCATCCCATACGCGCACACTATCATAGTGTGGAACTATTTCTTGTAAACGTCTTCTCCCTTCTGCAGTAATTTCAGGATTTGCGTTTCGCTTCACGTTTGTTACCCACCCCCGCTTTCTTGCTGTTTGTAACGCATTTTTTATCACATCATAATTAACGTCACATAAAAAATTATCAGCGGCAATTCGTGCTCGCCATGCGAGTCCACCACGAGATTGCGGAACACTCATATGATCAAAGTAAACCATTACCCACAGACTAAGGTCTACCGCGTGCGCAAATACTCCTTCTGCCAGTCGCAATGCATCTCGACTCAATTTTCTGCTTATTAATTTTTTCTTCATACTTCAACTATATTTCCAAAAACTACCGTAGTCAACTATTATGCTATAGCATATTTATTGACTACTTCATTTTTTAGTGGTTGACAGGAGGAATTAATATACGGTATAAATAGAGTTCATAAAAATGACTCAATGCGTCCACATATTTTGCCTTATTACCCTACGACAGGGCGAGGTTTGTGTGGTGTCTGCATAAAGCTAAAAAAATAAAGACCACATGAACCCCGCACCAAGCGGGGTTATTTCGTTTTATGGGGGAAAATATGAAAGAAACACAAAAAGAAAAAAGAAAGCCAAACATTCGCTGGGACACAAGAGTTATTGATAACAAGACCATTTGGTATCCTATCCAAGAAGAAGCGAAAAAATCTAAAAGGAGATAAATCGTATGAAAACAAAAAGACCCATACCATTAAAGTTAGCATTATTATCCTTGGAGTTTAAACGTCAATCAGGTTTACTTCCTCCTGATAACACATCGTTATTGCATCGACTCTTGGGCGAAGGGGAAGAAAAAAAGAGACCTCATAGAGATGCGGCGACTGTAACATACGATCCTGAAATAGCAGAGCATCCCGCAAATATGCATGAAGCATTGCAAAGACAGCATCACTTAGTAAGATGGCTTAAAGACGGATTTACTATTGAAGACTTTTATAAAAGGTTTAATCCGGAAAAATAATATCTTTCACCACTAACTGTAGCTTTTTCGTGCCATTCCAGACATTGAGATCTATACCATAGGCGATATCAATAGTTGGCTTCTCATTGAGTTTTTCAAATAACTCCCCCATACTAAAGGCGATTGCATCGACCCCGTCAATTTTTAACTTTACATGTTTGCCTGTCGCTCCCACCAATCGAGCTTCTGTAACTTTTACTCGTTTTGTCGCAAACACTGGTTCGTAATTTCCCTGTCCAAATGGCGCGAGCTGTTGGATAGCATTAAATAAATCCAAAGTCACTGCAGACAAGGGAATTTCTGCATCAACACGTAATTTCCGCTGCAACATTTCTTCTGTAATATCCCGCGAGGCAATTTCAAGTAATTTTACTTTCAGTGCATCTATATTTTTCGTCGCTACGGTAAACCCTGCAGCCATCGGGTGTCCACCAACGTCGACTAATAAATCCTGACACTCCCGTATCGCTTCTACAATATTAAATCCGACGATTGATCGCGCCGACGCTTTCGTAAATTCTTCACCGATTGATACGACAATGGATGGTTTATAGTAGTGCTCTACCAATTTTCCAGCAACGAGGCCAATAATTCCTTGGTTATATGAAACATCACCAACGAACAATAACTTGGCATCATCTTCTACCACTAATCCTTTCGCGTGAATGACTGTATCCTCTGTAATCTTTTGCCTCTCTTTATTGGTAAATCCAAGTTTTTCTGAAAGCATCTGTGCTTTTTCAACATTCTTCGTACACAACAGCCGCAGCGCATCGATAGCGTGCTCGAGTCTACCCATAGCATTGAGTCTCGGTGCTAATCCGTGTGAAATACTATATGGAGTAATGCAGTCTTTCGTAATGCCTGATTCTTTGAGGAGCGCTACTACCCCAACGCGTTTTGTTTTACGCATTGCTTCTATACCGTATTTAACAATTGATCGATTAACACCAATTAGGGGTAAAAGATCCGCAACCGTACCGATTGCCGCAAGACTTAATAATTCTTCTGACGGCTTCAATTCTTTTGAAAGAAACCATGACACTCCAGATCCAGATAATTTGGTTGTATGCATCATCAAACAATCAGGAAGAATTTCCGGTAATACGTGATGATCAGTAACAATTACTTCTATCCCCAAACTCTTTGCATACGCTACTTTTTCGTGAGCCGTCACTCCATGATCAACGGTGATAATAAGCGATGGATCAAATTGCTCGCGTACATTATCTATTCCCTTTATCGATAATCCATATCCTTCATCTACTCTATGTGGAACATAGGGCATGGCTTGAGCTCCCATGGACCACAACGTCTCCCACAGTATTGCTCCTGCCGTAACGCCATCTGCGTCGTAATCAGCGTAGACTACGATAGATTGTTTTTTATTTATTGCTTCATGAATACGAACAATAACTTTATTTAATTGTTTTTCATCAATTCCCCCATCCTTTGCAGTAAAATCAAGAGGGGTTTTTGGAGATAAAACTTCCTTTCGCTGCGTCTTTGAAGTGATTCCTTTCCTCTCTAATAACTCTTCTATAAAACGACCAACATCAAACTCTTTTCCTTCATATTTTTGTTCTATCTGCCATGTCTTTCCCATAGAAGGTATAATATCATAGTATGATCTCGCTTCCTCAATCAGCGATAGAGATAATTGAAACCATGAAAAAATCTGGGCATTTTTGTTTTGCCGTCGGCGGATCAGTACGTGACAGTCTTATTGGACGAGCAACAAAAGACTGGGACTTCACCACCAACGCGACACCAGAAGAAATTCTTTCGCTTTTTCCTGATAGTTTCTATGATAATCAATTTGGAACAGTAGGGGTAAAAATAAAAAAAGATGAAAAACTCGAGGATATTTATGAAATCACGACATTTAGAAGCGAGGAAGGATACACAGATCATAGACATCCAGACAAAATTACATGGGGTAAAACGCTTGAAGAAGATCTCTCCAGACGCGACTTTACGATGAACGCTATAGCCTACGATGGTAAAATTTCTACAGATCCATACGAGGGAAAAAAAGATATACAAAATAAACTCATCCGTACTGTGGGTGATCCACATAAGCGTTTTGCCGAAGATGCGCTTCGGATGATACGTGCCGTGCGGTTTGCGGCACAATTAGGATTTATCATCGAAGAAAAAACTGCCGCAGCAATTCTTGCAAATGCGAAACTGTTAACGCAAATAGCAAACGAACGCATTCGCGATGAATTCCTCAAAATCCTAGGCTCTGATCATGCAGCAGATGCGATGCTTGTTTTAAAAAACGTCGGACTACTCACGTATATCTTGCCAGAGCTAGAGGTTGCGTTTGCGACTCCACAAAAAAGTCCCAAGCGCCATCATCTCTATGACGTAGGCACTCATTCTGTGATGGCGCTTAAATTTTGTCCTTCCACTGATCCGATTGTGCGACTTGCTACCCTTATCCATGATCTTGGGAAACCAATGACCTTTAATAAAACAGCTGAGGGCGTACTCACGTTTTATAACCATGAGGTTGCAGGCACAAAACTCGCGCGCGAAATCGTCCATAGACTTCGACTCTCGCGCGCTCAAGCGGACAAGGTGACCACGCTTGTACGCTGGCATCAGTTTTCTGTCGATGAACGCCAGACAGACGCGGCACTTCGAAGATTTATAAAGCATGTGGGGAGAGAAAATCTCACTGATATTTTAGCACTCAGGATAGGAGACCGCTTAGGAGGGGGTGCTCGTGAGACATCGTGGAGACTCGAGCTGTATAAGAAACGACTCGAGGAAGTACAAAAGCAACCCTTTAGTGTATCGGACCTACTCATAGACGGTCATGATGTAATGAAAATTTTCGCTATAGGTCCCGGAAGAATTATAGGTCAAACCCTAGATACACTTTTTAAAGAAATCGAGGCTGGGACACTACCCAATGAACACGAAGCATTGCTCAAACGCCTGCATGAACTCTCCGCTTCTCCCATCGATGCCAAAAAAGAAGTATTGGCGTCGCGATAAATGGCGAGGAGTACGTACCAGATATTGTTCCGATAAGAAGAGCCACAATAAACCATCGGATAGTATCCCCTCCCATAAGTATAAGAGCCACTAACATAAAAATAATCGTGAACGAGTTGGTCACTGATCTATTCATCGTCTCGGTAAGCGCCACATTTACCACTTCTTCAAATGGTCGCGACCTATCTCTACGCAAATATTCTCGTATACGATCAAACACAACGATCGTATCGTGTACAGAAAAACTCATAGCTGTAAGTACTGCTGTCACAAATAACGTATCAATTTCTACCCCATAAAAATGACCAAGCAAAGAAAATATACCGACAACAACAAGGACATCATGAATGAGGGCAACGATTGCTGAGACGCCATACTTCATACTTTTAAATGCGTAGGCTACATATAATAGAATTACCGTAATAGCTAATACTGCCGCGACAGAGGCTTTAGTCAATAATTCTTTACCTAAAATTGGACCAACTGTTTCTTTTCGAAGTAGCGTGACTGCCGACGTGGAAGCGATTGACTGTGCAAGTAAGGTCACTCGTGCATCTGTCTCACTTTTGGTACGCACAAGAAATGTATCCTTCCCCGATCTCTGAACACTACTTACCTCCATACCCATAGCAGTTGCAGATGCACTAATATCATTGGAAGAAATTGTTGATGGCACTCTCATTTCAAGAAGAGTTCCTCCAACAAAGTCTATAGAAGGACGAAGGCCGAATCGTACGAGCGAGTATGCACCAGATAAAAGCACAATCGCTGAAATAGTAAAATAAAGCCAAATATACTTTGTAAAGTTGATCATATTCGTTACTTCGTTACTTCGTTACTTCGTTCTTTATATAGAACTCTCATAAATGTACGGCTCGCGACAATTCCGGTAAACAAACTCAAAACGACACCAATAAAAAGGGTTGCTGCAAACCCTCGCACTAACCCAGAGGATGGAAGTATACTCAGATTTAAAGGATTATAGAGAATAAGCGATGTCGCAATAGTGGTGACATTTGCGTCTCGTATGCTATCCCATGCTTTACCAAACGCTTGTTCCATCGCGATATGCCAAGGCTTGCCTGCTCGCTTTTCTTCTTTAAATCGTTCAAATATTAATATATTACTGTCTACAGCCATACCGATAGAGAGAATAAATCCTGCAATTCCCGGTAATGTGAGTGTAATACCAACAAGTCGAAAAATACCAAGTGACAATAATCCATATAAAAGAAGAGCAAAATTTGCTATCAACCCGAGTTTGCCGTATTGCAACACCATAAAAAGTGCGACCATGCAAAGTCCCACTAAGCCTCCTCGAATGCTTTTTACTATCGACTCCTTACCAAGTGTCGCTTCTACAGTTCGCTGCTCAATGACAGACACAGAAACAGGTAATGCGCCAGCATTCAACTGTAATGAAAGAGATTTCGCTTCCTCTTGGGTAAAGCTACCAGTAATCACGGCTTGTCCATCCGTAATCGCTGTTTGTACGACCGGTGCAGTTATCGGAAACTCATCTAAAAATATCGCAAGCTGTTTGCCAACAAGTCGCCTAGTAGTATCAGAAAACTTTTTGGCTCCATCAGACGTAAATTCAATAGAAACCTGCGGTTGCCCATTTTGCGTACTAAAGGAAATACTTGCGCGTTTTAAATCTTTCCCTGTAATACCCACAGATTTCGTGTTTGTAAGTGATGGAATGACAAAGGCCGATTCTGTGGCAGTCTCTCCGCTTATCGACGAAACCGGAAGAGTAAACTCTCGAAAGTCAAGACGAGCTGTCTGACCTATAAGGGAAACAGCTTGAGAAACTTGTGATACGCCTGGTAATTCTACAATAATTCGATATGAACTTTCACTGACAGACGTCTGCACCACTGGCTCTGAAATACCAAAAAAGTTTACCCGACGCTCTATGACTTCTTTGGCTGACTCAAGCGCGGAAACTCTGTCTGAAGCCGCAACATCTTTCATATCCGCTTGAAGTACCACATGGCTTCCTCCCGCTAAATCAAGGCCAAGTTTCGTCACAAACTGTTTTTCAATATTTTTCCCAAACAAAGTAAATCGAAACGTAGGAGGATTTATCACCCGATCAACAGTTTTACCAAATACTGTAAACTTGATGCGATAATTCTGGGGCACATCAATAATGATAAGAGTAAGAGAAAGAAGGACGAGCCAAACAAATATAGTCTTGGGTGTTTTAAACATACAAATACGTCAATTATGATACAAGGTCTTCTTCATCTCCCACAAGCATAACCCGAGACCCGCCTAATATTTCTAAAACAAATGGATCACGACGTCGTTTGCGAAACAAAAATTCTTCCTCAGACATGACCGTATAATTCATTTCTCTATCGCGCCTCACCTCTTCTGCTTTCACTATTTGTGAAAGCTCAGGGAGAACAACGGTTCCCACAACCAAGAGATCGACGTCACTATTGGCTTTATGCGTCAACCCTCGAGCAAATCTGCCAGAAAGCATGGCAAATTTAATCTTGCCTAATTTTGATTTATTTTTGTGAAAATCGCTTCCTAACCCTGTCGTTTTCGTAATAAGCTCCAAAAGGTCATAGTACAACGGATATTCTTTACGAAAATTATAAAACAGACGATTGGCCCGCTGCTCTTTTGAAAGCATACCCGCTTTCTCAAGATGCGCTAACTCACGTCTCACGGCATTGATTTCTTCGTCCACTCGACGAACAATATCTCGTACATGAAAAATGGTTCCAGGATTGGTCAAAAACAACGAAACCACCTTTACCCGAACGCGAGAGATGATAAGATCCTCTAAATACATAATTCCTCCCTTGCCCCGTCGACGAGGCGGGGTAAACATTGGGCAGGATATTTTATAAACCTTAATATGTAACAGGTGTGCCAATCGGCAACATTTCGATCCATAACTGGCCCTTATTAATCTCAATTTCTTTGTTGGTAGCCGCATCGAAAAATTTTGTCCTATCATTCTTTGTGGCTTTTTTCCAAACTATTTTCGTACTCTTCCCATCTTGAAAAAATAGGCCTTCTCCAGAACCTATGTTGGTGTAGAGAAGGTGTGCGTGCTCATCAACTGGTCCTGTTTCTTTGGCAAATATAATAGCGATTGATTTAGCAGTCAACTGCTCTTTGGTCTCAAGATCCATGTGTGCTATACCGCCGTTAAATCGTTTGTAACCATTTACCAGCTTGTCATACTCATATCGCACACCGTAGCTCTTCTCATAACCCTTCCATGCCACGAAACTGATTTGAGGGGCGTCTCCCCTGTCTGCCTCTTTGGCTTCATCCTTAAATTTCCATGACACGAAATTTTTATCCCATGAAATGTTTTTAGCGTCGATATTGGTCCATCCACGAGTGGCCGCCAGTGTATATAGCTTATCCGTGGCACATACCATTGTGTGCTCTGTCGCCACCTCATGATCGAGTCGATCATAATTTCGGTAACACGTCGGAAATGATATGCCAAATTGATCCATATCTTTTATCTTGTAGGTATCAATCTGACAGAGTGCCTTTGCTCGTTCATCGACCGTTGGATCTTCACATCGTCCAGCTCCCCCCACGTGGTTATACAGTGCGTCGTACTCTAATACCCATGGCAAAAAATACGTACGTGCGCTTCGCACTGGCGCTAAACTTAATGATTTTGCAGCCGCACCACAATAAAAAATCCCCATAAACCGACTGATCCCACCTTCAGCTACAGTTTCATACACCACATCCGCACGCGACAAACCAGACTGAGGTCTGGCTTCTTCATGATTCTCTATCATAACCGCTAACGGACGTCGTTTTTCCCATACATCCTTTTCTTGTTTGGTATACATTTTGCCGTTTATCGGACAGCTTTCCGTACGTGGAATAGAAGGATCTATATCAAACCCTGAAGTTGGTTTGCCTACCACATCCGTAACTTTTGTAGGACTCATCTTAGTAAGAAGCGTTTTGCCAACACTTGAAAATCCAGCAACTGATAATCCTGTAAACACCAAATAGACCGCTAGCCCAGCGACAGTCAAACCAATGTATTGTTGTTTATTCATGGTGTTTACCTCCTCTGGTAGCTTTTTCTATAGCTTCTTTTTCTTCTTTTGATAAATCGAGTTCTTTACACATTCCGTCAATGATTTCTTTCACATACGATCGATTCCCAGCCCTTCCATATAACGTTGTCATTACGATGCCATTTTTGAGTGCATCCAGAATAGCAATAGATGAACTTTGCGTTCCTCCTGTATCTGCAAATGGATTAAATCGAACAATGCCAATCCGTTGCACGTGTTGTGCTCCATCAATTTCTAGCGCATGAATAGCTTTTTCTGTTGTACTATTTCGTTTTTGTAACACATCTATTGCTGTCGTGATCGCATCGAGCACTTCCTTTAATCCTCGCTTCTGTCCTTCCCCTGTCAAACGATTATAATGGCGCACCAAACGAACCAACACGTACGTGATAATTGAAATCCACGACACAATTCCTAAAATAATTGCAATAATGAGTGAATTTCCGTTGAACACCATTCGTATTCATTATAGTACGATTGCTCAATAACTTTTGTCAACCCTTGCGACCGTTTAAGATGTTACTATTTGACAATGTAAATGAAGCTATGCTACGCTCAAGCCCACAAACCATATATGCCAAAAAAAACAAAGAAACAAAAACTTAAAGCTGCAGCTCATCGACACACATTCTCTCCGATCGTCCATTCGATTACTTCTAGCCCGTTACAATCGCCTTTAATACAAACGCTTCCTTCATTTACCTACGCACCAACACGGTCTGCGCAATCAATGCTTATCCATGATGAACGGGCAGTAAAAACAGATATTGTGAAAACCGTGATACTCGTAACCATCATACTTGGCATTGAACTGCTCCTCTCACGGTACCTAACATAACGAAGCTTGAAGTCCACCTACGCCAAGGCTACGGTGGATGAAAGGAGGTGAAATATTACTATGGCATCAATGTATTGTGTAAAATGTCGCGCAAAGCGCGAAGACCCGAGTGCAGTAAAAGTTACCATGAAAAATGGTAAACCCGCGATGAAAGGCAAATGCCCAGTCTGCGGAACCGGTATGTACAAAATCGGTGGCTAACTGTAACCCATTTTGTTAAGACGTTTTATCAAAATCCCCCTCCCGCCTTTTGCGGGAGGGGTTTGTTGTGGTAGAATAATCGTTGCACTTTGGGAACTCGAACTCTCGCCCCGATGCCCGACGAAAATCGGCATCGTGGGAGGAAAGTCCAGACAGCAGAATGCAAGGGATTCCGTGTAAGCGGAACGCCGTAAGGTCGGGTGCTCCGACAGCGAAAGCGGTCGTGAGACGATTCCTGAATCGACAGGATGAGAGAGCCACAGAGACGATCATCAGCCTAAAGCCTGACGGCTAAGGAAGATGGGTGAAACGTTGGCAATCCCACCTGCTGCAACCGACGACCGATCCGTTATTACCACGCATTCGGGAGGATCAAAGCATGCGGGCATTAGAGAAATGAGAGCTAAAACAGAATCTGGCTTATGAGGTTCCCAAAGTGCGCTTCATTTATCCTTGGTCTCTGAAGCATTTGGTCCAGACACAATTATCTCCTGAATAGTGAGAAGTATTGGCACCGCAAGAATCGCTCCCGCAATCCCCGCAAATCTCCCACCAATCATAAGAGCAAGGATTGTAAGCACTGGTGATAATCCGACACTTCTTTTCATGATAAGCGGCACGAGAATGTTATTTTCGACTTGTTGCACTACGATATATAACGCGAGCACGCTCAATGCCAGCACCGGTGAGTGAGAAAACGCGACCAGTATCGCGGGAATGGCAGAAAGGATCGGTCCGACCGTCGGAACCATTTCAAGAAGCCCTGCAAGCACTGCCAACGGAATAGCAAATTCAATCCCAAGAAAAAATAATCCAATATACACAATGCTCCCGATAAAAAGCATGAGCACCAATTGCCCCAACACCCACGCACTTAATCGTTTCTCCACTCTCGTCGTAATACCAAATACATGTGTCCCCAACCCTGCACCGAGAAGTCCAACGAGCATATCTTGAAGATGTTTGCGTTCAAGAAGAAAATAAAACGTAAACGTCAAAAGCGTGAGGATTGCGATAATATTGGAAAAAAGATTGACGGTAAACTTCAAAAGATTCTCGCCCACGGGTGCAATTTGTCCCAAAATACTCTGAAAGTCTATAGAATATGCTGGGAATGTACGATTGATAAACAGTGGTAACTCTTTCACAAAATTTCCTGACTGTGTCCCAAGCGCCGGTACGATACCAGCTAGAGCACCCCCGAGAAAACCGAAAACAACGACGTATATCAAAAGTATAGCGATAATTCGAGGCACTCTCTTCCTTTCAAGACCATCTACCAAAGGCCGGAGACCGGACATAAGAATAAAAGAAATAAACAAGAGAAGCAAAAGATCACCAATTTGCAATATAAACCAAATAGACGCTAGTAAAAGTAGGGTAAAAACGATTGTCTTATGTGAAATTTCAACTTTCGTTATCATAGTATTTTTTAGTATACCATTCCCTCACCAATTTCTCTATTGCTGCGAAACTATTGGATGGATGGATGTCAAACCAGACTATATTTTTTTCTTTACGAAACCATGTTATCTGTCTACGGGCATATGCATGTTCATCATATTTCCAGCGTATTATAGCTTCCTCATCTGAAAATGCGTCTTTCCACTGTTTATATCCTAATGTATTCATAGAGGGTAAATCCCACGAATATCCCTTACGCAACAATGTTTGTATTTCATCCTTAATACCTTGTGTCACTCGTTTTTCCACTCGTGCATCAATACGCCGATACAACTCTTCCATGGGAGCGGTCAGACCAATAAATAAAACATCTTGATCTTCTACAATGCGGGACTTTGTGGTATGAGCAATAATTTCAATCTTTCGGATAAGACGACGCGGATTATTTTTATCGGACTCATTCATCGTGTCTAGAACTGATCGATCGATCATACCCTGAAGCTGTCGCACAGAAGCATCTTTTAGTTTTTCACGAAGTTTTTTGTTTGGAGGAATATCAATGGTATCAAACCCGTGTGTCAACGATTGAATATACAACCCTGTTCCACCAACAACGATAGGAAGTTTTTTTCTTTTTCTGATATCTGTAATTGCAGATTTTGCAAGCCTTGCATAATGACTAACGCTAAACTCTTCATCAGGGGCAACCACATCAATCATCCACAATGGAATATCTGCTACCTCTGACAAATCTTTTCCTGTTCCTATATCCATGCCTTTATAGACTTGTCTTGAGTCCGCACTCACCAGTTCTCCACCAAACAGTTTGGCCAAATGTACGGCAATTTCGGTTTTCCCCGTCGCTGTTGCCCCACCTATAACGAGAAGTTTTTGCATCATTTTTGTTTTGCAAGCGTATATGTACCCTGACGCAGGTTTGTTGTATTTATTAGCTCTTCTAGAATTTGCCATCGTCTTTTTTTTTCTTCATGAGAAACGTCATCAGTATATACTTTGTGCGCAGCGGTCATAGGACGATCGGAATACATCGCCACATACGCTTTTGTAAAGCCCACTTCTTTTGCAAGCTGCACCGTTTCTTCAAATTGTTCTACGGTTTCTCCTGGAAACCCTACTATAATATCCGTTCCAATTGTGATATTTGGAATTTTTTTCTTCAAAGTCTTTACTAAAGTTAGATACTCTTCTTTGGTATACCATCTATTCATGCGAGAAAGCACCTCATTGTCTCCAGCTTGAACAGGTAAATGTAAATGCCTAGATATTTTTGGGTTCGTTGCTATGACATCAATAAGTTCATCAGAAAAATCCCACGGATTACTCGAAATAAAATCTATCATTTCAATACCATCAAGTTTTGCAATTTCGGTAAGCAATAATGGAAACAACGTTGGTATGCGTAAACGACCCAAATGTTTTACATAGACAGGTTTAATTTTTTTTCCATTATATTCATTTTTCAAATCTGCTCCATAGGAATTAACGTTTTGCCCGACGAGTGTTACGTATGTTTTTCCTTCTGCTACTAATTCTTTGCACTCTGCGATGATATCTTCAAACGGTCTACTCATTTCTCGGCCTCTGGTAAACGGCACGACACAAAACGTACAGAAATTATTGCATCCGTTGGTAATAGGAACGAGTGCTCGGCTTCCCGTAGTACGGATGGGGGCAAAATCAAATCCTACTTCTTCAATAGGCAAAAATTCATCGACACTCGGCATTTTCTTGTGAAGGAGGGAGAGCATCTTCCCTGTTTTTTCCCGTGCGGCCATACCGACCATACAACCAGTGACTACTATTTTGACTTTCCTGCCTTTCTTTTTTTCTAACGATAAATTGTGCACCAAGCCATAGACCCGATGCTCTGCTGCGGCGCGAATCATGCAGGTGTTGATGATGACATCATCTGCCCCCTTCATAGTTTTGGATGCAGTATATCCACGAGACGTATAAAGCGCTGCGACCCGCTCACTATCCGCTTCATTGGCCGCACAACCGAAGGTTTTGATAAAGTATTTCATGGTGAAGAGATTATAGGGGAAATTAGGGATGTAAGGGAAGTAAGGGAACTACGAGAGGATAAATTTTTCGATTACAGTGGCTACACCGTCTTCATCAACACTGGGGGCGACGAAGTCGGCGATAGCTTTAAGCTCCGGCACGGCATTTCCCATCGCAATTTTTAATCCACAAGCTAATAGAAGGGGAAAGTCATTGTACCCGTCGCCGACACCGATCACATCTTTCCTGTCGATATTCAATAACTTAACTACATCAACGATCCCATGAAGTTTGGACACCTCTTTCTGTGTAATATCCAAACATTCATAATGTGATTTCCACGATTCCATCCGATGAAGAGCGATGCCCTCGACAGATTCTAACTCATCATTAATTTTCTCAAGCACTTGTGGCTCTATTTCTGGAAAATACGCACCAACAACTTTTTTGGGAATATGCACACCATCAAACTGTGAATCTTTCTCTCCATCAAAGAATTTGACCGATGCGTTATATTTTTTCGCGACGTGATAGATTAATTCTATCGCATGAGTGGGAATACTTTTTTCTATAATAATCTTTTTTGACTTTCCATCGTATATCTGCGCACCACTTGAGATGACATGATACCCAAAAAGATTCAAATGATCGATAATGCGACGCACAGAAGATAAAGTGCGAGAAGTCGCAAGGCACACGTTGACACCTAACGTACGACAGGAAATAATCGCTTTTGTCACACGATCTGTGGGAAGATTCTCTAATCCATGAACAACCGTGGTACCATCGACATCGAGAAAAATCGCTTTGTACTTCATGACGGATTTATTCTTTACCAACGATGACTACCGCATCGTATGCCGCATCAGAGGCAACAGACTCTGCAGAGGATTCCAGTGTATAATCTACCTTGAGATCATCGGTAAGCATTGTCTTGAAGCTTTCTTTACCTTCTTTGACTTGAACAACCGTTGAATCATACGTGTATTCAGGAGTATTGCCCGTACTCACCACTGTGTAGCCTTTATCTTCTAAAAACGTCTTCATTTCCGACGCAGCACCCACTACTCCGCCACCATTTAACACGCGCACAGAAATATCTTTGCGTTCAGCGGTTACTGCAACTGTGGGTGTTGGTGCTGAAGGAGGAGCCACTGTAGGAGTAGGATTAGCACCAATTGAAGAAATACCATTCGGACCCTTGACCAAAAACACGAGTCCGACGCCAACCGCGACCGCAATCCCAAGCATAGCGCCAACCCAGACTGCTAACGACTTATCTTTCTTCCCAACAACGGTAATCTCTGGTCTCACATCACTAGTCTTTGAAGAAAAAAGCGATTCAACAACTTCTTCATTGCTATTATTACGTACCTTCTCTTCGGGCAGAGTTGCTTCTACTGCTTCTTCCAGATTCTCCACCGCATCTTCAATTTCTTGAGCGTCTTTTTTGATAGTCTCAATGGCTTCAGGTACAACAGTTTCTTCTACTACTTCTACCACTTGCCTACCAACAGATGGACTTGTCTGCACATCGGAACTTTTGATCTTCTCATCACCATCAATTGAAACATCTTTGACTTGGGGAGCTGCTTTGACGGTCACTGTTTGATTAAATGATGCTCGTTTTCGTTTCGGTTTCGGTGGCATATATACTAGTATACAAAGTCATAGTGTCAACATCAAGTAAATGATACCAAAAGAGATCCACACGTGTGGATCTCTCATGGAAAAAAGCGTCCATACGTTAACGAACGACTTTCTTCAATGCTTTCCCTGCGGTAAAGCCTGGAGTTTTGCGTGCTGGAATATTGATAGCACTCCCAGTCTGTGGGTTTCGTCCAACGCGTGCTTTACGGGATCTCACCATAAAGGTACCAAATCCTGTAACGACTACTTTATCGCCTTTCTTCAGGGCGTCTGTCACTGCGCCAAATACTGCGGCCACTGCTTCTCTTGCCGCTTTGGCTGTAAGATTGGCTTTTTTTGCAACGACTTCTACTAAATCTGCTTTTGTCATGTATGTTTCACCTCCCTTCGTGGGCAGAGGATAACAACGATCTAAAAAAACTTAGAGATTGTCATGACAGTCTCTAAATAGCACTGTAGATAATATGGAGCATCATGTCAACATATTATTTTCTGCATCGCACTGTAACAATCTAATTGTTACTAGCTACTTTAAAAGGATTGTTGCAACAAGAAGTTACCTTTATTTATATGTTTCTATCGCGCGCAGCTCGCGGATGACCGTAATTTTAATTTGACCCGGAACAATAACTTTTTTGCTAATTTCGTCGCGAATGTCTTTGGCCATCGCAACCGCTTCTGCGTCCGTTACCTTACCCGGATCGACAATTACTCGTATCTCACGCCCCGCTTGAAACGCAAACGCTTCAGTGACGCCTGTATGAGATTTGGCAATTGTTTCTAGATCTTTAAGTCTTTTGACATACTCGTCATAGTTTTCGTATCGCGCACCCGGTCTACTTCCTGATATTGCGTCTGCAATATAGACAAGCATCGACTCACTACTGGTAAAAGGTGTGTCTTCATGATGCTGAGCGACACAGTCAATGACTTTTTGCGGCATACCATACTTTTTCAATAAATCAACACCTAACGTGACGTGATTTCCTTCTTTTTCTGACACTATTTTTCCTATGTCGTGAAGTAAACACCCAAGACGCACAACGTTTACATCGGCCTCTATCTCCTGCGCTATCGCGATACCAATTTTCGTTTCTTCCATAGTATGGGCAATCATATTTTGACCATACGAATAGCGATATTTAAATCGACCAAGTAATGCAATAAGTGGTGGTGGCAAATTATATACGCCCACCGCATGGCAGAGTTTTTGTCCCTCTTCAAACATGATGCGTTCTGTTTCTTTCTTCACCTCTACAATAAGCTCTTCGATGCGAACCGGTTGTACTCGTCCATCACGAAGAAGTCGTTCAAGTGTCACGCGGGCAATCTCACGTCTGACCGGATCAAAACAGGAAAGTCGAATAACTCCTGGTTCGTCAAGATCGACGTCAACACCGGTGGCAGTCTCAAACGCTCGAATATTTCGGCCTTCCTTGCCGATAATTCTTCCTTTCACCTCTTCATCCGTCACTTTGATAACCGAAACTGTATATTCAGAAACGTAATCCGTCGCACCATGTCGCATAGCATCTACTAATATCTCCTTTGCCTTCGCTTTTGATTCTTCTTTCGCTCCCGCCTCAGATTCTCGTATCTCTTTGGCTACATCTTCTGCCAACTCGCCTTTAAGTCTTTCTAAAATTTCATTCTTGGCTTCTTCACGCGTCATGTGCGCTGCTTTTTCTAACCGTTCAAATATACTGATCTTTTTTTCTTCTAAATCAGCACGCTTTTTTTCTAACAAACTTTCCGTGTCTACGACACGCTTTTCGCGTACTTCAAGACCAGCGTCTTTTCTGTCTGATGCAATTTCTCGCTGACGTAAGGTGTGCTCTAACGCATGGATAGAATTTTCAGCTTCGCGCCTAATACGAAGTGCTTCATCTTTGGCTTCGAGTACAATTTGCAATGCTTGCGCATTCGCTTGGGCTTGGGCCTGTGCTTGTGCAAGCTTTAGTTGGGCATCATAATCTATAGACGGTTGTACAGGTGCTTCAACGTGCCTTTTTTTGTTTTTGCCAAGCTTTGTCGGATCACTTGGTTTAGATGCAACAGGGGAAGATGTGGGAGCTTCCTTATAAAATCGAGGTTTTACCAAACTTGAGAGAGTTTTTAATACGTCAAACATACCATATTTCCTTTCATTGATAAAAATCAAAGCTTAAGAAAGACAAGTGAAGAACTACCGCAATTTATGCGGCGTGGTAGGTAGGAGATAAAAATAAAGTTCGTGTGTTCATAAATCCTACTATAATTCTTAACTTAAAACTTCCCATCAGCTAGTACTTGTATTGTATCCTTTCTTTCCCATCGCGTCAACGACACGCGAAATAACCGAACTTTCAAAGCCTCGTCGTTGAAGATAGCTATAAAGCTTCATTTTTTGCTCTTTAAAAGATACGTTCTGAAACTTTACTAATGCCTTTTGGACAAGTGCTGTAGCGTTTATTTCCTCTTGTGAAGCATCGTTACTTTCAAGTTCTTGATGAATCATCTGTATAAGATTACGATCAATACCTTTTTGCTGGAGTTCAAAGGAGAGTGCACGCCAACCTTTGAGCCGAAATTGATTTCTCTGATCAATCCACCATTTCGTAAATTTCTCATCATCAACGTATCCTAACTCTGTAAGACGAGTAAGCACTGTATCTATGATAGAAACGTCTTCGATATGCCTTTTTTTACATGCCGTCTGAAGTGCATCAACAAATTCTTTTTTGCTTCTTGGACGAAAGGATACGAGACGAAAACCTACGTCCAGCAATTTTTGAAATATAGTATCATCAACCATCTGAGTCTTCAACAACCGCTACTTTTGTATGCGTGTTACCAGCTTTGACTACTTTCCATATCGCTTCTGCGATATCCTTACCCACTTTTGGATTTTCCTTTAAATACAGCTTGCTCGCTTCTTTGCCTTGTCCAAGCATCTGCGTACCATACTTTATAAACGCGCCTGATTTGGTAAGGATACCAAACTCAATACCTACGTCCAACAGTCCGCCTTCTTTGGATATGCCATCGTGCATCACGTCATACTCTGCCACTCGAAATGGGGGTGATACTTTATTTTTGACCACTCTGACTCTATGACGGCTCCCAATGACTTTATCGCCGTCTTTAAGACTTTCTATTTTACGCGCATCCATCCTAACACTAGCATAGAATTTAAGCGCCATGCCACCGGTCGTTGTTTCAGGATTACCAAACATCACACCAATTTTCTGACGCAACTGATTGGTAAAAATGACAACTGTTTTGGATTTGGAAATGACAGCTGTCAACTTTCGCAAAGCCTGAGACATGAGTCGAGCATGGACTCCCATCATGCTGTCTCCCATTTCGCCTTCTATCTCAGCTCTGGGTACAAGCGCTGCCACAGAATCAATCACAATAACGTCTATGCCACCACTACGGATAAGCGTTTCCGCTATTTCTAATGCTTGTTCACCTGTGTCAGGTTGAGAGATCAAAAGATCATCAAGCTTGACCCCAAGTACTTCTGCCCACTGTGGATCGAGTGCATGTTCAGCATCGATAAATGCCGCCACTCCGCCAACTTTTTGTGCTTCAGCAATGGTTGATAAACACACTGTCGTTTTTCCGGATGCTTCTGGTCCATATATTTCGACAATGCGGCCCTTTGGAAGTCCGCCCACACCAAGTGCTAAATCAAGCGCCATAATACCGGTAGGTATAACATCGATAGCCATCCGTATGTTAGCTTTTTCACCCAATTTCATGATCGATCCTTTGCCATACTGCTTATCGATTTGCTCCATGGCAAGACGAATGGCTTGAAGTTTTGCGTCTACTGGCATATATTCTCCTTTTGGTGGGCAGGAAGAGGTTTATTCTCCATTCTCACACAAGAAATGATAGAATACAAGCGGTCGATAACGGGACGTAATTCAGTTGGTAGAATGTACGCATGGGGTGCGTAATGTCTCCGGTTCAAGTCCGGACGTCCCGACCAAATTTTTATAAACTGGGGTCGTGTGGTCGCAGGTTCCCGCCCGCCGAATTTCCACAGTTTGTCAAGATTTCGAGGGGTACGACCGAATGTGTCGACTCGACTAAAACGAACCCCGCAAAAATTTTATTTTCGATGTTTTCTTCCATGTTTTTGAGATAACGCACTTCCTGAAACTGATTTAACACTTCTGCTATGACTTTTACGAAAAAGCTTTGAAGCCTTTTTCGCAACTCTTGTGCTAGTTGTCTTTGAATGGGCCATATATCACCTTCTTTCTAAAACTTGACAACCAAATTCTGTTGTATTATTCTTACAACAGATATGAATAAAAGTCAAGTTCCATCAGCTATAAATTTCGGAGAATTTTTTCGCTCGAAAAGAATCGCACTCTGTTTTACTTTGCGTTCATTTTGCGAACGATACCATTTCGACCCAGGCAACATTAGTAGATTGGAAAGAAATATTCTTCCTCCAACCGTGGATGAAGAAAAACTAGAGGGGTATGCAGAAGCGCTCAAGATATCAAAAGGATCACCAGAATGGATTGCATTTTTCGACTTAGCACACATTGCAAAAGGTACAGTTCCTCATGACATAAGAAATGATCCAAAAGTTATATCTTTTTTACCAGCTTTTTATCGGACAGCCAGAGGCGAAAAATTAGATAAAAAGAAAATTCAAAAACTCATTGAGCTTTTGAATAAAGCCAACGGCAATGAACAATGAATCCATCAGGTCTCTCACTTGCCGACGTGAACCGCAAGGCAAACGAATTTCTCCAAAAGTATAACCCTTCTGGAATCTTGCCCATTCCTATAGAAGAAATTGTTGAATTGCAAATGCATATTGCTTTGGTGGTCGTACCGGGAATAAAAGAACTTCTTGGAATAGACGCGTTCATTAGTTCTGATTTTTCACAAATAACTATTGATGAGCACGCGTATGAAAACTATGCTGAAAGAACAAAATTCTCCATTGCTCACGAAATAGGGCATTCAATAATGCATGCAGAGTGGTATAAAGATCACGGGCCAAAAAATCTTGCTGTCGATATTTCAAGAATTACTAGATGTCTTTAAAGTTAGTGGCGACATGTTGTTATATAGAATGCAGAAAGAAAAACTTGTAAAATCCACATACTAAAAAATTGACAGCAGGTTTCTTTCGTGATATATTGAACATAATGAAAATTGCATTTGAAGTTAACTGTTGTGCAATCCTTCCCTAGGGAGGTTGCGCTTTTTGTGCAATAGAACCTCCCGAAGGGGAGGTTTTTTGATGGGAAAAAATATGAAATACACAAAAACTCTAAATAACGGATTTTCAACAAACGCTATACATGTAGGAAATGAACCAAACCTTAAAGATGGTGGAAGTGGTGACTTCGTAGTGCCTATTCATTTATCTACGACATTTGCGAGAAAAAAAGTAAATATTCCAACAGGAGGGTATGAGTATTCCAGATCCGGCAATCCTACACGTTCTGCTTTAGAAAAAAATTTGGCAGCATTAGAAAGCGGCAAGTACGCATTTACCTATGCGTCTGGGCTTGCAGCAATAACCAATATACTTCTTCTGTTAAAAAATGGAGATAATGTTGTTTCTATTGATGATGTCTACGGAGGCACGCGTAGACTTTTTACTAAGGTGTTTGAGAAATACAATATAACGTTCACGTTCGTAGATTTTGTTAACGCAAATGGACTTGAAACCCATTTTCTGCGCAATACAAAGATGATCTGGGTTGAGTCGCCGACAAACCCTCTCATGAAAATTGTTGATATCGTCCCTGTTGCCCGATTGGCAAAATCGAAAAAGATACTCACCGTCGTTGATAACACATTTGCTTCTCCGTATTTTCAAAAACCATTGGATTTGGGAGCAGATGTCGTCGTTCATTCAATGACAAAGTATCTCGGAGGCCACAGTGACACAGTTGGCGGCAGTATTATCGTCAATGACGACGTACTTGCAGAGCGATTAAAGTTTTTACAAAACGCCGTCGGGGCTATCCTTTCCCCGTTTGACAGCTACCAAGTCCTGAAAGGAATTAAAACGCTATCTCTTCGGATGGAAAAACATGAGAAGAATGCGGTAAAGATTGCACACTTCCTGAAACACCACAAAAAAGTTAAAAAAGTATATTACCCAGGCTTACCCGACCATCCTGGTTATACCATTGCCAAAAAGCAAATGAGTGGATTTGGAGGAATGATTTCATTTGAGCTAAAGGGGACAATAAAAACAGCGATTTCCTTTCTAGAGCATTTACGGCTTATCGCAATCGCCGAAAGTTTAGGAGCAGTTGAATCTCTCATTGAGCACCCTGCTTCCATGACGCACGCCTCTGTTCCTAATAAGGAAAGAGAGAAAATCGGCTTAAGTGACACGCTGATACGACTATCAGTGGGCATTGAGGATGTTGACGATATCATTCACGATATTTCTCAGGCGTTAAAAAGTACTCGATAAAATGGAAATGAGGTGAACTATGAAAACCAAAATAAACACGTCAAAAGCGCCAGCTACCATAGGGCCATATTCACAAGCAATTGCTAAGGGCAATTTTGTTTTTACTTCTGGTCAAATTCATTCAACACCGGATGGAAAACTACTTGAAGGAACAATAGAAGAACAAGCCCATCAAGTCATGAAGAACTTGGTTGCAATTTTAGAAATAGCTGGTGTTTCATTTACGGATGTGGTCAAAACTACCATGTACATAACGGACATGTCTGTTTACGGAAAAATAAATGGGGTATATAAAAGCTATATGAGTGAACCATATCCAGCAAGAGAAACCGTCGGAGTTAAGGAATTACCGATGGGGGCAAATATTGAAATAAGCATGGTGGCTATAAAACCATAGTTTAGCAACCTAACTCGCCCACTTTACAGGGAGAAAACGTATCTTTTATCATTGGCTTTCCGGATTCTTTGCCGGATACAATATACTCTTTGACATCGGTTGGCGTCTCGCCGTCATGATTCCATAAATTCCAGGAATACCGCCATTCGTTCCAACCGATACCGAGATGTTTTACATAAATGTCATGTTCCGAAAGGAGCTTGCCTATTTTTCTTCCCGTCATACAAGGTATACTGTAGCAGTACACAATAATTTCTTTTTCGTTCCTTACATTATTGAATGCGTTGATAATTCTTTCTTTTTCTTCTTTCTCGGTCTCAAGAGAAATAGAGGTGTTGGGGTCTTTGTATGCAGGAATGCTGATGGCCCCAATGATATGTTCCTTATCGTACTCTTGAGGACTGCGCACATCTACTAAGACATAATTCGTTTCCCCTTTATCCATCCTTTTCCGTAGCGTATGAGGACTGACATATACTGCATGGGTCTAGAGTACTTTAGAGCGGATTTTCTCTAAAATTCTTGAGCAAACTC